>JBFGFY010000015.1:0-28450 GCA_041579355.1 Longimicrobiales bacterium | reverse complement strand
CGCCGTCAACGACGTCCAGCCTTCGGGCGTCGAGGGGCTGAACCGCCCTGTGCACCAGCTCACTCAGGTGAACATCGGGCTGCCCCTGGTCGACAACGGGTATCTGGAGGACGTCGCGCGTGAGGCCGCCGCCCGGCGCCGCTGGGAGTTCATGGTGAGCTGGCAGATCCCCAAGATCATCGGGGGCACCGCGGCGCCTTTCAACGCGATCGCCACGTTCTAGGAGGGCCTCCCTGCGCCCGAGGGCCAGCGAAGCCCCGGGCTCGGGGGTCCTTGCATGCGTGGGCTCCCGTTGTAGGATGGTGCGGCCTTCCGGCGGCTGTCCTCCCCGCATCTCTCGTTTCCCGGGATTCGTGCGACCCTTCACCCTCCTGACTGTCCCCCGCGTAGCCCCGGGCCTGCTCGCAGCAGTCCTTCTTTTCGCCGCCCGGGGCGGTGGGGCTGCGCAGGTCCCGGAAGCGGGGGCCCGTCCGCAGGCACCGGGAGGGGGCGGGTACTCTCACGCCGCAGCGCCGGTTGCGAATGCGTCGCGCCGGGACGGGGCCATCGAGCTCGACGGCGTGCTCGACGAGAGGGTGTGGGCCTCGGTGCCCGCCGTCACGGATTTCCGTCAATCGGTTCCCCTGGAGGGGCAGCCGGTCACCGAGCACACGGAAGTCCGCTTCCTCTACGACGACGACGCGGTGTACGTGGGGGCGCGGCTCGACGACCGTAGCCCGGTCACGACCCGCCTGGCGAGGCGGGACGCCGGCCTCGGCGACTCGGACCGCTTCGTGGTCTTGATCGACAGCTACCACGACCACGAGACCGCGTATCGGCTTTGGACCAACCCGTCCGGGGTGAAGGGCGACGCGATCGTGACCGGTAACCGGACCGGCGGGGGCGACTCCTCCTGGGACCCGGTTTGGGACCTCGCGGTCTCCGTGACGGAGTCGGGATGGTCGGTCGAGATGCGCATCCCGTTCAGCCAGCTCCGCTTCGGCAGACAGGAGGAGCAGGTCTGGGGGATCCAGGTGGAGCGCGCGATCCACCGCAACCAGGAAACCTCCACGTTCCCCTTCACGCCGGCTCTGGAGCGCGCGGGGGTGTCGCGCTTCGCCCACCTCCAGGGGATCGCCGGGATCGAGCCCGGCCGCCGCTTGGAGCTGTTGCCGTACGTGGTGGCCCGCGGCGAGTACCTGCAGCTCGAGTCCCCGGTCGGGGTCGGCTTCGAGAACCCGTACCGGAGCGGCGCGGACCACTTCGGTGGAGTGGGTCTCGACCTCAAGTACCGCCTCGCGTCCAACGTGACGCTCGACGCCACCGTCAACCCGGACTTCGGCCAGGTAGAGGTCGATCCCTCCGTCATCAATCTGACCGCCTTCGAGACCCGCTTCGAGGAGCGCCGCCCCTTCTTCGTGGAGGGCGCCGACATCTTCGAGTTCGGGGAGATGGGGCCGATGGGGAGCGTGGGGCGGCCGCCGGACATGTTCTACTCACGCCGCATCGGCGGTCCGCCCACCGGGTCGGCGCCGAGCTCGGCGGTCTTCTCCGAGGCGCCCACCGCCACCACCATCCTCGGGGCCGCGAAGGTCACGGGGCGCGTGGGCTCGGGGTGGTCGCTCGGTGTCCTGGAGGCGGTCACGCAGGGGGAGGACGCTTCGTACGTCGACGCCGCGCAGGCGCCGGGGCGCATCGAGGTGGAGCCGGCGGCGAACCACTTCGTCGGGCGGCTGCGCCGGCAGGTCCGCGGGGGCGCGACCCGCTTCGGTGTCATGGCGACTGCCCTGAACCGCGGCCTCACGGGCTCTCCCCTCGAGGATCGGCTGCACTCTGCGGGGTACACCGGCGGCTTCGACTTCGCGGTGGAGACCCGAGACCGAAGCTGGATCGTCACCGGCCTGCTCGCGGGGAGCCGCGTCGAAGGGAGCGCGCCCGCGATCACGCGTACCCAGCGCACGTCCGCGCGCTACTACCAGAGACCGGACGCCGAGCACCTCGAGCTCGATGCCGCGGCGACGTCGCTCGACGGCCTTTACGCGATGGCGTTCCTCGGCAAACAGGCCGGCACCTTCACGATGCGGAACGGCTTCGCGTACGTCAGCCCCGGATTCGAGACGAACGACCTCGGCTTCCAGTCGGAAGCCGACCGCATCTACTTCGACACCCACTACCAGATCAACCAGCCGAACCCGGGACGCTTCCTGCGCTCCTGGAACGCGAGCGCGAGTCCGGACGCGAAGTGGAACTCGGCGGGGGATCGCGTCTTCGCGAACGTGAATGCCCAGGTCAACATCGAGCTCCTGAACTACTGGCGCTCGAGCCTACGCGTGCAGGTCGATCCCTGGACCGACGACGACCGCCTCACGCGCGGGGGTCCGATCGCACGGACGCCGAGCAGCTTCCAGGGGCGTTTCAACCTCAGCTCCGACGGTCGCCGCCCGCTGACCGTCCGCGGTAACTACGGATGGGGATCCAATGCGGCCGGGGCGTGGGACCGCCAGGTCCAAGTGGACCTGAACGCGCGCTTCCGCGAGATGCTCCAGGTGAGCTTCGGGCCCACGTACTCGCGCTCCTACACGACGGCACAGTACGTAACACGGATCGGCGACGCGCTCGCGAACTCCACCTTCGGATCCCGGTACGTCTTCGCGGAGCTGCACCGCACCACGCTCTCGCTCGACGCGCGCGTGAACGTGACGATCTCGCCGAGACTCTCCCTGCAGCTCTACGTGGAGCCGTTCATCTCCGTGGGCGACTACGGAGACCTGAAGGAGTTCCGGGCGCCCGAAACCTTCGACTTCCTCACGTACGGGCAGGACGTCGGAACAGTCTCACGCACCTCGAGTGGCGGTTACGTCGTCGACCCGGACGGCACGGGCCCGGCCGCGTCCTTCCAGGTCGCCGACCGCGACTTCAGCTACCGCAGCCTACTCGGCAACGCGGTGCTGCGGTGGGAGTGGCGGCCGGGCTCGACGCTCTTCCTGGTCTGGCAACAGCGCCGGATCAACTCTCTGACCGGTGAGGTCATGGGGCCCGGAGTCGGCCGGTTCGACTTCTGGGACGACGCCGGGGACATGTTCACCACGCCCTCGGACAACATCCTCATGATCAAGGTGAACTACTGGCTCAACCCCTAGTCAGCGTCTCAAACCACGCCTTCGAGGGCGCGGACGCGATGGCTCTCGCTGTCCGTCACGTAGACGATCCCCTCGTGCACGAAGACGCCGTGCGGACGGTCCAGCTTGCAGCCCAGCGGGTCCCCGTCCGGCCCGTCCCCGCGCTCTCCGGTACCGAGCACGGTATCGAGGACTCCGCTCCCGAGGCTCATGCGGCGGATCACGTGGTTCTCGGTGTCGACGATGTAGAGCGCGTGGTCCGCGGCGGAGTACGCGATCCCCTTCGGTCCGTTGAACGTGGCCTCGCGTGCGGGGCCCCCGTCCCCCGTGTACCCCGTTTCGCCGGTCCCGGCGATCCGGCGCAGCCGTCCCGCGCCGAGGTCGAGCTGGAAGACGGCGTTGCCCTCGCGCAGGACCAGATAGGCGTTCCCCGCCGGATCGGTGTCGATGGACCGGGGGCCCCGCAGCGGCGTGCCGGCCAGGGGTCCCTCGTCCGGTGTAGCGACCCGCTCCCCCGTCCCCGACAGGGTGCGGATCGTGCCGGCGGCCAGGTCGACCGAGCGCAGGCGGGCGTTCCCGATGTCGCAGATGAGCAGCTCACCGCTCGCTGCGAACGCGATGCTGTGTGGCTGCCGCAGCTGGGCGCGGGTCGCAGGCCCCCCGTCTCCCGAGAAGCCCGGCTCTCCGGTGCCGGCGACCGTAGTGACCGTCCGGGTGCGCGCGTCGACGCGCCGCACGACGTGAGCGTCCCGCTCGACGACGAAGAGATTCCCGGCCGCGTCGAAGCGGATCTCGTGCGGCGCGGAGAAGGCCGCCGCGAGCGCCGGCCCCCCGTCACCCACGTACGCCTTCTCGCCGTTGCCGGCTACGGTGGTCAGTAGGCCCGTGGCGAGGTCGAGGCGGCGGGTCCGTCCCGTGTCGACCTCGCAGAAGTAGAGCCCACCGTCGGGTCCGACGACGATCCCGTAGGGGTTGTCGACGGGGGTCTCGGTGGCGCGCGCGCCCCGCGAACCCTCGGGCCGGTACCCGCGCTCGCCGTTTCCGGCCACCGTGCGCACGCGGCCGACCCAGCGCCGCCGGGCCGGGCGGTGTCCCCTGGGCAGGACGGCGACGCCGAGCAGCGAGTGCAGGAAGCCCCTGCGGGTGAAGGCGGGCATGCCTGAACGTGGGCGCCGCCTCCTGCCCCCGCAAGCGACGTCCGGCCCGCCGTCCGGGCCGCCTTTCGCCTCCGGCGGGGGCACGCCATGATGTGCGCGCACCCCCGCGCCTCCGGAGCCGAGCCATGCGTCGTCCGTCCTTCCTCGCCCTGACCCTGGGCCTCGCGTGCGCCGCCGCGCCCCCCGCCTGGGGACAGGACAGCCCCGTGGCGCCGCGCGTCCGCTCCCCAGCCGCCGTGATGAGCTTCCGGGGCGCCGAGTGGCTCGAGCGCCCGCAGCGGGTCGCGGAGGAGATGCCTGCTCAGGTGATCGAGGTAATGGGGCTCGCGCCGGGCGACGCGGTCGCGGACGTCGGTGCAGGCTCTGGCTTTTTCACCCGCCGCATGGCACGCCTCGTCGCGCCCGGGGGCACCGTGTACGCGGTGGACGTGCAGCCCGAGATGCTCGAGATCCTGATGGAGAACATCGAGGAAGAGGGTCTCGAGGGGGTGGTCCCGGTGTTGGGCGAGGCCGGCGATCCGAACCTGCCGGCGGGAGCGATCGACTGGATGCTCCTGGTCGACGTGTACCACGAGTTCGCCGAGCCCGAGGCGATGCTCGCCCGCATGCGCGAGGCTCTCGCCCCCGGCGGGCGCGTGGCGCTTCTCGAGTACCGCGTCGAAGACGGCACGGGAGACCACATCCGCGCGGAGCACCGCATGTCGGTCCGGCAGGTGCTCGCGGAATGGGAGACCGCCGGCTTCCAGCTGCTCGCCCTGCACGAGTTCCTCCCGAGTCAGCACCTGTTCGTCTTCGGCGCCGGGCCCCGAGGGGCGCCGTCCACGGCCGCAGCGCCCCGGCACTACGACCTTGCCGACGCGCTCCGCTCAGGACGGGTCGAGCTGTCCGTGGCCGGGGCGGGGAGCGACGCGCTCGCGCTCACGATCCGGCGCACGGTGCCGGAGGCGATGGTCGTCACGCTCCCCGCCGGGTCCTACTTCGAGGCCGCGGGTGAGGCCGGCGACATGGTCGCGCGCCGCGACGGGATGGTGGTGCTGCGCGAGGACGGGCCCCGCGCGTGGCGCGTGCAGGCCCGTCGCGCCGAGCGCGCTCCGCGGGCTCCGGCCACCGCGGACCGGCTGACGCTGAGGCCCGACGGCCCCACCGAGGTCGCGGACCTGATGTGGCTCTTCCAGGGAGTGGACATCTACCCGGCCGTCGCGCCCACCGTGGAGCAGATCGGACTCTGGATCGTCACCGACGACGCAGGGTGGGAGGATCTCGCGGCGCATGCGCGCGCCGGCTCGGTGCACCAGGCCAACGCCGTGGCGCTGGCAGCCGCGTACGTGAACGCGTCCGGAATCGACCTGCGCGGCCGGCGCATTTGGTCCGAGCGTGCCAGCTTCGCCGACCAGATCACGGACCAGGGCCTCCAGCGCGTGTTCGCGGAGCTGGAGGGCCGTTGAGGCACGCGCTGCTGTTGGCCTTCCTGACGACGGCGCTCGCCGCTCAGGCTCCGCTCCACGCCCAGTCCCCGCTCGACGGCTACACCCCCGTGACGGACGCGATGCTCCTCGACCCGCCGGCCGGTGACTGGCTGATGTGGCGGCGGACGACCTCGCACTGGGGCTACAGCCCGCTCACCCAGATCGACACGTCGAACGTGGGCACGCTGCGGCTCGCCTGGGCGTGGACGCTCGAGGGGGGGCTCCAGGAGACCACGCCGCTCGTGCACGACGGCGTGATGTTCCTCCCGCAGGCGTGTGACTTCGTGGAGGCGGTCGACGCGCGCGACGGAACCCTGCTCTGGGACTATCGCCGCACGCGTGTCGAGCACGCCGCCACGCTCGCGTGCGCGAACCGGAACGCCACGCTCTACAAGGACCGTCTCTACATCGCCACGCACGACGCCTACCTCGTGGCCCTCGAAGCGCGCACGGGCGCGGTCGTGTGGGAGAAGCAGGTCGGGGACTGGACCGTCGGGCAGCACTACTCGGGCGGTCCCATGATCATCAAAGGCCGCGTCGTCGCCGGCATGTCGGGCTGCTACTACATCAACACCCGCTGCTGGATCTCGGCGCACCACGCCGACACCGGCGAGGAGGTCTGGCGCACGTACACCATCCCGGGGGATGGCGAGCCGGGCTCCGAGAGCTGGGGAGGCGTCCCGGCGGCGGAGCGCCGCGGTGGCTCCTCGTGGATGTCCCCGAGCTACGATGCCGAGCTCAACCTGATCTTCGCCGGCGTGGGCGTGCCGGTACAGTGGGGCTCGGCGCAGCGTGGCAGCGAGGACGGCGACGTCCTCTACACGAACTCGACGATCGCCCTCGACGCGGACACCGGGGCGCTGGTCTGGTACTTCCAGCATCTCCCGGGCGACGAATGGGACCAAGATCACCCGTTCGAGCGACTCGTCGTCGAGACCGAGGTAGCACCGGCGGCGGATGCCGTGGCCTGGATCAACCCGGAGCTCGTGCCTGGCGGGAGGCGAAAGGTGATCACCGGCCTGCCCGGCAAGCCGGCGCTCGTGTGGACGCTGGACGCGCGCACCGGTGAGTTCCTGTGGGCGCGGCCCACCAGCTACCAGAACGTGATCGTCGGCGTGGATCCCGCGAACCGTCGCGGGATCGCGAACCCGGCGCTCCGCTTCCCGGCGATCGAGCAGGAGGTGCTGGTCTGCCCCCACCTGGGAGGTGGCGGGATCAACTGGCAGGCCGTGGCCTACAGCCCGCAGACGAACGCGCTCTACGCGCCGAGCAACAACACGTGCATGACGTACGCGCTCAACCCGACTCGGCCGGGCGTCGGCGACTACCACGACTCGGCCGAGTACAGGCGGGTCCCGGTACCCGGATCGGACGGGCAGGTCGGCCTGTTCACCGCCGTCGACGTACGGACGGGGCAGACGCTCTGGCAGCGCCGGCAACGCGCCGGATTCGGTGGCTCCGTGCTCGCCACGGGCGGGGGGCTCGTCTTCGCGACCGACGACGCGCGTCGGCTACGCGCGTTCGACGCGCGTACGGGTGAGGTGCGTTGGGAGCAGATCCTGAACGCGAGCGCCGGGGGGTTTCCGGTGACGTATATGGTCGACGGCGTGCAGCACGTAGCTATCGCCGCCGGCGGCGGGCCGAACTACAGGAGCCTCACCCCGGAGATTCGGCAGCGGTCCGGGGGCAACATGCTCTTCGTCTTCCGCCTGCCCTGAGAGGATGCCGCTCCGAGGGCTCCGCGGTACCTTGTGCCGGAGCCCGGCGCGAGCCGTGCCGAGCTGGATCCAGGGAACCCCGAGGAGGCCCCCTTGGCGAGCATCCTGATCGTCGACGACGACGAGACCGACCGCGTGAGCTTGGCCGCCATGCTGAAGCCCGAGGGCCACGAGGTGTCGTTCGCCGGCGAGGGGAACGAGGCCGTCGAGCTCTACCTGCGTCAGCGCATCGATCTTGTCGTAACCGACATGGTGATGCCGGGCGCCGACGGGTTGGGTCTGATCTCTGCGCTCAAGAACGTCGACCCCGAAGCCCGGATCATCGCGATCTCGGGACAGAGCCGAAGCCAGCTCGAGGCGTCGACCCTGTTCGGCGCGGCACGAACGCTGGAGAAGCCGGTCGACCGCCGCGAGCTCGTGGCCGCGGTCGAGGAGCTTCTGGAGGGGCGTGGGTAGGCGGGCCGGACGAAGCGCCGCGCGCCTGCTCCTCGCCCTGGCCGCGGCCGGATGCTCCGCCGAGCCGCCGGGCTCCGTGCCGCGTATGAGCGACGAGGGCCCGCCGCCCGCCGGCGACGACGTGCGTCCCTTCACGATCGCCGTGCCCGACGCGGTGCTGACCGACCTGCGTGCGCGGCTCGCGCGCGCCCGACTCCCCGACCAGATCCCGGGCACCGGATGGACGTACGGCACGGAAAGGGCGTACCTCGAGGGGCTCCTCGCCTACTGGCGCGACGGGTTCGACTGGCGCGCGCAGGAGCGGATGCTCAACGAGCTCGACCACTACAAGACGACGATCGACGACCTCGAGCTGCACTTCGTGCACCAGCGCTCCCCGAACCCGGACGCGGTGCCGCTCCTGATGATCCACGGCTGGCCCGGCTCGTTCGTCGAGTTCGCGGGGCTGGTGGGCCCTCTCACCGAGCCGGCGGCGCACGGTGCGAGCGCGGCCGACGGCTTCCACCTCGTGCTACCCTCCCTCCCCGGCTTCGGCTTCTCGGGCAAGCCGGCCGAGCCCGGCTATAGCCCCGAGCGGATCGCGGACGTGCTCGCCGCGCTCATGGAGCGTCTCGGCTACGACAGGTACGGTGTGCAGGGCGGGGACTGGGGCGCGATCATCGGGCGTTGGATCGCCGGTCACCACGCCGAGCACGTGATCGGGCTGCACTCGAACTTCATCCTCGGCGGCCCGCCGCCTGGCACCGACCCGAACCAGGGGGTGACGCCGGAGGAGCAACAGCTCCGCCGCGAGCGCGTGGAGGCGTTCGCCGAAGGGAGCGGCTACCAGGCGATCCAGGGCACCAAGCCCCAGACGCTCGGCTACGGGCTCAACGACTCTCCGGCCGGGCTCGCTGCCTGGATCGTGGAGAAGTTCCACGGGTGGAGCGACCATTCGGGCGACGTGGAGGAGGCGTTCACGAAGGATCAGCTCCTCACCAACATCACCCTCTATTGGGTGACGGAGACGATCACGTCGTCCACCCGCATCTACTACGAGAACGGCCACAACCCCTCGAGTCGCCCCGTGCGCTACGTCGAGGTGCCCACCGCGGGCGCGATCTTCCCCAAGGAGATCTACTTCACGCCACGCGCCTGGGCGGAGGCGAACTTCAACATCGTGCGTTGGACGGTGATGCCTCGCGGCGGTCACTTCGCGGCGCTCGAAGAGCCCGAGCTCCTCGTCGACGACATTCGGGCGTTCTACAGGGGGCTCCGGTAAGCAGTACGTCCACAGGAGGGCGAACCATGAAAAGGCGAGTCACACTCATCGCGCTCGCGTTGCTCGCGCTCGCGGCCGGCACCGAGGCGCAGACGCCGATCACGGTGCAGAAGGACGTCATCTACAGCCGCACGAACGGCTCCGCGATGCTCGCCGACATCGCGTACCCGGTGGGCGGCCGCAACCTCCCGGTCATCATGTACGTGCACGGCGGTCGGTGGAGAGCGGGTGAGCGCGTGAATCCCGAGGGCCTCCAAGTGGCCGAGTGGGCGGGCCAGGGATTCTTCGCGATGACGATCTCGTACCGGCTCGTGGGGGCGACGCCGGCTCCCGCGGCCTATCAGGATCTGCAGACCGCGATCCGTTGGGTCCACGCGCACGCGGACGCGTACGGCATCAACCAGGACCGCATCTACCTCATCGGCAACTCGGCGGGTGGCCACCTGGTGGCGCTGGCCGCCACGCTCGGGGAGGGGCCGTACGAGCGAATCGGTGGCTGGGAGACCGCCCGTAGCGACGTGCGCGCGGTCATCAGCGCGGCGGGGCCGTACGAGCTGAACACGCTCTCGTGGGGTGACCTCTGGACCCCCATCGAGGGTGATCCGGTCGCGGCGCGTAGGCTGGCCTCGCCGATCCATCACATCGGGCCGAACACGAAACCGATCCTCATCGTACACTCGGATGACGACCGTTCGGTGCCCGTGCAGCAGGCGATCGACATGGCCCGCGCGCTCGAGCGGGCCGGTGTGAAGCACCGCTTCGTGCACTACGCGGATCGGGGTCACATGTCCGTCACCGACGAGGTCAAGCAGCACACGCTCGCCTTCATCGCGGAGGTGGAGGGGAGAAGGTAGCCCATGATGCGCTCCGTCGGCTTCGTCGTCGCCTCGCTCGCGACGCTCACCTGCCTCGCGGGGACCCGAGCCGCGGTCGATGCGCAAGAGTGGCGCTATTACGGAGGCGACCGCGCCTTCACGCGCTATTCACCGCTCGCCCAAATCGACGGTGGCAACGTCGACGGGCTCCGCGTCGCGTGGCGCCGTCCCGGCGTCGACCCGTCGCTGAGCGCGGCCTACCCGGACGTGCCGTTGCGGGGCAACCTGCGCGCCACGCCGATCTTCGTCGAGGGCGTGCTCTATGCTCCGAACGGGTGGGGGCTGGTGGAGGCCTTCGACCCGGCCACCGGGGAGACGCTCTGGGTCCAGAGGCCCTGGTCACCGGCCCGCTCCGACGTCGACGGCGGCAGCACACGCGGGCTCGACTACTGGCGGGACGGCTCCGACCGGCGCCTCCTCGCCGTGATCGGACCGTGGCTCTACGCGCTCGACGCCCGCACGGGAGCGCCGGCGCCGGGCTTCGGAGAGGGAGGACGGGTGAGCCTGATTCCGGAGGGAGGGACGCGCTACTCGTGGTCCTCCGGGCCGATCGTCGTCGGGGACGTGATCGTCGTCGGCGGCACGGTCGACGGGGCGGGGGACTCGGGCATGCGTTGGCGGGGCACCCCCTCGGAGGACGTGCGGGGCTACGACGTGCGGACCGGCCAGCTCGTTTGGATCTTCCACTCGGTACCGCGTGAGGACGGGATCGGCGTGGAGACGTGGGGCGACGACTCCTGGCGGTACTCGGGTGACCTCGGGTCGTGGTGCTGCCTTTCCGCCGACGAGGAGCTCGGCCTTGTGTACGTTCCGCTCACCGCGCCGACGGCCGCGTACTTCGGCGGCCACCGACCGGGTGACAACCTGTTCTCGAACAGTTTGGTTGCGCTCGACGCTCGCACGGGCGCGCACGTCTGGCACTTCCAGATGGTCCACCACGACCTCTGGGAGTACGACACGGTCGGCCCGCCCACCCTGGGTGAGATCACGGTAGACGGACGTCCCATCCGTGCTGTGATGCAGCCGAGCAAGACGGGCTTCCTCTACGTCTTCGACCGCGAGACGGGAGAGCCCGTCTGGCCGATCGAGGAGCGCACCGTGCCGCGCTCGAACGTGCCCGGCGAGGCGGCCTCGCCCACGCAGCCGTTCCCTACCAAGCCGGCTCCCTTCACTCGGCAGGGCATCACGACCGATGACCTGCTCGACCTGACGCCCGAGCTGCGGGCACGCGCGCTCGCGGTCGCGGACTCCTTCGTGATCGGGCCCATCTTCACGCCACCCTCGATCGTGAGTGACGAGCCGGGTGGCAAGCGCGGCACGCTCATGGTTCCCGGCTCGTGGGGCTCGGGTAACTGGAACACGGGCGCCTTCGATCCGGAGACCGGCTACTACTACGCCTTCTCCCACGCCATCCCCCGCGTCTACAGGCTCGCGCGGGCGACCGACCCCGATTCGGAGATGGAGTACTGGAGCCCCGAGCGGGAGGCGCCCTACATCGACGGGCTCCCCATCGTGAAGCCACCTTGGGGCCACATCACGGCGATCGACATGAACACGGGCGAGCACGTCTGGGAGGCCGCCAACGGCGACGCGCACCGGGACCACCCCGCGCTCGGGGGGCTCGACCTGCCGCCGCTCGGGATCGCGAGTCGGCCGGTGGCGCTCGTGACCGGCACGCTCCTGTTCATCGGGGATGGCGCGGAGGTCTTCGGCGGCACGCATCCGAGCATGTGGGGGCGGGGGTTCCGCGCCTATGACAAGGCGACCGGCGAGGTGGTGTGGGAGACGGAGCTTCCGGCTGGGACGACGAGCGGACCCATGACGTACGTCCACCAGGGACGGCAATACATCGTCGTGGCGGTGGGCGGCCGCGATCACTCCGGGGAGTGGGTGGCGCTGGCTCTACCCTAGCGCGAGCGCGACAGCGCCTGGCGGATGTCCGCGATGACGTCGTCGGGGTGCTCGAGACCCACGGAGATGCGCACGAGCCCGGGCGTGATACCGACGGCGAGGCGCTCCTCTTCGGTGAGCTTCGCGTGTGTAGTCGAGCTCGGGTGGCTGACGATCGTGCGGGTGTCCCCGAGGTTCGCCGTGAGCGAGCACATCTGGATCGAGTCGAGGAAACGCTTACCCTGCTCGATGCCCCCATCGAGCTTGAACGATAGGATGGCCCCGCCGGCCGACATCTGTCGCTTGGCGACCTCGTACTGGGGATGGGAAGGCAGGAATGGGTAGCGCACCTCGCTAACCCCCTTCTGGCCCTCGATCCAGAGCGCGACCTCCATGGCGTTCTCGCAGTGCTTCGTCATGCGCAGCTCGAGCGTCTCCACGCTCTTCGACAGCACCCAGGCGTTGAACGGCGAGAGCGATGGGCCCGTCGCCCGGGCGAAGTCGAAGATCGGCTTCACCAGGTCCTGGCGGCCGACCACCACCCCTCCCATCACCCGCCCCTGACCGTCGATGAACTTCGTCGCCGAGTGGATCGACAGGTCGGCGCCGAAGTCGAGCGGACGCTGCAGGATCGGTGTCGCGAAGCAGTTGTCGACCACACAGAGGAGATCGTGCTTGCGGCAGAGCGCCACGAGCCGCTCGAGGTCGACGAGATCGACGGCCGGGTTCGTGGGTGTCTCCGCGAAGACCAGCTTGGTGCTGTCCTGGACCTTCTCGTCCCAGGAGTCCGGGTCCCACGCGTCGAAGTAGCTGTGGGTGATCCCCCAACGGGGCAGGATCTTAGTCAGGATCGTGTGGGTTGAGCCGAAGAGAGAGCGGCACGCCAGGATGTGGTCACCAGCCGAGAGCAGCGCGCCGAAGGTAGCGAACACCGCCGCCATGCCCGTCGCCGTCGAGTGGCCCGCCTCGGCCCGCTCGAGGATCCGGATCTTCTCCGACAGCTCGGCCACGTTGGGGTTGGTGAACCGGCTGTAGATGTTCCTGTCGATCTCGTCCGCGAAGGCGGCGCGCATCTCTTCCGCGTTGTCGAAGACGAAGCTCGACGTGAGGAAGACAGGGACCGAGTGCTCACGCGCGGAGGAGACGTCGACCTGCGTGCGGACGGCGGCCGTCTGCGGGTCGGGTCCGCCCGGCGCCTGCTTCTCCTTCTCGCTCATCCGCGCACCGTCCTGTCGCTCCGCTAACCCTTCGAGGCCTCCGGCCGCAGGGCCCGCACGGCTTTGCCGGCCCGCCAGATCTCCTCGTTCGCCATCTCGCTCAGCTCCGACTCGAGGCGGGCCCGGTAATCCGAGGCGCTGCACGCTTTGATCACCACACGCGCCTCGTGGCCGCTGGCCACGCTCTCGTAGAGTTGCTCGAAGAGAGGCGCCACGGCTTCCCGGAACTTGTGGCGCCAGTCGAGTGCGCCGCGCTGCGCGGTGGTCGACGTGTTGGCATACATCCAATCCATCCCGTTCTCGGCGACGAGCGGCATGAGGCTCTGGGTGAGCTCCTCGACCGTCTCGTTGAACGCCTCGGACGGCGAGTGCCCGCGCTTGCGCAGGCAGTTGAACTGCGCCTCGAAGACGCCGGCGAGCGCTCCCATGAGGATGCCGCGCTCTCCGGTGAGATCCGAGAGCACCTCCTTCTTGAAGTCGGTCTCGAAGAGATACCCCGACCCGACGCCAATCCCGAGCGACACGACGCGCTCTTTGGCACGCCCGGTGGCGTCTTGGAAGATCGCGTAGCTCGAGTTGAGGCCCTTCCCCTGGAGGAACAGTCGGCGCAGCGACGTGCCCGAGCCCTTCGGCGCCACCAGCACGACGTCGATGTCCTTCGGGGGCACCACGCCCGTGTCCTCCTTGAACGTGACCGCGAAGCCGTGCGAGAAGTACAGGCACTTCCCCTTGGTCAGGAGCGGTTTGACCGTCTTCCAGAGCGCCATCTGGCCAGCGTCCGAGAGGAGGTACTGGACGATCGTGCCGCGCTCGGCTGCCTCCTCGATCTCGAAGAGCGTCTCGCCCGGCTTCCAGCCGTCGGCTACCGCCTTGTCCCACGTCTTGCCGCCTTTGCGCTGACCGACGATGACGTTGAAGCCGTTGTCGCGCAGGTTCATCGCCTGCCCCGGGCCCTGCACGCCGTACCCGAGCACCGCGATGGTCTCGTCCTTCAGCGTCTCGAGGGCCTTCTCGAGCGGCCACTCGTCGCGGGTGATCACGTTTTCGAGCTCGTCACCGAACTGGATCTTCGCCATGGATCCCTCGTCTTCTTTGCTGTAGTTCCTGAAGTCTGGAGTCTTCTGTCAGCTCTCGGCTGGTACGTCCAGGAGGGGTGAGCCGCGGGCCATCGCCATCGCTCCGCTGCGGACCACCGTCTCGATCTCCGCGATGTCCGCGACCTCCTGCATGAACCGGTCGATCTCGGGCCCGTTCCCTACGAGCTCCACCGTGCCGTGACCTTCGTCGTAACCGAGCACGTGCCCGCCGAACTCGTCGATGAGTGCGGCGAGCTCCCGCTTGGCGCCGTCGGGCGTCAGCACCTTGAAGAGCGCCAGCTCGCGCTCGACGTGGTCGATGCCGGTCATGTCGGCGATGCTCACCACGTCGATGAGCTTGGCGAGCTGCTTGGAGATCTGGTTGATGACCTCGTCCGAGCCTGCCGTAACCAGCGTCAGCCTCGACACCGCCGGGTTGTCGGTCGGCGCTACGTTCAGGCTCTCGATGTTGTAGCCGCGGGTCGAGAAGAGGCTCGCCACCCTCGCGAGGGCGCCGACCTGGTTTTCCAGCAGGATCGAGATGATGTGCCGCATGGGACGGGCTTTTCGGGAGCGTCGGTCCCCCGGCCTCTCCGGGGGGCGCCAAGTTCGCCCCGGGGACGCGCCTATTGCAATGGGCCGCCTCCCCGTCGAGGTTGCCAGTTCGCGCAACGGATCACCCCGGTCGTCCCATGGAAACCCAGGTCAGGCCCAAGCCCAGCCGCTCCGCCGCCCAAGCGGGCCGCGTGATGAGCGGAGCCGACATGATCGTTCACGTCCTCGCCCAAGAGGGCGTAGACACGATCTTTGGGTACAGCGGCGGCGCCATCCTGCCGACGTACGACTCGGTCTTCCGCTACAACGCCGAGCACGCCAAGGGCGGGGTCGAGCCGATGCCGCTCATCGTGCCGGCCAACGAGCAGGGAGCGGGCTTCATGGCCGCCGGCTACGCCCGTGCGAGTGGACGGCCCGGTGTCGTCATGGTCACGTCCGGACCCGGCGCGACGAACTGCGTGACCCCGGTGCGGGACAGCCTGGCCGACTCGATCCCCATGGTCGTGATCTGCGGGCAGGTCCCGACCGCGGCGGTCGGGTCGGACGCGTTCCAGGAGGCCCCCGTTTCGGCGGTCATGGGGGCCGGCGTGGCGAAGCACGTCTTCCTCGTCACGGACGCGACCCGGCTCGAGGCGACCGTGCGCACGGCGTTCGAGATCGCGCGGACCGGGCGCCCCGGGCCGGTCGTCATCGATATCCCCAAGGACGTGCAGAACTGGGAGGGCCCGTTCCGCGGCGAAGGCCAGCTCCCGATCCCGGGATACCGGCACCGGCTCGAGCAGATCGATAGCCGGGCGATCGACGAGGAGCGGTGCAGGCAGTTCTTCGAGGTGCTGGCCGAGAGCCGGCGCCCCCTGATCTATGCCGGCGGCGGCGTCATCAAGGCGGAGGCGAGCGAGAGCATGCGCGCGCTCTCCGAGGCCTTCGGCATCCCGGTGGTGACGACGCTCATGGGGCTCGGCGCGATGGACACCACGCGCCCGCTCTCGCTGCACATGCTCGGGATGCACGGGACGGCGTACGCCAACTATGCGGTCGACGACTGCGATCTGCTGATCGCTTTGGGCGCCCGCTTCGACGACCGAGTCGCTGGGCAGCCGGCCGCCTTCGCGGCCAACGCGCGCCGGATCCTGCACTTCGACATCGACCCGTCGGAGATCCACAAGGTGAAGCGTGCCGATTGGTCGTACGTCGGTCGGCTCGCACCCGCGCTCGAGACGCTCGTCGCCTATGGTAGGAAGCACGACTTCCGGGGTGAATTCGACCAATGGCACGCGGAGATCGCCAACCTCAAGTCGAAGTACCGGCTGAACTACGACCGGGAGAGCCCGCTCATCCAGCCGCAGTACGTGCTGGAGCGCATGAACGAGATCACCCGCGGTGAAGCCATCGTCGCCACGGGCGTCGGCCAGCATCAGATGTGGGCCGCCCAGTACTGCGACTTCCGCGAGCCCAACCTCTGGCTGACGTCGGGGAGCATGGGCACGATGGGGTTCGGCCTACCCGCCGCGATCGGCGCCCAGTTCGCGCGACGCGACAAGCTCGTCATCGACGTCGACGGCGACGCGAGCATCCGCATGAACCTCGGTGAGCTCGAGACCGTCACCACCTACGACCTTCCGATCAAGGTCATGGTTCTGAACAACTACGGCGACGGCATGGTCATGCAGTGGCAGCGCCTCTTCTTCAAGGGCCGCCTGTCGGCCTCCGACAAGTCGCTCCGCAAGAAGGACTTCGTGAAGACCGCACAGGCCGACGGCTTCGAGTACGCGAGGCGCCTCGGCAAGAAGGACGACGTGCCTCGAATGGTCGAGGAGTTCCTAGAGTTCGACGGACCGGCCTTCCTCGAGGTGATCATCGACCCCGAGGCGAGCGTCTACCCGATGGTCGGCCCCGGGCTCTCGTACCGGGACATGATCACCGGGGACTTCATCCCTAACCGCTACGAGGGCGGCGAGCACTCCGAGCCCGAATCTTCGGAGATGTTCTAGGGCCGAGCGGGGCGCCGCGCGCGCGCCCCGCCCGGTGGCTCCGGGCTCACATCGGCGGTGCGACGTAGGTGTAGATGTTGTCCTTGTGCTCCGTACAGTTCTCGCCGAAGGACGGCCCGTCGTCGTCCTCCTCCTGTCCCTCGGCAGCTGCATTTGTCCGCTGCAACAACTCGCCGAAGTCACCGAAGAACGAGTCGATGCCGTCGACGACGAAGAAATCGACGACATTCCACTCGTCACCCCAGTTGTGGGCCAGGATCCCGTACTGGAGGAACTTGCCCTCGGTGATCATCTGGTCGACGATGGCACGGCCTTCCTGGAGGTTGGCGACGGCCGCTCCTTGCTGGGCGCACTTGAAGTAACGCATCACCACGTGGGTCGGTGTCGCCTCTTGCGCCTGGATCGGCTCGGCCGGCATGCTGGCTCCGACGAGGGCGAGCGTGATGAGGGAGGCACGGAACATGGCATCTGCTCCTGTTAGGGGGACTCGACCGCAGCGTAGCCCGCACATCTTGCGCGTGCAACTCGGGGCCGTGGCTGTTGCGATGATCCTCGCGCTCGTCTCGGCAGCTGGCGGAGAGGCTCAGCAGACACCCAAGCGGCTGCTGGTGCTCACCCACGCAGGCCTGTACAAGCACACGAGCCTCGACGACGCAGAGCGAGCCGTCACGGAATGGGGTCCGCAGGCGGGCTTCGAGGTGACGACCCTCCAGGGGTACCTCCAGGAGCGCGAGAGCCTTGACCTGTCGGCGGTCACGGCGGAGTACCTGGCCGGCTTCGACGGCGTGATGATGATGACGAACGGCAATCTGCCCATGAGCGCGGAGCAGAAGGCGGCGCTCGTGGAGTTCGTGCGGCAGGGCGGGGGATTGGTCGGTGTGCACAACGCGGCGCTCACCTTCTACGACTACCCGCGGTTCGGCGAAATGCTCGGCGGCTACTTCCGCCGCGCGATCCAGCAACGCCACGTCTTCGTGCTGCGTGTCGAGGACCGTCAGCACCCCGCGACGCGCATGCTCGGACCGAGCTGGCCGATCGTGGACGAGTTCTACGAGTACGGGAGGGCCGCTTGGACGGCTGATAGCCCGGACGAGAACGTGGACGTGCTGTTCGGCAACCGCATCCCGATGGGCTTCTCGCGCGATCGCGTGAGGGTGCTACTGAGCATCGACACGGGGGCCACGAACCTCGAAGGCCTCGAGCTCGAGGCCGGCGGCGACTACCCCCAGTCGTGGGTGCGGGAATACGGGCAGGGCCGATCGTTCTATACGTCGATCGGGCACCGCGACGACATCTGGGTCAGCGACCCGGTCTTCCGGGCACACCTGACCGGCGGCATCCGCTGGGCGCTCGGCCTCGAAGAGGGCGACGCCACCCCTCGAGGGGGCGGGTGAGGCGGGCACTTCAGTAGGGAGGTCATGTAGTAGATGTAACGAGAGGTATGGAAGGTTTCGGCGAGCGACTCCGTCACGCACTCAACGACCGCTATCGCCTCGAAGGAGTGATCGGCGAAGGCGGCATGGCCACGGTGTACCTGGCACACGACCTGAGGCACGATCGTGACGTCGCGCTCAAGGTGCTGCGGCCGGAGCTCGCGCAGGCCGTGGGCCCGGAGCGCTTCCTCCGTGAGATCAAGATCACGGCGGGCCTGAACCATCCCAACATCCTCCCCCTGCTGGACTCGGGTGACGCGGACGGGCTCCTCTATTACGTGATGCCCTTCGTGGTCGGCGAGTCGCTCCGGGAGCGCCTCGACCGCGAGGGGCAGCTCCCCCTCGAGGAGGCGCTCCGCATCACCGCGGAGGTGGCCGACGCCCTCGAGTTCGCGCACGAGCAGGGCGTCGTGCACCGCGACATCAAGCCCGGCAACATCCTCCTCTCGGGCAGGCACGCGGTGGTGGCCGACTTCGGCATCGCGCGAGCGGTCACCGCTGCGGGCGCCGAGCGCCTGACCCAGACCCAGTTGGCGATGGGCACGCCCTCCTACATGAGTCCCGAGCAGATGGCGTCGGAGGGGCCGATCGACGCCCGGAGCGATCTCTACAGCCTCGCCTGCGTGTTGTTCGAGATGCTCGCCGGCGAGCCGCCGCACGTCGCCCGCACCGCACGAGCCCTCGTCGCAAAGCGTCTGACGACTCCGGCCCCTTCCATCGGGATCCTGAGAGACGGTGTGCCGGCGACCGTGGACGACGCGCTGACGCGGGCGCTCTCGACGAGCGCTGCGGATCGATTTGCCACGGTCGGCGACTTCATGCGCGCGATCGCGGAGGCCGGTGCATCCAGGTCGCTCGAGCCCCCGCGAAGAAGGTCTCGGGCCCGTGGGCCCGGGGTGGTCGGCCTGGCGGCGCTGGCCGTCGCCGCGACGTGGCTCATCCTCTCCGTCGGGGCGACCGAGAGCCTCGCCTATTCGGACGGCGAGTGGATCCTGATCACGGAATTCGACAACACGACCGGCGACACGATCCTGGACAAGTCGCTGGACGCAGCGTTCGTGCTCGCGCTCCAACAGTCCCGGTTGATCAAGGTGTTCCCGGCTGCGCGGATCCAGCAGACGCTCCGGCGGATGACCCTCGATGCCCGAACCCGCGTCACGGACGCGGTGGGCCGAGAGATCGCCCAGCGGGAGGGCGTCCGGTACGTGCTTGCCCCGAGCGTCATAGGCATCGGGGGACGCTACACCCTCGGGCTGAGCGTGCTCGACCCGGTGCTCGAGGACCCAGTCCACACGATGTCCCTCCGAGTGGGCAGCAGGGCGGATCTACTCGGCGGCCTGGACGAGCTCGCGTCGCGGGTTCGGCGGACCCTGGGTGAGAGCCGGGGCGCCGTCCAGGAGCAGGTTCCCTTGAGGGACGTCACGACGGCGTCGCTGCCGGCGCTCAGGCAGTTTTCGCTGGCCAGCGACGCGCTCACGCACCTGAACGACGTCGCGGAAGCTCGCCGCCTACTCCGAAACGCGATCGAGATCGACTCGACGTTCGCCGCGGCGCACGCACAGCTGGGCGCGATCGAGATCGACTTCTTCGATCCGGAGGTCGGCGCTCGGCACCTCTCTCGCGCTCTGGCGGATGTGGGGCGCCTGACTGAGTACGAGGCCACCATGGTCAGCGGCCTCCACGCAGACCTGGTGGAAGGCGACTACGCGCGAGCCACCGCGATCTACCAGTCGGTCGTCGACCTGTATCCCAATCGCCCGGCCCCGCACAACAACCTCGGTTGGATCGCGTGGCGCGAGGGACGACTCGCGGAGGCCGCCGAGGCCTATCGACGCGCGCTCGATATCGACAGGGGCTTCAACTTCGCGTACGGCGGCTTGAACCGTCTGCAGCTGTTCCATCTCGGCATGCTCGACTCGGCGAGCGTTCTGGCACGGCGACAGCTCACCGTCGACGACGCGTTCCATTGGGCGTGGAATCACCTGGGATGGACTCTGCTCGGCAGCGACAGCTTGGACGCTGCGGCGGGCGCGTTTCGACGCGCGATCTCCCTGAACGGAGCGGAGGCGGAGCATCACCGCGGGCTCGCCCACTCGCTGCGCCTGGCCGCCTCGGTGGCCGAGGCCGCCGAGGCGCTCGAGGGGGCCCTCCGAGCCGATTCGACGTCCGTCACCTCCCGGATCGAGCTGGCTCAGCTTCTGAGAGGCCAAGGAGACGAAGGGGGAGCCAGGCGACGCCTGGAGGAGGCCCGGGCCCTGCTGGAGCGCCAGCTCGCCTCGTCCCCCGACGCTGCCGACGCGCATTCGCTGCACAGTCTCGTGTTGAGCGAGTTGGGGCTGCCGAGGCTAGCCACCGATGCCGCCGAGCGGGCCTTGGAAGCGTCGCCGCCGTCCGAGATCGCCCTCTTCAATCTCGCCAGGGTCGAGATGCTGAGGGGCGACGTCCCGGCGGCGCTGACGTACCTGGAGCGTGCGGTGAGCGCAGGGTTCGCCGACGTGCTGTGGATGCTCGCGTGCCCCGAGTTGCAGCCGCTGCGTGGAGAGGGGCGGTACCAGGCTCTCGTCGAGTCGATGGTCCGTTGAGCAGTGGGCGTGCGCGCTCGCGCACGCCCAGCTTCGGTCAGCCCTCGACCGCCGGCCGCACCGCGAGCACGGGCAGAGGGCTGGAGCGGACGACCTTGTCCGCGACGCTCCCGAGGAGCGCACGCTTCAGCCCGCCGTACCCGTGTGTGGCCATGGCGATCACGTCGGCGCCGAGGCGGTCCGCGAGCTCCGGAAGGGCGAGGGCCGGCGTCTTGCCGTGCACGGCTTTCGTGTCGACATCGAGCCCTTCGTCACGGAGACCGCGCGCCATACGCTCGAGGTACGCGGCGGCGCGCTCGAGCTCGGGCTCCAGCTCATGCTGCACGAGCGGAAGGATGCGCGGGCCCAACACGGTGACGAGCGCCACGACGTGCACGAGCGTGATGCGTGCGCCCGTGGCGTGTGCGAGCTCAGAGACTGCGCCGAGCACACTTTCCGCGAGATCCGAGCCGTCCAGGGCCACGAGGATGTGAGTCACCGCGGGCATGCCGCTCTCGGCGTCGAGGTCCGGATGGCTCACCAGCACGGGGATCCTCGATTTGCGGATCAGCTCGTCGGCGACGCTTCCGAGCCAGAGCCGGCTCACACCCGAGTGACCGTGCGTCGCCATGAAGATCATGTCGACCTGGTGCTCGTCCGCGTATTCGGCGAGCGAGCTCGCCACCCGAAGGCCGGGAAGGACCTGCGCCTCCACGCAGATGCCGTCCTTCCGGAGCCTCTGGCCGAGCTCGCCGATGTACGCCCGGTCCTGCTCGAGCCGATGCGCGTCGTACTCCGCCATGTTCACGCCCTCGAACTGGAAGGGCGTGTTCGCGAGCAAGGCCTCGGGCTCGTAGGGGACGTGGACCTGGACGAGGTGCAGCGACGCCCCCGTGGTCTGGGCCACCGCCGTCGCGAGGGGCAGGGTCGTTTCGCTGAACTTGGAACCGTCCAGGGGGACGAGAATGGTTTTCAGCATGGTACCTCCTTGACGTACCCACCCACGCTCAAGGTACCGACGCGCCATCCCGACCGAAGTCGGGGTTTCTCCCGTAGGTATGTCGGGATTTCGAGGCGGACCCGGGCCGCTGGGCGGTCGGTGCCTCAGAGGTACCGCTGCGGGGCCGGCTCCCGGAGGTTGTATCGGGACGACATCACGATCCCGTACGCGCCCGTATTCGCGATGAGGAGCACGTCGCCTTCCTCGGTCGGTGGTAGAAGGCGATCGAGGCCGAGCGTGTCGCCCGTCTCGCAGATGGGTCCCACGATGTTCGCGCGCACACTGCGCTCTTCGTCGAGCCGGGAGAGGTTCACGATCTCGTGGTAGGAGCCGTACAGCGCCGGGCGGATGAGCGAGTTCATTCCGGTCGCCACGCCGATGTAGCGGATCTCGCCCTTGCCCTTGATCTGGGTGACGCGCGCGAGAATGACCCCGGACTCGGCCACCACGTAACGGCCGGGCTCGACCCAGATCTCCTTGCCGGGGTTCGAGGAGCGTACGCGCTCGAGCCCCACCGCCACCGCCAGGATGTCGAGCGGCTCCTGGGCGGGCTTCTCGGGCACACCGAAGCCGCCGCCGAGGTCGAGCACGGCGACGTCGGGGAAGAGGCGGGCGGCGTCGGCCAGGGTCTCACCGAGGTGCGCCCAGTGATCGGGTGTCAGGATGCCGCTTCCGGAGTGGGCGTGCACTCCCGTGATCTTGGCTCCGCACGACTTCGCGAGCTGTGCAACCTCCTCGAGCTCGAAGAGGGGGATCCCGAACTTGGCCTGGGCGCCCCCGGTGCGGACCTTGTCGTGATGCCCGCGGCCGACGCCGGGATCGAGCCTGAGGAAGAGCTCGGCGCCTTCGAACAAATCGGGCCAGCTCCGCAGGGGGTAGCTCGAGTCGAGCGTCGTGCGGACGCCGCGCTCGAGCCCGAAGCGGTACTCGTGGCGCGGCGCAAAGTTGGGCGTGAAGAGGATTTCGGAGGGCTCCAAATCGGGAAAGCACTCGAAGACACGCTCGATCTCTCCGGGTGACACGCACTCGAAGGCGGCGCCTGCGGCGCGGACCCGCTGCAAGATCTCCGGGTTGGCGTTGGCCTTCATCGCGTACAGCACGCGCTCCACCGCCTCGATGTCGAGCAGGGAGCGGACGCGTTCGTCGACGGTGTCCAGGTGATAGACGTACGCCGCGTCGTCGTCGCCGAGGCACGCGAGCAGAGCTTCCCGCTCGCGCTCCCACCACCGCCGGGCTCGGACGGGTTGCACCTCGGGCTTCCGCTGGAGCTGCTCCCAGCTCGGCCCGAACACCTCGGGGCTCCCGGCCTCGGCGATGAGCTGCGCGTGCAGCAGCCGGACAAGGCGGTCCGCCTGCGCCTCGTCTACCACGACGGAGAGGTTGAGGTCGCTCGCGGCCTGCGTGAGCAGATGGATGCGCTGCTGCTCGAATACCTGCAGCGCCGGACCGAGCCGGTGCAGGAGGCCCCGGATGCTCCGGCCGACCAGGCTCACGGCGGCGCACTCGCGGATGAGCCGGGCGCGGCAGAACGCGTTGAGCTCCTCCATGAGCCGCTCGACGTTCTCGGCCTCGAGCAGGTTGGCCTCGGTGTCGAGCGACACCGTCACGTTCGTCTCCGAGGTGGATACCAGGTCGATGGAAAGCCCACAGCTGCTGAAGACGGCGAACGCCCTCGCGAGGAAGCCGACCTCGTGCCACATCCCCACGGTTTCCATGGAGACCAGCACGATGTGCTTCTTGCACGAGATCGCCTTGAGCTGAGCAGGCCCTTCGGCAGCACCGCGACGGATCACGGTGCCCTCGACGCGCGGCATCGTTGTCGCGAGCACGTGTAGGGGGATCGCACGGTCCCTCACCGCCGGGATGCAGCGCGGATGTAGCACCTTGCTGCCCGTCGTCGCGATCTCTTGCGCCTCGCGATAGTCGAGCTGGCGAAGGAGACGCGCGGAGGGCACCACACGTGGGTCGGCGGTGAACATGCCCGGCACGTCGGTCCAGATCTCGAGCCGCTCAGCCGACAGCTTCCCGGCTAAGTAGGCGGCGGCCGTATCCGAGCCTCCGCGCCCCAGCACGACGGTCTCGCCTTCGGCGTTGCGCGCGATGAACCCCTGCGTGAGCGGGATTCCCTCCACGCCCCCGAGTCGGCTCGCGAGCCCCGAGTCGGCTTCGGCCGAGCACTCGGCCGAGAGGTAGGGAGCGGCATCCCCGCCGTTCGGACCCGGCAGGCTCGTGAGCAGCTCGCGCGCGTCGAGCCAGGTGACGTCGACCCCGGAGCGCTCCAGGTAGGCCGCGCCGAGCCGCGTCGCCATCAGCTCACCGAAGGCGAGAAGCCTCGCGCGGGTTCGCGGGGTCAGCTCGCCGACGAGAGCCACACCCTCCACGAGCTCGCGCAGCTCCTTGCGGTAGGGACCGAGCAGGTCGTCGACCCGGTCGCCGAGGCCCAAGTCGGAGGCGAGAGCGTCGTGCCGCTCGTCGATCTCGCGGAGGAGCTCGGCGTGGCTCCGCTCGAGCGCGCGCGCGGCGAGCGTCTCCAGCTTGTTCGTGACGCCGCTCAGCGCCGAGTGCACGAGGACGGGCTTGTATCCCTCGCGTAGGCGCTCGCGCAGCACCGTGGCGATCGTGGCCCAGTTGGCAGCCGTGGAAACGGAGGTGCCGCCGAACTTGAGGACGATCCAGCGCGGGCTTTCAGGGGACATGCGAACGGGCGGAGGAGGTGCGCGGCGCGGCCGGGGGCTCGGAAGAGCGCGTTCCGCGCGGCCTCCGTCAAGACGCTCCGGCTTCGATCCTCTCGATTTGCAGGCCCTCGCCGACCCAAACGCCTACGATCGTCACCGGTTGGCCTGCGTGGCGGAGCAGCTCCTCGGCGAACTGCTCTGCGTTCGTGAACGGGATCGCTACCTTCGCGCGCCGTCCCACGATGAGCGCGAGGTCTTCGACCGACTCGATGCGGCTACGCACCCAACGGGCCGGGTCCGCCTCCGAAGCCGGCGGCTCGAGCAGCGTCCGGTGGCCGATCACCCCGGGGCGGGTCGTGCGGAACTCCTCGGCCTGGTCGCCCACGTAGGTGAGGTTCCGGCGCTGGCGCACGCCCTCGACCTCCTGGCGGCCGAGCGGACTCACGAGCGTGCCCGTGAGCTCGTCTCCCTCGACGCGGAGCGTGTACTCGTACGATCCGAACACGACGCGCATCGTTCCGTTCTCGTAGCGGAACTCGTCGACAGGGAGGAACGTGTTGCGGATCGACGTGATGTCGGCTCCGAGGCGTCCGTCGGTCTGCTGCACGCGCAGGAGCACGACGCGCACGCCTCCGGTGGCGCGGTCGGTCATGTCGCGCGAGCGCACGTTCCACACGCCCACGGGATCGGACTGGGCCCAGGCCGTGTCGAGTGGGAGCAGCGCGGCCACCACCGGGAGAAGGGCGGTGAGGGCCGCCGCGACACCGCTGCGTCGCATGGCTACGGCTGCTGCTGGCCGTCCGTGACTCGCCGGGCCGACGCCGGGACCACCGGTTCGTCGAGCTGGATGCGGTAGTCGAACCAGCCTTCCATCATCTCGTCGCGCGAGTCGGGTCCCCAGATCACGCGGATCGAGGGGTCCGGGTTCCACGGGTTGTTCGGCGAGTTGTCGAAGTGTGCGATCACCTCGAGCTTCGTGCCGGCAGGCACGCGGATGGGGCGCGCCAGCTCGTACGAGATCTGCCAGTTCATGTCGAAGTTCGGCACCGACAGGATCGTCTCGCGGCGGCCGTCGGGATAGACCAGGTCGTAGCGCATGTCCTTGCCCCGATAGTGCATGTGGGGCTTCATGAGCGTGATCTCGGCGTCCCGCTCGAAGACGAACTCACCGCGGCTCTCGTAGTTCTCGTCGAAAGGCGGAATGTCGAGCCCCGGGTCCGCCACCACGCTCGAGTAGACCGCGTGTGTGATGGGACGCCGCACGAGCCACACCGCGACGCGCGACACGTCGTGCTCCTCCTGGTCGCTCGGGTGGTAGTGCAGGCTGAAGTTCAGCTTCGACCCGGTGGGGATCAGCTTGCCGGCGCCGTCGGGGAAGAGGTCCCACTGCTTGCCGGGCGTCGCGCTCGCGAGCCGGCCGGTCGGCTCCGGTGAGCCTTCCGGCACGATGATCGACACCACGTTGTGGTGCATGACGCGAGAGTTGCCGCGCACCTCGGCCGCCTGGACCCAAATGTCCTCGGCGTGCGTGGTCGGCACGAGGATGTCGATGTTGATGTCCTCGCCGCCTGCGGGCACCGTGTAGTGCTCGTCCATCTCGAAGACGTAGTCGGGCTCACCGAGGACGCCGCCGAGGAGCCACCCCTCGGGATACTCCGGCGGGCTGAACGTGCCTTCGCCGTGTGGGGTCCCCCCCTCGACCCACCGGGTGATCGTCTCGATCTGCCGGGGCGTCATGCGGCGGTTGTTGCCGAAGTCGCCGTAGGCGGGGTCCGCGTGCCACGGGGGCATGATGCGCTCCTCGACCATACGCTGGACGGAGCGTGCCCACGGCACCACGTCGTCGTAGGTGAGGAGGGACATCGGGGCCACCTCACCCGGCCGATGGCAGTTCATGCACTTGTCCTGCAGGAGCGGCGCCACGTCTTCCGTCCACGTGGGCACGTCCTGGGCCCGCGCCTCCGCGGCGCCGAGGGTCAGAACGCCCAACAAGCCCGCGATCAGCGCCTTCCTCATACTCCCTCCTGCGCAGCGTCCGCTCTGCCAAGATGACCGTACCGTGAGGGTAGATGGAGGGCGCGGTGCCGCGCAAGCGCTTCGGGCGACAGCGGGCGGTGCGACCGGCCCCCGTCCGGCGCCCCCGGCTCCGCCGCGCCCGGCGTGGGCTCGCGCCCCGCCGTCGGGGCCCCCAGATTGCGCCCCTGCGGCCCCCGGGCGCATCGCCCGGCCGTGAAGACAAGCGACCCCGGAGGAAGCACATGCGGCACATGCTGACGGCCACGCTCGCTCTCCTGATCGCCTCGCCTGCGGCCGCGCAGCTGGCGGCGCCGAACGCGCTCGGAGTCACGTTCGCCCACGTGCACCTCAACGTGGCGGACGTCGAGCTGCACAAACGCCTCTGGGCGGAGCACTTCGACGGGGTTGTCGTCGAGAAGGGGCCGCTCTCCACCATCAAGTTCCCGAACATGCTCATCGTGCTGACGCAGCGGGAGCCGACCGGACCGTCGCAGGGCACCGTCATGGACCACTTCGGCTTCAAGGTCCGCAACACCGCCGAGGTCGTCGCGGCGTGGCGGGCGGCGGGGCTGGAGGTGCAGTCGGAGTTCACGGGTGCCGAGGGCTTCCCCAACGCCTACCTCCTCGCCCCGGACGGCGTGCGCGTCGAGCTCCAGGAGGACCCGGAGCTGCGCGTGAAGGCGATCGGGTACCATATCCACTACTGGACGCCGCAGTACCAGGAGCTCATGCAGTGGTACGCGGACGTCTTCGGCGCCGAGATCAAGCCGCGTGGCACGATCCAAACGGCCGCCGACGTGCCCGGCATGAACCTGAGCTTCGCCGATTGCCGGGGGACGTGCGCCGCCACGCAGGGGCGGGCGATCGACCACGTGGGCTTCGAGGTCGACGGCCTGGCGGCCTTCGCCGAGCGGCTCAAGGCACGGGGCGTCCAGTTCCAGGTGGAGCCCCGCCACGTCGACGCCATCGAGCTCACGATCGCCTTCTTCACCGACCCGTCGGGCGTTCGCATCGAGCTCACGGAGGGCTTCGACAGGTACTGACCGGAGGGCGCGCGACTCCTTGCCGGGGGCGAGGATCGGGCGCACTGTTCCTCCGCCAACGTCCCGTGTTTCTGGGGGTGCTCCCCCGAGGAGACTCGAGTCATGCGTCTGACAACTCTCACGCTCGCCGTCGCCGCGACCCTCGTGCTGGCTCCGTCACTGGTGGCGCAGTCGACGACGGTGCCGGTCCGCTTCCGGGCGCACGACATCGCGCGCATCCAGGGCGGGTACGCGGTCGCCGTCGCGGACTTCAACAACGACGGGCGTCCCGACGTCATGGCCAACTCCGTCGGCGCCGGGCGGGACGTGGCGTGGTACCAGAACCCGAGCTGGCGACGCGTGGTCATCGTGCCCGAGGCCTCGCGCGTGGTGAACCAGGCCATGGCCGACATCGACGGGGACGGCATCCCCGAGGTCGCGTATCAGAGCGAGTTCGCGATGCAGGCGGCGAACAGCGAGGGCGTCAACTGGCTCGCGCGTAGCGGGGGTAACCCGACCGGGACTTGGCGCACGCAGGTCGTGGATCGCTTCGAGACCTCGCACCACGTGCAGTGGGCGGACTTCGACGGGGACGGCAGGCTCGAGCTCGTGAACGCCCCGCTCATCGGAGCTGGCAGCCTGGCGCCGACGTACGACCAGGACATGGCTCCCGTCTTCTGGTACGACCAGGCGACGTGGACCCGCCGCACCATCGATGACAAGATCCCGGGCATCATCCACCGGATCCGTCCGTACAAGTGGGACGGGAGCGACCGCGACGCGTTGTTGGTCGCGAGCTTCGAGGGGATCGGGCTCTACGAGCCTCAGGGCTCGGGTGCCTCGATGACCTTCCGGAAGACGCTCATCTCCCCCGGCCATGTGGATGCCGCGCCGCGCCTGGGTGCGAGTGACGTCGGTGCCTGGACGAACGCCGACGGGCGGAAGATCGTAGCCTCGGTCGAGCCCTGGCACGGCAACGAGGT
>JBFGFY010000014.1:0-29619 GCA_041579355.1 Longimicrobiales bacterium | reverse complement strand
GGCGGGGACTCGGTCGTCCACTCGAGCGTGTTCGCGTTCCACGGGTTCTTCGGCGCCTTCGGCCCCTTCCACCAGCTCATGATGCAGTTGTAGAAGAAGACGAGCTGGAACGCGAGCATAACCAGCAGCGAGATCGTCGCGATCTCGCGCAGCGTGTACATCCCCTCGCCAGCGAGCTCGGGGAAGTGCTGGTAGTTGTAGATGCGGCGGTGCTGACCGCCGATCCCGAGCACGAAGAGCGGGATGAAGATCGTGTTGAACGGGATGATCGTGCCCCAGAAATGGATCTTGCCCAGCCTGTCGTCCATCATCCGTCCGAACATCTTCGGGAACCAGTACGTGAACGCGGCAAACGTCCCGATGATCGCGATCGGGAAGAACGTGTAGTGGAAGTGCGCGAGCACGAAGTACGTGTCGTGGAAGTACACGTCCGCCCCGGACGCGCCGAGGAAGATCCCGGTCACGCCCCCGATGAGGAACTCGGCCATGAAGGCGAGCGCCCAGAGCATGGGCGTCGTGAGCCTGATCGAGCCCCCGTACAGGGTGGCGATGATCACGAAGCAGAGCTCGGCGATCGGAACCGAGATCAGTAGCGTCGTGATCGTGAAGATGTTCGCCATGCGCGGATCGATGCCCGCGATGAACTGGTGGTGCGCCCACACGAAGAAGCTCAGCACGCCGGTGGCGACCGTCGTGTAGAGCATGAGCTTGTAGCCGAAAACCTTCTTGCGGGCGAAGGTCGCGATCACGTCGATGGTGATGCCGATCGCCGGGAAGAGCACCACGTACACCTCGGGGTGCCCGAAGAACCAGAAGAGGTGCTGCCAGAGGATCGGATCTCCGCCCCGCGCCGGGTCGTAGAATCCGGTCCCGATCGTCTGGTCGAAGAAGAGCATCACCGCGCCCGCGATGAGCGGCCCGACCGAAAGCATGAAGAGGATGCTCGCGATCACGATGAACCAGCACACGAGCGGGATGTCGTACGCCTTCATCCCGGGCGCGCGCGAGTTCATCAGCGTCGTGATGAAGTTGATGCCTCCGAGCAGGAACGCGATGAACTCGAGCGCCACCGCCAAGAGCCACATGGAGGCGCCGATGCTCGTCTGGTTGTACTCCCCGACCGCCGAGAGTGGCGGGTAGGCCGTCCACGCGCCGCCGAAGCCGCCACCCGGAACGAAGAGCGAGGCGAGCAACACGATCACCGACAGCAGGAAGATCTGGTACGAGAGGCGGTTGATGCGCGGGAAGACCATGTCGTCCGCGCCGATCATGAGCGGGATGAGGTAGTTCCCGAAGGCGGCGATGAGCACGGGCATCGCCACCCAGAAGATCATGATCGAGCCGTGGTTCGTGACGAGCGCGTTGTACTCGCCGGGCGAGACCTGGCCGAAGCCCGGCACGGAGATGCCCGGGAAGGCGAGCTGCATGCGGAAGACATACGCCATGAACGCACCGATCACCCCCATGAACATCCCGGTGAACAGGTACTGCATGGCGATGATCTTGTGGTCCGTCGACCACAGGTACTTCAGGATGCCCTGCGGGCCGTGATGCTCGTGGGCGTGGTGCTCGTCGTGATGGACCGTGATCGCGGTGTCTGCCATCGGCCGCCCTCTACTGTGCTTGCGCCTCGGACGCGGACGCGATCCAGGCCGCGTGCTGGTCCGGGCTCTCGATGTGGATGCGGGCCGCCATCACTCCGTGGCCGATGCCGCAAATCTCCGCGCACTGCAGGTCGTACTCACCCGTCTGGGTCGCCTCGAACCATCCCGTGATCGAGCGCCCGGGGATGGCATCCTGCTTGAGCCGGAAGACAGGCACCGAGAACGAATGGAGCACGTCTCGCGACTCGAGCCGAAAGTGGTACGTGCGATCCACTTCCACGTGCATCTCGTCCACCGTGAAGATGTCGTCGTCGGTGTCGAGCTCATTGTCCACACCGGGATGCTGGAAAGTCCAAGCCCACTGCTGCCCGATGATCCGTACCGTTGACTCGGCTTCCGGCAGGCGCTGCTTGATGTTGTACCACACCTGGATCGCGCCGACGATGATGAATACGTCGCAGACGAGCACGAGCGCGTGCGGCCAGGTGATCCAGCGCTTGAGGTGCTTCTCGTTGCCCGTGACGTACTCGGTCTTCACCCCCGGCTTCTCGCGGAACTTCCAGATGAGCCAGAAGAAGACGCCCTCGGCGGCGAAGAACCAGAAGCCGACGAGAACCGCGATGAGGATGATGACGTTGTCGATGCTCGCCGCGTAGGTCGAAGCTTGTGGGATCATCGCTCTAACCCATCCTCGTCCGCAGGATGATGAAGGCCGCGGCCAGGCAGAAGACCAGGGCGATGAGCATCGTGACCTTGAAGGTCTTCTCGGCGTCGAGGAGCGCCGGGTTCTCGCTGTCGGGCGGCAGCGCCGGCACGTCCGGCTGCTTCGACGGGGCTGTGCTGTGGGCCATGGGTTCTACCTACCTCAACGTCAGAACGTAGGCGATGACGTCGCGCATCGCTTGGTCGGTCAGGAGCACGGAGTTCACGCGCATCGTCTGGCCCCACGTGTCGTCCGGGTGGGTACCGCGGGCCCCGCTGCGGAAGTCCTGAAGCTCCTGCACCAGGTACCAGTCGTGCAACTGCACGATCGGTGGTGAGCGGAGCACCTCGTTGCCTCGCCCGTCCGGCCCGTGGCAGGCCAGGCAGACCTGCTCGTACTGGGCCGCCCCGGCGCCCGCGTTTCCGTGCAGGGTGCTGGGCGGGAAGGGGGCGGGCAGCGAGGCCACGAACTCCGCGACCGAAGGGATGTCACCATCGCGGTTGAGTGACACCGCCATGGGGCGCATGCGCAGACCTGGAATGTCCTCGGCGTGCTTGCCTCTCCATCCGGCCTGGAAGCTCTGGAGCTGCGACTCGACGTACCATTGCGGCAGGCCGGCGATCGCGGGCGCCTCGATGGACGGGTTGCCCTGACCTTGGGCTCCGTGGCAGGGGGCGCAGGTCTCGTAGAGCTCCGCTCCGCGGACCATGCCGACGGGAGGGGGCGTCGGGTCGCACGCGGCAACCGCGAGGGCGAGAGCCGGGACGGCACCGATAATCCGAAGTCGACGTCGTGACATCATCACTGCGGTGAGAGAGGAATCGCCTCGTCGATGAGCATGATGGGGATATCTTCCCGCACGGGATATAGTACCGCGCCGTCCTCGCGGACGAGACCCTCCTGGAGCGGACCGGCCACGGGCTGTCCCCCGCGGTTCGACAGGGAGCCTTCAGCGATGGTCGCGTTCAGCCGCTCGAGCAGCGCTGCGTCGGCGACGTGGAGCGGCTGCTTCGTCTCGGGGCAGACGAGGATTTCCAAGAGGCTCTGATCGACCAACGGTGACCACTCCATGTTGGCGGGGGCGCCCGACCACCCGACGCCGTCGCCTCGCCAGGTCCGCGGGGCCTGGAGGGACCCCTGGGAACCGCTCGTGCGGGCCGTAACTTAAGGTCGCCCGACGGGTAACGGGAGGCTGAAGATGCATGCTCGTGAAGATTTTCACAAGGCCGGTCGCACGGTGATCTTGCGGCTTTTCTACGTGCTCTCGGCGGTGCTAGTCACAGGGGCCTGCGGGCCCACCGACGAGGGCCCCGACGCGCGGGAGGGCCGCGCTCTCCTCGCGGAGCAGCCGGTCTCCGCCCAGCCCGGTCCCCCGGCCGGGTACGCATGGGTGATCTTCGGCGCCGACACTGTGGTCGCCGAGGTCGCGGCGACCGCCGAGGAGCGCTCCGAGGGACTCATGTATCGCGACGAGGTCCCGGACGGTACGGGCATGCTCTTCGTCTTCCCGGACAACCGTGTGCGCTCGTTCTGGATGGCGAACACCTATGTCGCCCTCGACATCGGGTACATGGACCCGTCCTTCCGCGTGGTCGACATCATCGCCATGGAGCCGCTCGTCACGGAGTCGTACGTGAGCCGTGCCCCGGCGATGTACGGGCTCGAGGTGCGCCAGGGGTGGTTCGCCGACCAGGGCATCGAGGTCGGTGCTCAGGCTGAGGTCGTCTTCGGGGTGCAGCGCCGCTAAAGCCTCGGCCCGGCCGTCGTCAGACCCCCTCGAGACCGCCGCGGGCGACCCGGGCCAGCGCCTGCTCGATCCGGCCTCCCGCGACGCCGACGAGCACGGCTAGAAATACCGCCCATGCCAGCGTCGCCCCGAGCGCGCTCACGGCGCCGCTCCCGATGGCCCCGGTGAGCGCCTCGTGCAGAGCCTCGAAGGGAGAAAGTGCCTCGAGAGCGCCGAGCCCGGACCCGGGCGAGGGATCTTCGAAGACACCGGACATGTGGGCCAGCAGCAGGATGGCGAGGGCGGCCACGAGCCCCGTCTCGGCCAACGACCGGCTCGCCCCGGCGACGAGCACCCCGACGAGGCCCCCGACCCAGAGCGCGAGGGCGAGCGCGGCGAACGCCGCCAACAGGCCCAGGGCAGAGGTCTCGCCGGCGACGGCCACGACGAGCAGGGCCGGGGTCAGCTGCAGGAGGTCGATCGACGCACCCGCCGCGGTCCGTGCAAGCAGGTACCGACCGGCGGGCACACCCCCGCGTACCACCCGGCCGACCATGCCCCGCTCGCCCTCCCACCGCACGGGGAGCGCGGACCCGAACACTGCGAAGGACAAGAAGATCACGAGGTAGACCGCAGCCGCCGGGGCGGGCCCTGCCACGCCCGTCGCGACCGAGATCGCGAGCAGGAACGGGACCAATGCGCTCAGCGCGAACCTCCTCCTGTCCGTGAGCGCGAGACGCCACTCGAGCGACCAGACCGCCGTCACGATCCGATCTCCGATCCGGTGACCCGCCGATACACCTCCGCGAGATCGGTATCGCGCACGGTGACGGACTTGATGACCGCGCCCGCAGCGACGACGGCGCTGCAGGCCTCACTGACTGCGGCTTGGCCGCGGGTGGTCTCGAGAATGAGCGGATCACCATCGCTCACGACTGTGATCCCCGGCCGGAAGCGGGCTTCCAGCGGCAGGGGCCGCCGCTCGAACACGATCTCGATGCGCGTGGCCTTGCCCACGGACGACAGCAGCTCCGCGACGCGGCCTCCCCGGACGATACGTCCCTCGTGCATGAGAAGGAGTCGGTCGGCCAGCTCCGGGATGAGATCGAGGTCGGACGTGCCGACAACCACGGTGCCGCGCTTCGCAGACTGGACCCGCAGGATGTGGATCAGGGCTTCCCGAGCCGACTGTCCCAGCTCGAGGAAGGGCTCGTCGATGAGCGTGAGCGCGGGGCGGTGGGTGAGCGCCTCGAGCAGCAGGAGCCGGCGCCGCCGACCGAAGTCGTAGTCGGCCACGCGCCGGTCGGCGTCCTTCTCGAGGGCGAGAAGTCCCAGTAGCTCCCGGACCGCGTCCGCCGCTTCAGCGCGACGCAGCCCGGCGGCGCGCGCGAAGAAGAGTGCGTTGTCGCGCCCCGTGAGCGTTTCGAAGTGCGGCCCCTCGGTGGGCGCGTATCCCACCATCAGCCGCCCCGCGGACGAGCGGCGCGCGGGGAGCTCGAGCGTGCCCTCGGAGGGACTGAGCTCGCCCGCCAGGACCCGAAGAAGGGTGCTCTTCCCCGACCCGCGCGGACCGACGAGCGCGACGATCTCGCCGACGCCGACATCGAGGTCGATCCCCCCCAGCACGGCCGCACCCTCTCCGTATCGGTACCCGAGCTGCCGCGCACGAATCACGCCGGCGCGACCGGTCTCCTTCGGATCGGCCGTCCCGGTCAGCACCGCACCACCTCACCGCCCGGGTGCGTGGAGGGGGTCCTTCAGGTCATGCGTCGGCTCTACCAGGGGGGAGGGTGTGGGCCGCTATCGTAGGGATCGGCGCCCTCGCGAACAAGCGTCTCCTACGGACTCGGAGACGGTGATCTCCCTCGTCGCGCGTCAGCCTCGGCGCCTCGCGAAGGCATCGGCCAGCGCCGCCACCAGCCCCCGGGTCGACCGTTCCTCGGGCTCCACGTGAACCTCGAGGCCGGACTCCCTCGCCGCCGCCGTCGTCGTGGGCCCGAGCGACGCGACCAGGGCTCCGAGCAGGAGCCGACGGGGGTCTCCACCGAGTAGCATGAAGCCGTAAACCGTGGAGGGGCTGGTGAACGTGGCCGCATCGACGCCGCGGCTCAGCTCCAGCACCGCGCCCTCGGGCGGCCGGGTCGGGACGGTGCGATAGGCGACCACCTCGTCCACCCGCGCGGCACCCCGCCGGCGGAGCACGTCGCCGGCCACCGGGTCGGCCCGGTCGGAGCGCGCCATCAGGACGGCGGCCCCCTCCATGTCGGGCAGCGATTCGGCCAGGGGCACCGAGCCCTCCGACGGACCCACGAAACTCGCCTCCCCGCCGCGCTCCGCGAGGGCCCCCGCCGTCCGTTCGCCCACCACCGCCACGCGGCTGCCACCAAGATCACCGACGCCCCCGGTGAGCTGCCGCATGCGGTCGAGCGTGAAGCGCACTCCGTTCGCGCTCGTGAAGACGATCCAGTCGTAGTCTGCGAGCCGAGCGAGCGCTGCGTCGACCTCAGTCCACGAAGCGGGGGCGGTCAGTCGGATCGTGGGGCAACGCAACGGGACGGCCCGCGCCTCTTCCAACGCGCGGCAAAGACCTTCGGCCTGCTCGACGGCGCGAGTGACCAGGACCCGTTTGCCCGCCAGGGACGAGCCGGCCAGAGACTGTTTCCCGAGCCCCGAGCCGTCCAACGGAGTCCGGCCTAGAGCCCCAGCCAGTAGTTGATCTTCACGATGAACCGGTCGTCCGCCGGCGCGCCGAACAGCTCGTTCACGTCGCGCCCGAAGCGGAAGTCGCCGACGCGCTCGCGGTGCGACTGGGCGCGCTGCCACACGAGAAAGAGCGTCGACCCGGGACGGTACTCCCAACGCAGCACAGCGTTGCCAATGAGCGAGCGGAAGTTGAAGTCTCGGTCCTCGAAGGTGAAATCGACCGACCCGTTGTTGTCGAAATCGATCGACTGGGTGCCGCTCGGGTCGGTGGGGCCGAGGTCCACGAACTCGAACGTCTCGGGGGCCGCCAGCTGCTTGTACCGGATGTAGTCGCCCGAGGAGATGAGCGGCTGCGCGAAGAGCTGGAAGGAGAGCGTGGGCGAGAAGGTCCAGTCGAGACGCGCCTCCATCTCGAACGAGCGCTGCTCGAGGTCCGCGAAGATGTACCGCCGGCCGTATGTCGGCGCGTACGGGAGCACGCTGGTGGCGGTCACGTACTGGTCGCTCGACCTGGAGGAGCTGATCCGCGGCCCGAGGGAAACCGACAGATTGTCGGAGGGCTGGATCGTGAAGAACGTGCCGAGGTTCCAGCTGCCGCCGGACGCGGTGAGGTCGTCGCTGACACGGAAGAAGGCGCCGAACGAGACGACCTTACGGCGGTCGCTGTTGACGTTGATGTTCCAGTCCACGGACGCCGGGATCTGCATCATCGGGCCCCCGCGCGTCGCGCGGCGGTCCATCAGCTGTGGGCGATACCCGACGTTTGTCCCCACGCCCCAGTAATTCAGGAACTGGCCGAAGGCGCTGAACGAGTAGGTGCCGTTCGTGTGAGCCCGGTCCCAAGAGTCGAGCGACCAGGTGTCGTCGAGCGCCTCGTGGCTCCAGTTGTGGAAGGTGCGCAGGCCGAGGTTGTAGTTGCGGAAGACGCTCCCGGGGCGGATCTCCCGGTAGTTGAGCGCGGCGCCGCCGTCGAGGACCTCGGTGCGCGTCGAGAAGCCGATGTCGTTCACCTCGAAGCCCTTCGAGACCTCCGCCGCCCAGATGGACCAGGTCCAATGTTGCCCGTTCTGCTTCGCGAAGGTGAGACGCCAGTCTCGGCCGCTGATCGTCGTCGCGCTCGGGTCGACGGAGAAGCGGGTGGCATCGGGGCGCTGGAAGTAATGGATGCTCGAGCGCTGGATGCGCGTGATCGCCTCGGCAGAGCCACGCACGTGGCTCCCGGACAAATACCCGAAGAGGGCCCAGGTGCGGTTGCTCCACTGGTGGTTGAAGCGCACGCCACCGCTGAACGCCGAGGTCGGGAGCCACCCAAATGTGCCGTCGCCTGGAAGATCCCGGTGCAGCGCCGTGCCGAGCACGCCGATCTGGGAAGCTCCGCCGTTGAAGTCCTTGGCCACACTCAGCGCGCCGAACTCCGTGCGCGGCTCGACCACGAAGTCGCCGGTCGACCCATCGTTGAAGAGTGCGTCGCCTCGCTCTTCGCCCGTAACGGCCGCCAGCGCGCCGACTGAAACACCGCCGGCGGTGCGCCCGGCGAGCTTCGCCGCCCCGAGGATCGTCGCGTTGTCCGGAACGTCCGTGAACGCGGTGCCTGCCAGCGTGCTACGCTGGGGAGCGCGTCCGATGCGGCGGCTGTAGAAGAGCTGGTTGCGGCCGCCGGAGAGCGAGAAGTCGAAGACGCGTGCGTCCTCGACGAAAAACGGCCGGCGCTCCTCGAAGAAGGTCTCGAAGGCGCTCAGGTTGATCACCGCAGGGTCCGCCTCGACCTGGCCGAAGTCCGGGTTGATCGCGGCGTCGAGCGTGAACGCGGCACCGAGGCCGTAGCTGAGGTCGACTCCCACGCGCCCGTTCGCTGCCGTGCCGTCGAAGAACGGGTTGCCGGGCTCGGTCGGGCCGCGGTGCACGCTGCTCACCGCGTACGGCACGAGCTCGAGGCGTCGGGCCGGGCGGTCGACGACGATGTTGTCGATCCGCCCCATCTGGCTGACGAACCCCCGCCGCAGTCGCGACACCAACGAGTACCATGACATCTCATTGCTCGAGGTGCGCAGGCGGAAGAAGTTGACGCCCCAAGTCTGTGGCAGGTCGGACGCCTCGTAGCGGAGCTGCGAGAGCGGTATGCGGATCTCGACCGTCCATCCGCGGTCGTCGATGTTCACGGCCGACTCCCAGACCGCGTCCCAAGCGCCGTCCTGCTGGACGTCGTCGAACAGATACATGTCACTCTGGACGTCCGCCGCGCTCACCGCGAAGCCGTATCCCGTGAGCCCGTCCAGGTTCGGGTCGAACATGACACCGAATAGGTCGTAGTTCGGAAAGCCACCCCCCCCACGGTCACCCCCTCCGCCTCCGCCGAAGTTGTCCCTGCGCGTCATACGCGCCTGGATCGTGTGCGGCTCCGGGTCCCACATGCGCGCGCCCACCCATACCGCGTTGTTCCCGAACAGGACGCGCACCTCCGTGTCGTGCTCGACCGGATTCCCCTCCACCGGCTGCCCCTGCGTGAAGCCGGTGAAGACACGTGCCTGCTGCCAAATCGGCTCGTCGAGCAGGCCGTCGATGGTGACCTCACCCAGGTCGCCGGTGGCGTCGAGGGCCGGACGCGCCGCCACGGGGGACGGCTGCCGGACCGTGGGCGTGTCCTCGGACCCCGTGTCCTCGGCCTGTTGGGCGCCGGACTTTGCGGGCGAGAGGGCGAGCGCGGCCAGCAGAGCTCCGGTCGCGATATGTGACGGCCGGAGCCGCGGGAATCCTGTCATGCTTCGGTCTGGCTCGGTCGGGCTCCCCGTTCCGTCGGCGGGAGCCGACCGGTGGGAAGCCCCCTAGGGGCAGTCCTGACGATACACGGTCACCTGGGATTCGTTCTGTGTTGAGCCGCCCGCCCGTCCCAGATAGCGAAGCCGAGCGCGACGGCCGCGCCCACCGCGCCGACCGCCACGGCCGGATGGAACGCGGTCAGCGCGGCCCCCAGGAGGACCAGGCGGCCCGTCGGCCGCAGCGGGCGGAGGGCGTGACCCTCGAGCGCCGCCGCGAGGGCGGCGAGCGCAACCATGCTCACCACGGCCTTGGCCACGACGACCGCTGCGGGTCCACCGAGCACGATCTCGGGGTGCACGACCATGAGAAGGGGTATGAGGTAAAGACCCTTGGCGTATTTCCAGGCCAGCATCCCGGTCTTCATGGGCTCCGAGCCCGCCACTCCCGCGGCCGCGAACGCGGCGAGACAGACCGGGGGCGTCACGTTCGAATCCTGCGAGAACCAGAAGACGACCATGTGCGCGACGAGCACGGGCAGGCCGAAGTCGTTCACGAGCGCGGGACCGGCGAGGATGATGAGCACGATGTAGCTCGCCGTGACCGGAAGCCCCATGCCGAGCACCAGGCTCGCGACCAGGACGAGGACGAGGGCGAGGAAGAGGCTCCCTTGGGAGAAGGAGAGCATGAGGCCCGAGAACTTGAGTCCGAGCCCGGTGAGCCCCACGACTCCGACGATGATGCCCGCCACGGCGCACGCAAGGCTCACCGGGAGGGTGTTCCGGCCGGCGACCACGAACCCGTCCACCACGCGGGTGGCGCCGCGTAGAACCCAGCGGTCCACGCGCTCGACGGAAGGCCTCCCGGGCGAGCGCGTCGGCGGCTCCGCACGCGCCCGGTCCCAGAGAGCGCGAGCGGTAGCGAGCCCGGCCACGGCGACGCACGAGAGGAACCCGACTCTCGCCACGGAGAGGTCCATCAGCAGGGCGCCTACGAGCACCACCAACGAGACCAGATAGTGCCAGCCGCGGGCGAGGGTCGGGCCGAGACGGGGGAGCTCCGCGGCGGGGAGCCCCTGCATGCCGCGCGCGACCGCGACCAGGTGCACGAACACGAAGACCGTTCCCAGATAGAGGAGGGCCGGAACCAGCCCGGCGCGCACGATCTCGAGGTACGGAAGACCCGTGTACTCGGCGATGAGGAACGCGCCCGCACCCATGATCGGGGGGAGAACCTGTCCGCCGGTGCTCGCGGCGGCTTCGATGCCCCCGGCTTCCTCCGCTCGGTAGCCGACGCGTTTCATGAGCGGAATCGTGAACGCTCCGCTCGTCACCACGTTGGCGATCGCGCTCCCCGACACGGACCCCAGGGCCGCCGAGGCCAGGACCGCTGCTTTTGCAGGGCCACCCGACTGCCGGCCCGTGAGCGCGTACGCCAGGTCCATAAAGAACTGCCCGGCGCCCGTGACCTCGAGCAGCGCGCCGAAGAGGATGAAGATGAAGACGAAGCTCGCCGCGACCCCGAGGGGAATGCCGTAGATGCCCTCCTGGCCCAGGTAGAGCTGCCCGACCAGGCGCCCCGTGCTGTAGCCACCGTGACGGAGCACGCCCGGCAGGAAGGGGCCCACGTAGGCGTACACGATGGAGAGGAGGCCGATCAAGGCGATGGGCCAGCCCAGCGCCCGGCGACTCGCCTCGAGCAGGGTGACGGTGGCCATGACCCCGGCGGCCACGTCCAGCGGGCTCGGGAAGCCGGCCCGCGCGACGATGGCGTCCAGGTTGACGGTCAGGTAGAGTGCCGTCCCGATAGCCGACGCGATCAGGAGGGCGTCGATGAGCCACGCTGCGAGCCAGCGCGCTCCACTCCTCAGGTGTCGCCCGGGCCAGGGGAACAGGAGGAATGCCAGCACTTCCACGAGGGCGAGGTGGACGCCGCGCTCGTAGAAGAGCCCAACGGGGCGCATCGAGACGACCAGCTGGAACGAAGAGAGCGCGACGGCGAGCAGGACGAACGTCCCTGCGGCGAGCGCGGGGAGACCGAGGTCGCGGCGGCTCGGAGCCTCCAACGAGGCGGGGGCGGCGGACGCGCCTTCGCTCACGGCCGCGGCGCGACCTGGCGACGAGATAAGCGGCCCCTCACCGAGCGATCAGGTGCTCCGGCACCTCGTGGCCCGCCTCCCGCAGGTACCGCGCCACTCCAGGATGGAGGGGAATCGGGGAGACGGCCAGCGTGTACTCGGCCGAGATGCGCCTCGCGACGGGATGCACGCTCGCGAGTTGGTCTCGCGCCCCGAGCAGCGTAGCCGCGAGCTGGTACGCGAGCTCCTCCGCCATGTCCGCACGCACCACGAGTAGGTTCGGCGTGCTTAGCGTCTCGACCGGTGTATCCTGTCCCCGGTACGACTGCGCCGGAATGGTGTCGCGGCGAAGTGTGGGGTCCGCCGCGGCGGCTCGCCGCACCTCTTCCGCCGTGAGCGGGATCATCCGGACCGGCCGGGCCGTCGCGAGATCCATGATCGAGCTCACGGGCGGACCCGCGCTCCAGAACCCCGCGTCGACCGTACCGTCCCGCAGCGCGTTCGCCGTCTCGTTGAAATTCAGCCGCTGCGCCTGCAGGTCCTCGTAGTCCAACCCGTTCGCCTCGAGCAGCGTACGCGCGCCGAACTCGGTGCCGCTTCCCGGGGCCCCCACCGACACGCGCCGCCCCGCGAGGTCCTGCAGCCGGGTCACTCCGCTCCCTTCGACGGTCGCCAGCTGGAGCACGTTCGGATATAGCGCGACCAGTCCTAGGACCCGGGCAGGCTCACGACCCACGAAAGAGCCCTCTGCCTGGTAGGCGTTGAGCGCGTTCGTCCCCATCGAGAAGGCGACGTCGACCTGCCCGGTCATGAGCAAGCTCAGGTTCTCCACGGAGCCACCGGTGACCTCCGCGACCGCCACCACGCCGGGCACGTCACGGCTCCATACCTCGGCGATCGAGCCACCGAGCACGTAGTAGACGCCGCCGGTACCCGCCGTGGCGAGCGCGAGAATATCCGGGCGGTCGCCCGGGGCGCAGCGCGCCAGGCCCGCCACCGAGAAAACGACGGCGCCGAGGAAGGTCAGGTGCCTACGTTTCATGACGTCGCGCTCGGGTGGCGGGCGGGGAGGTGCGGGCTACTAGATAGGGCCCCCCTGGACGGGGCGGCAAGAGCGTGCTCAGGCGGGAAGGAAGCGAGCAACCACCAGGGCGAAGCCGAGGAGAATCGTGAGGACCACGGCCGAGGCGCTCGCGAAGCTCCTCCTCCTGTCGATGGCACCCGCTCCCAGCGCGATCACGAGCGTCGCCCAGATCTGCGTGAGGTCCATGAGCCGCAGAACGTTGAGCAGGTAACCGGACGGCAGGAAGGTCGCGAAGCTCGCGAGGCTGAGCGAGAACTGAGCGTCTCCCGTCGCGATCCGCAGAGGCGCGAGAGGGACCGAGACGAGGGCCGGAATGACGGAGGCGTGCGCAAACACCGCCAGGTACTGCGTGTAGCGGCCCTCGTCCCCGAGGATGAAGGCGAAGATGAGCGTGTAGAGCCCCGATAGCAGGAAGGCGATGACGGCGAACGCCGCCGCGCCGCCCACCACCGCGATGACGTGGAACGTGCGGAGCGTGCGGTCGGTGAGCGGGGGGAACTCGACTCCCCGCTCCAGCGCGGCGCGCCGCTGCGCCTCCGCGAACAGCTCCGGGGGGATCAGCCAGGTCGAGAAGGCGACGAGCGCGAGGCAGACCAGGAGCGCGCCCACCCAGCGCGGTTGTTCGGCGACCTCGCGCACCATCTTCGCCGGGCTGAAGATCGTGTCGAGGAGACGGCGCGGCAGTGCCGTGTGCACCGTCCCGACAAGTCCCCCTTCGCTGTCCGGCATCACCTCCGCAGGGCTCAACGAGCCCGCAGGCTCACTCGCGAGCGAGCCTCGACGCGAGTAGGCAAGGGAGCCGGGAACGCCTCGGCGCGGACCGTGCCCGTGCCGCGGCTCACCGTGCTGCGCTCGAACAAAAGGCCGCGCTGCTGATCCCAGAGGACGTGGCCCTGGACCTCGAGGTCGGTCTCCTGCCGGATCGCCGCGCCCTGGAGCGACATCGTCTGCCGCATCTCCGTGGTGCCCGTGAGCGCGACCCGGACGAGCGACCGACCCGACACCACCGTGTCACCGACGAGCGTGTACGTGGTGATCGACCGCTGGGTCGACTCCCCGGTATTCCCGTCCTCCGAGAACGAGACGGTGTCCACCCAAGTGTCGCCCACGCTCGCCGCGGTCCCGGGCAAGCCCGGGAAGAAGGAGTGGGCAATCGACGGTCCGGCGAAGAAGGCGCTCGCCGCCTCCTCCACCTGCGGCGACTGGAGCATCGTGACGTCGCCCCGGCGACTCACCTCCACCACGAGATCGCCCTGCACGATCGCTTCGTCGACGCGCATCGGGCCGACCATTGGCACGTTCACGTCTGCCTGCAGGTCTCGCACCCGGAGTGTGGCCCGAATCCCGTCCCCGCTGCGCGTGAACCCCACGTCGTAGAGCGCGGTGCTGCCGACGTCCAGCGTGAGCGTCTGCCCGAGCGCATTGATCGCGATCGCGAGGGTGTCCGCGGCGTCGTACTGCACGTTGGCCGGGTCGGGGACGCGATAGGCGAGTGCGGGCGGCGCCGATGAGCCGGGCCCGCAGGCGGCAACCGCCAGCGAGGTCGTGAGCAGGGCCGCCCACACGACGTGATCCGCGAGCCGTGCACGCATCCGAGCCTCCTTGACAGAGCGACGCCCGTCAGGGGCGGCGCGACCTCGCCCGACACCGAGGTCCGTCGGGTCGATGCGACAGTGTAGCCTACGCCCGAGGGCTGCGGAACCTTCCAAACGATCCCGCCAGGGCACACCCTTGGCCGGCGATAACCGACCTGGTATCGTCAAAGCCCTCCCGGGTTCGCTCGAAGCCGGGGGACGTCACCCGACGACGAAGCGAAGCAGCCTATGAGCTACCGGACAAACCCCGACCGCATCCTCGAGAACATCGATCGGGCGAGGAACCGCGACGCGGAGAGCGCAGGGCTGTACGTCGACCGGCAGGCGATGGGGCGGGACCTCGACACCGAGATCCCTGATCTGGACGCCACCACGACCGAGCGGCTCAAGAGGATCTTCTCCATTCTCGAGCGCGCCTACACCAAAGCAGCTCAGCGCACCGAGCTCGGCCGGCTCGCGTCCCGTTTCCAGGCCGTGGGTGACATCCATCACCACCACGCTCGCGGGGACGTGAGCATCTCGGTCCAGTACCTCGACCACGACCGCTTCGACGACGTCGGCGTGTCGCCGTTCGAGATCAAGCCGTACCAGATCGCGGATGCCAAGAAGGAGACCAAGACGAGCCGCGCCGACGTGAACGCCCTCAAGGTGCTCCGCAAGGAGCTTCGGACCGGCATCCTCGCGGCCTATCAGAAGCTCGAGCCACGGGTGCGCGACGCGCTGCGGGACCGAGCTGACATGGGTCATGTTCAGGTGCAGGTCACCATGGACCTGCGCCCAGCCGAGTAGCGTCGCGACGTAGCGGGTCGGCCGGCCCAGCCGGCGTCCGGGTGGGAGGCGAGCCTCTGAGGGACAAGCCTGAGCGCATCCTCATGGTCTTCCTCGACGGCGTCGGAATCGGGGAAGACGATCCGGAGGTGAACCCCTTCGCACGCGCGCGGCTTCCCGCGCTCGAGGGCTTCACGGGCGGGATCGCACCGGCACGCAAGCGGCCGCGACTGCGGGGACCCCTGGGCCACACGTTTCCGCTCGAGGCAACGCTCGACGTCGACGGCACGCCTCAGAGCGGGACCGGACAGGCCGCGCTGCTGACCGGTGAAAGCGCCGCGGAGATCTACGGACGTCACTTCGGGCCGTGGACACCCGTGCGTCTCCGTCCGCTCGTAGAGGAACGCAGCGTCCTGCGCCGCGCAGCCGACGAGGGGCGCTCCGTGGCGTTCGCGAACGCCTACCCGCGCGGGTGGCCCGGAGCCCGGGGGGGACGCCGGATCGCGGGGCCTCCGCTCGCCGCGCGCGGGGCCGGCGTGCTGGACCGCCACGAGGAGGCGCTCGCGGAAGGCGCCGCCGTATCGAGCGAGATCGTGAACGACGGCTGGCGGAGGCATCTGGGCCATCGCTCCGTCCCCGAGGTCACGGCCGAGGCAGCGGGACGGAACCTCGCGCGGATCAGTCGCGAAGCACATTTCACCCTCTACGCGCACTACGCCACGGACACAGCCGGTCACGAGCGAGACATGGCCGCCGCAGTGGCCGCCGTGGAGCGCGTCGATGCTTTCCTCTCCGGCGTCCTCGAGGCGATCGACGCAGATACGCTGGTGCTTACGGTGAGCGACCACGGCAACCTCGAGGACGTCCGCGTAGGACATACCCGCAACCCTGCCCTCGGGATGGCCGCCGGGCCCGGCGCCGATCGCGCGGCCGAGCTCTCGGACCTCCGTCAGGTGACTCCCTTCGTGCTCGAGCTACTCGGCGTCGGTCTCACCTGACCATCCTGTCGCCCGCGCCGGGCACGCAACGTGCCGGGCATGGCGACGCGGCCCAAGATTCTCGGTCAGCTGCTCGTGGAGGCGGGCTGCCTCGACGGGGCCACGCTCGAGGAGGCCCTCGCGCGGGAGCGCCAGCGCGGCGAGCGTCTGGGCGAGGCGCTCGTGCGCGCAGGGCGGATCAGCGCCGAGGACGTCGCACGAGGCCTGGCGACCCAGCTGGGCCTCGGCTACGCGCCGCCCCCGCTCGCCGCCGAGCGCGAGGCGATCCAGGCCGTGCGCGCGGAGCTGGTGCGGGCGCACCTGCTGCTGCCACTCGGTGTCACTGCGCGCTCGCTCCGCGCGGCGATGGCCGACCCGCTCGACTTGGCGGCCGTCGACGACCTCCAATTCCAAACCGGGCGACGCGTGCAGATCGTGGTCGCGTCCCCCGACTCCGTGCTCGACGGCATAGAAGTCCACTACGGAGGTGACCTCGCGGAGCTGGTGGAGGCACTGCCGGCTGAGCTACGAGCGGACGCCACGGGCGTCGACCGCGCCGAGCTGGAGCGCGCCACCCGTCGCGCGCCCGTGGTACGCCTGGTGGACCGGATCCTGCGGAGCGCGATCGACGACGGCGCGAGCGACATCCACGTGGAGGAGACGGGGCGCGACGTACGGATTCGACTCCGGATCGACGGCGTTCTGCGACAGACGCTCGACCTGCCGGCCGCATCGCGCCGGGCGGTCCTTTCACGCCTGAAGGTGATGGCCGGAATGGACATCTCCGTGCGACGCCGCCCCCAGGACGGCCGGATTCCGATCGAGCACGGGGGTCGCCGCCTCACGCTGCGTGTGAGCACGCTGCCTGTGAACGGCGGCGAGAAGGCCGTCGCGCGGATCCTGGACTCCGATGCCGCGCCTCGCTCTCTCGATGGCTTGGGCATGGCGCCGGAGGACCTCGGTGCGCTGCGGCGGCTCGTGTCCCGTGGCGAGGGTGTAGTGCTGGCCGCAGGCCCGACGGGAAGCGGCAAGAGCACGACGCTGTTCGCGGCGCTCTCCGAGCTCGACCGGGAGAGCCGCAACGTGGTCACGCTCGAAGATCCGGTGGAGTACCGGCTCTCCGGAGCCAGCCAGATCCAGGTGGACCGGCGCGCCGGCCTCGGCTTCGCCGAGGCGCTTCGCGCCGTCCTCCGTCAGGATCCGGACGTGGTGATGATCGGGGAGATCCGGGACCGGGAGACCGCCGAGATCGCCATGACGGCAGCGATCACCGGCCACCTCGTCCTCTCGACGATTCATACGATCGACGCCCCCGGGGCGGTCACGCGCCTGCTCAACATGGGCGTGCCTCCGTTCCTCGTTGCGGGCGGCCTGTCCGGCGTCGTGGCGCAGCGCCTGGTACGACGTATCTGTTCGCCGTGCTTCGGGCGGTCCTGCGAGGCCTGCGGGGACGGGTACCGCGGGCGTACCGGCGTCTATCAGGTGCTCACGCTCTCGGACGCGATCCGGGATGAGGTCTCCAGGGGCGGCTCGTCGGCCGAGCTGCGCCGCCTGGCAAGGGAGAGCGGCATGGGCACCCTCGACTCCGACGCGCGTCGCGCGGTCGCCGCTGGGCTCACCACACCCCATGAGATCACCCGGCTGCTCCACGCCGCCGAGGGGGGGACGGTGCCCTGTCGGGCGTGTCACGGGGGCGTCCCGCTCGGCGCACTCGCGTGCCCGGACTGCGGGCATCCGAGACACCGTCGGTGCACGTGTGGGGCGTCGGTACAGCGCGGCTGGCGCTACTGCCCCTGGTGCGTGCGCAAAGTGACGGCCTGACCCGGCGCGGTTCCGCCCGCCGGGACGCCGGGCCTCAAGGATAGGCGGCCGACCGGGAGGTGAGCGCCTCGATGCGCTCGAGATCCACGGCCACTCCGATTCCGGGCCCGGCGGGCACGCACATGGTGCCGCTCCGCACCTCGTGTTCCGGGGAGACGATATCGCGCTCCCAATAGCGGCCGCTCGCCGAGATGTCGCCGGGGAGCGAGAAGCCGGGCAGCGACGCGAGCGCCAGGTTGTGCGCACGCCCGATCCCGGTCTCGAGCATGCCCCCGCACCAGAGGGGCGTCCCCGAGCCCCTGAGCAGATCGTGGATGCGCCGGCTCTCGGCGTGACCGCCGACACGAGCGGGCTTCAGGTTCACGACGCGGCAGCTACCGAGCTCGAGTGCCAGCGCGGTATCCCGCGCGGAGCGAATCGACTCATCGAGGCACACCGGCGTCTCGAGCTCCTTCTGGAGCCGGGCGTGGTCGAGGAAGTCGTCGTGCGCGAGCGGCTGCTCCAGGAGGCCGAGGGCCAACGCGTCGAGCGCTCGCAGGCGGCCGGTGTCGGCGAGGGTGTACGCGCCGTTCGCATCGGCCCAGAGTGTGGCCTTCGGGAAGCGATCGCGGACGGCCGAGAGGATGTCGTGCTCGCGACCCCTTTCGATCTTCAACTTCACCCGCTCGTACCCTTCGTCGAGCGCGGAGCCGACGGCCTCGAGGAGCTCGGCGCGCGAGGTAGAGAGCCCCAGACTGATTCCGACCGGAACTTCCGTACGCTCCCCTCCCAGCTTCGCCGCTAAGGACACGCCCGCGCAGCGCGCATCGAGGTCCCATGCCGCCATCTCGAGAGCGGCCAGGGCCATGGGGTGACCCCGCACCCACTCGACGGGGCGCAGCACTTGCTCGGGCCCTTGCACCGAATGACCGACCACCCGTGGAAGCACGAAGTCGGTGAGCACGTGCCACGCCGTGTCGACCGTTTCCGCGGTATAGGAAGGGTCGACGCCCGCGACGCACTCGGACCACCCTTCGAGTCCTTCTCCCTGCAACGTGAGCAGGAGCACGCGCCGCCGCCGTACCGGACCGTGGCTCGTCCGGAACGGCTTCTTCAGCTCGAGCGGCACCTCCCGTAGGACGGCGCGCTCGATCCTCATCTCTCTCGGTCCACCGGGAGCATGAGGAGCTCGGCGAGAAGCGCCGCGCGCTCGACCATTCCATCGATCGATACGGCCTCGTGCAACGCGTGCGCGCCGTCGCCGATCGCTCCCAGGCCGTCTAGCGTCGCGGTGAATTGGCTCGTGGTGTTGCCGTCCGAGCCCCCGCCGGCGGTGAACTCGTCGAGGGTGATCCCCATGCGCTGGGCAGCCGCGCGCGCCTCCGTCCACAACACACGATTGCGCCCCGTGCGCTCGAGCGGAGGGATCTCGATGCCGCTCTCGATCTCGATGGTCGTGCCCGGCGTCTCCGGCCGTACCGCCTGGATGGCCCGGGTGACCACTTCGGCGTCGGCCATCGTGGACACCCGCACGTCCACCTCGGCCGAGGCCTCCGCCGCGATCACGTTCGCGCGTGTACCGCCGCGGATGGTGCCCACGTTGACCGTGGTCCCGCGATCGAGGTCCGTGAGCGCATGCAGCTTCTGGATGACGTGCGAGAGCTCAACGATCGCCGAGGCGCCTGCCGTCGGATCGAGCCCGGCGTGCGCCGACCTGCCGCGCACCGTGATCCGGAACCTCGCGACGCCCTTTCGGGCGGTCTTCAGATGTCCGTCGGGGCCGTACGCGGGCTCGAGCACGAAGGTGCGCACCACGTTGCGCGCCACGCGCCGGACCCAACGCTTGGACTCGGGACTCCCGATCTCTTCGTCGGAGTTGATGAGCCACACCGGTGTGGCCGGTGGCTCCAGACCGAGTGAGTCGAGCGCCTCGAGGGCGAAGATCCCCTGCACCAGGCCCGCCTTCATGTCGAAGGTCCCGGGTCCACGAACGTGACCGTTCTCCACCCGTACCGGCATGGCGTCGAGCGTCCCGACCGGCCACACCGTGTCGGTGTGTCCCATGAGGAGTTGGCCGGGTCGACCACGCTCTCGCCGGCGCGGGCGAGCGTAGAGGTGGTCGCCGGTGCGGCGCCCCCGGATTCGCCGAACGACGTATCCGCGGCGGTCGAGCGCGTCGGAGAGCTGCTTCTGAACGGCCTTCTGAGACTCGGGCACGTCGGTCGGAGACTCGAGCGAAGCGATGTCGACCAGAAAGTCGACCATGGCCTGGCGCCGCGACTCGACCTGCTCGAGCAGAGCTCGCGCGCGTTGGTCGCTCATCGCCCGCCTTCGTCTGCGTAGTAACCCGCCCGCCGGTAGCTCTCGTCGAGCAGCTCCACGGGGTGCACGACCCTCTCGGCGGCCCTCTCCAGACGCAGCCCCGCGCCGATCTGCATCATACACCCCGGGTTCGGAGTGGCGACCACGTCCGCCCGGGCGGCGCGAACGGCGGCGACTTTGTCCCGCCCGATGCTGCCACCCAACTCCGGATGTGTGATCCCGTAGATGCCGGCTCCACCGCAGCACTCGGCCGCGTTGGCCACGACACGGACCTCGACACCGGGTACGGCTCCCAGGACGTCGAGCGGCGCGCGCTCCACGCGCTGCGCGTGCAGCAGGTGGCACGGGTGGTCGTAGGCGACCGAGCAGGCGACTTCGGCTCCGGGGCGCGGACCGACTGACGCGAGCAGCTCCGTGACGTCGCGGACGCGTTCGGCCAGGTCGCGGGCGCGCTCGCGGGATCCCGCGTCGTTCGCCAGGAGGGTCCCGTACTCCTTCATCGCGGCGCCGCAGCCCGCGGCGTTCACCGCGACGAGGTCGACACCCGCCGCGAGGAAGGCGTCCACGTTCACCTGCGCCAGCTCTCGCGCCCGGTCGAGATCCCCGCCGTGGGCGTGGAGCGCCCCACAGCAGTCCTGACCCTTAACGGCGACCACCTCGAACCCGTTTGCCTCCAACGTCCGGACGGTGGCGGCGTTCACGTGGGCATAGAGGCCATCCTGAACACACCCGGTCAACACGCCGACGCGGCCGGGCGACGTGCCCGGCACAACCTGCGGCGCCCTAGGTGACGGGATCCCGACCGACTGGGCGGTTGGCGGACGCCACGGGGCGGTGGCGGCGAGCATGGCGAGACCCAGCCGAGCGCTCCGGAGTGGGCCGACGCTCGGTACGATTCGTAGGGCCAAAGAGGCGAGCCCTGTGGCGCGTAGCATGCGCCCGCCCAGGAAGATTGCCGTTCGAAGAGGCCGCGAGGCCATCACGGACAGGAGCAGACGAGTCAGGAGCCCCTGCGGGGCGCGGCTCGCGGCCGTGTGCCGCGCCAGCTCGAGCAGCGTGCCGTACTCGACACCGGACGGGCACACCGGCTCGCACGCCCGGCATCCGAGGCAGCGGTCGATGTGCGTGCGGAACGCGTCGGACGCGGCGTCGAGGCGGCCCTCGACCACGGCTTTCATCAGGTGCAGGCGTCCACGCGGAGAATCGTTCTCGTCCCCGAGGCGGTTGTACGTGGGGCACGCGGGTAGACAGAATCCGCAGTGCACGCACGGGAGCAACCGCTCGCGCTGGGCCTCGAGGGCCTCGGCGAGCTCCACCGGAAGGGGGGTTCCGGTTGTCAACGCCGGCAAGGCCGCAACACCCCCTTCGGATCGAAGACGCGGTCGAGTCCGGCCACGAGCGCCGCCTCGTCGGGCGACGGGGGGGAGGCCGCTGCCGAGAGCTCTGCGGTCGCCGCGTCGGCGCGATCGCCGACGCGAACCGAAAGGGCACCGCCGAGCGCTTGCACACGCTCGCACAACTTATGCGCTGCCGCCGGCTCGGCGTCCCGGACCGCGACACGAACCTTCCCGAGGTAGGTGTCGGCGGCGACCGGCACGTCACCGAGGAGGTCGGCCACCGCCTCGAGCGCCTGAGCGAGCCGCGAGGGGAGTACGGAGACCCCCAAGGTGGCGGGGCCGCTCGCAGCGTGGTCCCTCGCCGTCCGCAGCGTCGCAGCCATGTCCGAAGCTCGCTCGAAGGTGACTCCCGCGTGTGCCTCGAGCGTGCGCTGATCCGCATCGACCGCGGGCCGCGCTCCCTGGAGGCGCACGAGGAGAGCCGCTCCGGCTCCGAGCACGTCGGCCGGCGAGATGAGCACCGATGAGACCGGGAGCAGCGAGGCCGTGCGGATGGCGCTGGCTGCCGCGGCCAGATCCGCCACGCGGTCCGCGCGCAGCACGAGCACGCGGTCCTCGGTAGGAACGGGGAAAGCGCGCAGGCACACCGAGGTGATCACACCGAGCCTTCCGCGGCTCCCCACCACCGGCTTGAGTAGATCGAATCCGGCCACGTTCTTCACGACCCGCCCGCCGAGGCGCAGCACGCGACCCTCGCCGGTCACCAGCGTGGCTCCCAGGACGTGGTTTCGAAGCTCCCCGAAGGCGGCCGCGGTCGGGCCAGACTCGCCTGTGGCGACCAAGCCCCCGAGGGAGCGGTCGTCGACGAACGGCGGATCGAAGGGAAGCCACTGACGGTTCGCCGCGAGCGCGGACGAAACTGCGGCGAGCGGTGTGCCGGCCCGAGCCGTGAGCGTGAGGTCGGCGGGCTCGTAGATCTCGATCCCGCGTAGGCGATCGGTGACGAGGAAGATGAGGCGGCCCTCGAACGCCCGCCTTCCCAACCGCCTGCCTGAAAAGAAGGGAAGCACCGCTACGCCAGCGGCGGCCGCCCAACCTAGCGTGGCTGCCACCTCCTCGGTCGACTCGGGACGCACGATCGCCTCGGGAGCCAGCACCCCGGTCGTGCTACCGAGCCGGCTGCCCCCCGTCGCCAGAGCTTCGTGCGGCAAGATATCCGCTAGAGAGGTCGTCGGCGTCATTGGGCGCCGCCGGACGATGCCGGGTGCGTTCCCGGTGCCGATCGCTTCGGGTTCACGCCGGGTCCTCGTCGGGGTCCGGCAGGACCTTACCCGGATTGAAGAGACCGTGTGGATCGAACACGCGCTTCACGGCCGCCATGGTGGCGATCTCTTCGGGACCGTTCACGAGCCGCATGTAGCCCCGCTTGTCTACGCCCACCCCGTGCTCCCCGGTGATCGTGCCCCCGACCTCGACGCACAAGGTCATGATTTCCTTCGAGGCGCGCTCGACGCGCTCGAGCTCGTCCGGGTCGTTCCTGTCGAACAGGATGTTCGGATGCAGGTTGCCATCGCCCGCGTGGAAGACGTTCGCGACGTTGAGGCGGTAACGCTCCCCGATCTCCGTGATCTTGGCCAACACTTCGGGCAAACGAGTTCTCGGCACAGTGGCGTCTTGTACCAGGAGGTCGGGGGCGATTCGGCCCATCGCACCGAAGGCCTTCTTGCGGCCGTTCCAGAGCGCGGCGCGCGTGGTCGGGTCGCTGGCCCGGCGCACCTCCCGCGCGCCCGCGGCCCGACAGCACGCCTCGGCCTCGTCGGCCTCGGCATCCAGGCCGGCCTCCGTGCCGTCGAACTCGACGACGAGGGCCGCGCCCGCATCCGTCGGGTAGCCACCCGCGTACACGCTCGCCTCGACGGCCAGAATCGTCGCCTGATCGACGATTTCGACCGCGGCAGGCACGAGCCCTGCGGCCATGATCGCCGTGACCGCGTGCCCGGCCTGCTCCATGGTCTCGAAGATCCCGAGCAGCGTGCGTACACCCTCTGCGACGGGGAGGAGGCGAACTTCGATCTCGGTGGCGATGCCGAAACATCCCTCCGAGCCGACGAAGAGTCCGACGAGGTCGAGAGGGACCTCGCCGCCCCGCGCGGCCCCTCCGAGGCGCACCATCCGGCCGCCTGCCAGGACGACCGTGAGGCCGGTCACGTACCGGGTCGTCACGCCGTACTTGAGGCAATGCGGGCCACCCGAGTTCTCGGCCACGTTGCCACCGAGCGTGCACGTGCTCTGCGAAGAGGGGTCGGGGGCGTAGTAGAGCCCGTGCGGGCGGGTGGCCTCGGTGAGCCTGGCGTTGATCACTCCAGGCTGGACCCGGGCCAAACGATTCTCGACGTCGACCTCGAGGATGCGGTTCATACGGGCCGTCCCGACGACTACTCCGTCAGGAGTCGGAAGCGCCCCGCCGGAGAGGCCCGTCCCCGCGCCGCGCGGCACGACCGGGATTCCCTCTCCGTGCAGGAGCCTCACCACCGCCGCCACCTCTTCGCCCGAGCCCGGCAGCACCACGGCGCGGGGAGCCGCGCGGTAGGCCGTGAGACCGTCGGACTCGTACACGACGAGCCGGTTGGGATCCGTCAGGACGTGCTCCTTCCCGACGATCTCGGCGAGCGCCCGGACGAGGGACGTCGGCAGGGCAGCGGGAACCGGGGCGGCGAGGGCGGCCGTGGTCATGTCCGAGGATACCCCCTGCGGCGGCAGGGATCCAAGCCGCTACGCGTCACTTCCAACCCCTTCCACGTGCGCCCTGAGGGCCTCCACCGACAAGAGGGCGGCGCGGCGCGCCTGTCCCGCCAGCTCCCGGCCGTACACGATCGCGAGCAGCTCCTCGGTAGACCTCGTGGGGTCCGACGCGAGCGCCTCCTGGACCTGTCGGATCCGCTCGCGGCGGTGTGAGACGAAGCGGTCGATCGCCTCGGAGGGGTCCTCGAGCGGCGGTCCGTGTGCCGGGTAGAGCACGGACGGCTCGAGAGCGCGCACGCGCTCGAGCGCTCGCAGATAATCCGCTACGGAGCCGGCGTACTCGCCGACCCACACCGTGTCTCCCTTGCCGAGCAGGAGGTCGCCAACGAAGAGCGCCCGGCGCTCGGGCCAGTGGAAGGCGAGGTGCAGTCGCGCATGCCCCGGGGTGTCGACCGCGACGAGCTCACCGTCATCCGTGGGAACCCGGTCACCCCCGACCAGAGGTATGTCGATGCCTTCCAGTCCGGCAGGGCCCGCGATCTCCGCCGGAACACCGGCCTGGTTCAGAGCCGACGCGAGCGGTCGCGCCGCCGGGGCGTGGTCGGGATGTCCGTGCGTGACGAGGATCTGCACTCGCCGCGCCTCGACGCTCACGGCCACGGCCACGGCCCTTACATGGGCCTCGGAGTCCGGGCCCGGATCGATCACCGCGACCTCACGGCGGCCGACGAGGTAGGTGCGCGTGCCGTCGAGTGTGAAGGGTCCGGCGTTCCCTGCGCTCAGGTGCCGCGGGTGGCCGCCGGCGCTAGCCGTTCGCCGAGAAATGGGCGGGCACCCCGCGAAGTGCTGCTAGCGTCGCTCCGCGGCGAGCTGCTCGGCGAGCTTGTCGGCGATGCTGATGAGGGCGATCTCGTCTTCTTCGTTGAAGGCGGCCGCCGTGTCCGAGTCGATGTCGATGCCCCCGAAGATGTCGTCGCCCGCGCGGATCAGGATCATGATCTCGGACTTCGTGTCGGGTGAGCAGGCAAGGTAGTTCTCCTCCTTGCTCACGTCCTTGACGTTGAGATTCCTACGCTGCGCGACCGCACGTCCACAAACCCCCGTGCCCAAAGGGATCTTGGCATGCACGGTGGGCTCGCCGACGTAGTTGTGCAGCCAGAGCTCTTCACCCTCGCCCACCAGGTACACCCCGACCCAATCGTAGCGGTCGTCGGCCACCTTGATCGAGCGCACGGCCTTCCGCAGCAGGGCGTCCGAGAGGTGCCCATCGTCGCGCATGTCCTGGAGCTCCCTGACCACGTCGCCGGCATCCAACATGTACGTTTCTTCCGTTTTCTTCAGGAGCGTAAATCGGGGCTCGAACGGTAGAGGCAGCCGCGGAGGCCGTCAACGTGCCGCGGTCCGGTCGGATCGCGGCGGAGCCGGGACCTGGGCTCAGCGCAGCGTGAAGTCGGTCTTCGGACCCACCCGCCGCACGAAGGCGGCGATGAGCTTGGCGGCGTTCCGCACGTCCTGCAGGCTCACGACCTCGTTCGGCGAATGCATGTAGCGGTTCGGAATCGAGACCACGCCGGTCGGGACACCCTGCCGCGTGAGGTAGATCCCGTCCGCATCGGTGCGGGTCGCCTTGGGTGCCGCCTGCACGGTGAAGGGAATCCCCTCGGCCTCCGCGACCTCCGACAACAGCTCGAAGACCCCGGCGTGCGACGCCGAGCCGCGGCTCAGGACCGGTCCCCCGCCGAGCTTGTGCTCGCCCAGCTCCTTCTTGTCGATGTCGGGCACGTCGGTACTGAAGGTCACGTCGACCACGATGGCGACACGGGGCTCGAGCGCGTACGCGCTCGTCCGGGCACCTCCACCTGCGTAGCCGATCTCCTCCTGGACGGTGGCGACGGCGGTTGCCGCCGCACCGTTCTTCTTCTTCCCTTTCCCCTTCCCCGTCCCCTTCGCGAGCAGGCGTAGAGCCTCCAGCACCACGAAGGCGCCGATCCGGTCGTCGATCGCACGGCTCGCGATCCGGTCCTTACCCAGCCGGATCATCCCTTGAGCCAGCACCATGGGGTCCCCGACCCGTATCCCCATCTTGTCGACGTCCTTCCGGCTCGATGCGCCGACGTCGACCCAGAGGCTCTTCGTCTTCGAGGCCTTCCCTCGGTCCTCTTGCTCGATGAGATGGATCGCCTTCTTCCCGATCACGCCGGTCACCGAGCCCGCCTTGGTCAGGATCGCAACTCTCTGTCCGACCAGAACTTGCGGGTCCCAGCCGCCGATCTCAGCGACATATAGGAACCCTTCGGCGTCAATGTGTGTGATCTGGAGCCCGATCTCGTCGATGTGCCCGGCGAGCATCACACGCGGCGAGCCCCCGGGATTCAGCGTGGCGAAGGAGTTTCCGCTCACGTCGACGCGGACTTCGTCGGCGAACTTCTCGGCCTCCTCCCGCCACACTCGGGCCGCTCGGACTTCGAAGCCCGAGGGCCCGGCGGCGTCGAGGAGACGCTCCAGGAAGACGGTGTCCTTGCTCATTGCGACAAGCTATCCGAAGGGCGAGGCGGGAGCCAAGTGAAAAAGGGGACCCCCGCTTGCCCCCTTCGGACCCCTCGAAGCAGCTTCCCTGCCATGGACTACCGGGATCTGACTCGACGCGAGTTCGTGAAGCTCGGCGCGCTTGGGACCGCGGGCGCAGCCGTCGCCGGAGCGGCGTGCTCCCCCACCGATTTCGGCAACGACGGAGCTGCCCCGTGGTGGGTGGACGCCGAGTTCGAGTTGGAGGAGAGAGGCCTGTCCGACCTCGCGTCGGCCATGGCATCGGGGGAGCTCGGCGCCGCCGACATCACGCAGCTCTACCTCGAGCGCATCGCAGCGCTCGACCGCGTCGGCCCGAGGCTCCGGTCGCTCATCGAGACCAACCCCGAGGCGGAGGAGCTCGCCGACCAGCTCGACGACGAGCGCCGCGCCGGCACGCTGCGTGGGCCGTTGCACGGCGTCCCGATCGTGGTGAAGGACAACTTCGACACCGCGGACGGGATGACTACCACCGCGGGCTCGCTCGCGCTCCGCGGTCACGTGGCTTCCCGCGACAGTGAGGCCGCGGCGCGCCTCCGCGCGGCCGGGGCGATCATCCTGGGCAAGGCCAACATGTCGGAGTGGGCCAACTTCCGCTCGAACCGCTCGAGCTCGGGGTGGAGCGCGCGCGGTGGTCAGTGCGCGAACGCATTTGCGGTCGACAGGAACCCATGCGGCTCCTCCTCCGGCTCGGGTGCGGCCGTCTCGGCGAACTTCTGCGCGGCGGCACTCGGCACCGAGACGAACGGATCGATCGTGTGCCCCTCGTCGGTGAACGGGATCGTCGGGCTCAAGCCGACCGTGGGGCTCGTGAGCCGGACCGGCATCATTCCCATCGCTCAGTCGCAGGACACCGCCGGGCCGATGACGCGTACCGTGCGGGATGCGGCGACCCTCCTGAGCGTGCTCGCGGGTCCCGATCCCCGGGACGCTGCCACGGCGGAGGCGGCGCGCTTCGCCGGAACCGACTACACGTCGTTCCTCGATCCCAATGGGCTGCGGGGGGCCCGCATCGGCGTCGAGCGGAGCTACTTCGGCACCGAGCCGGCCGTCGACGACCTCATGGAGGAGTCGATCCGCGCCATGGCGGCCGCTGGTGCGACGATCGTCGATCCGGCACTGCTCGCGACACGGCAGGACATCGCGGGGCCGTCTTACCGCGTGCTCCTCTACGAGTTCAAGGCCGGCATCGAGGCCTATCTCCAGGCCTCGGAGCGACCCAACGGCATGGGTACGCTCGCGGATCTGATCGCGTTCAACGAGACCAACGCCGAGCGCGAGATGCCCTACTTCGGCCAGGAGGTGTTCGAGCAGGCGGTGGAGCTGGGCGGCCTCGACTCCCCCGAGTACCAAGAGGCGCTCCAGACCGCACGGCGCCTGTCACGCGCCGAGGGGATCGACGCGCTCATGGAGGAGCACCGCTTGGACGCGATCGTAGCGCCCACGACGCGACCCGCCTGGAAGATCGATCTAGTGAACCGGGACCTGGGAAGCGCCGGTGCTTCCGGCCCCGCGGCCGTGGCCGGCTACCCGAGCATCACGGTGCCCAACGGTTACGTGTTCGGTCTACCCGTCGGCATCCTCTTCTTCGGGCGCGCCTGGAGCGAGGGCGTCCTCCTGAGGATCGCATACGCTTTCGAGCAGCGTACACGCCACCGCAGGGCCGCGCGGCTCATGCCGTCGCTGGATCTCGCGAACGTGTAGGACGCTCTAGCGCATCAGCGGTCGTCGGGCTCGATCACGATTCCCTTGGAGGGGTCGAGGCCGGCGTTTCCGCCCCCTTGGCCGCCCATGCTTCCCGGCGAGCCCCAGGCTCCCATGCCGGCGGGGCCCATGGCCACGACGTGGATCGTGCCTTCGCGGACCGCGCGCTCGAGGCGCTTCCGGACCCGGCGCTGGATCCACCGGCGCGTCGGGGGGAGGAGCAGCGCGAATCCGGCGAAGTCGGTAAGGATGCCCGGCGTGAGGAGAAAGGCCCCACCCACCAGCACGGAGATGCCATCGAGCAGCGGTTGACCTGGTATCCGCCCCGCGGCGAGCTCGCGCTGGAACTGGAAGAGAACCCGCATGCCCTCGAGGCGAGCGAGCGCCGCGCCGGTCACGCCGGTCAGCAGCACCAGGCCCACCGTGGGCCAAAGACCGACCGCCTGCCCGATCCGTATGAGCAACACCAGCTCGAGGATCGGGACGACGACGAATAGGAGCGCGAGCCTGCCGAGGAGCCTCATCTTGAGCACTACCCGCTTGCCACCCCGAGAGATTCAGGGCGGACCTCGCTCGTTGCGGGGTTCCTGCCCCCGGGGGGGCCGAGTAGCTTACTCCCGTGACCGTCGAGCAGACCTACTTCCGTAAAGGCTTCGGGCTCAAGAAGGAGCTCAAGCCGCTCATCGACGCCGAATACCAGTCGGCGTTGGTCCAGCGTATCCGTGGGCGCGGCTACACCGACACGTTCGGCGACGTGACCGTCCGCCTCGCTGAGGAGTTCGGCTTCTGTTACGGGGTCGACCGCGCCGTCGACTACGCCTACGAGACCGTCCACAAGTTCCCGGACAAGCGGATCTACCTGGTCGGCGAGATCATTCACAATCCCCACGTGAACCAGCGGATGACGGAGATGGGGATCCGCTTCCTCTACCCGGACGGAGAGGGCCGATTCGATTTCTCCGCCCTCACGGAGGACGACGTGGTGATCCTGCCCGCGTTCGGGGTGACGATCCACGACTTCGGTGAGCTGCGCGCCGTCGGCTGCATCCTCGTCGACACCACCTGTGGGTCCGTGCTCCACGTGTGGAAGCGGGTCGATGGATACGCCCGTGACGGTTTCACGGCGGTGATCCACGGCAAGTACACCCACGAGGAATC
>JBFGFY010000013.1:0-30206 GCA_041579355.1 Longimicrobiales bacterium | reverse complement strand
CGCCGGCTGGAAGCAGCCGCTCCCCTACATCCGGCTCGTGCCGCAGCCGAGGGACAACTGACGGACTCGGCCCGCGGTACCTGCCGCGCCGGAGGCTGGGCTGGCCACATCGTGGCGAGTCTCGGGCTCCTACTCGGTTGCTCCACTGCGGGCGGCGACGCACCGATCGATCAGGTGGCCGCGCGCGTGTCCGCCGCTCGGGCCGCGGCGGGCGACGAGCACCTCGCCCTATTCGAGCGCATCTGCACGCAGACCGCCGGGGCCGAGGCGCTGGGAGCGCCGCCGGCGGCGCACCTGCCGGACTCGATGCCATCCGGCGCCGCGGAGCGGCCCGGGTGGTACGCGCTTCCGTGGCAGGTCTTCGACAACCTCTATTGGGTCGGGCAGACCCGGTATAGCGCCTGGGCGGTCACGACGCCGGAAGGCATCGTCGTCATCGACCCGCTCTTCGACTACTCCGTGGAGGCCGCCGTGGTCGGGGGCCTCACAGACCTGAAGCTCGATCCCGCGGATATCAGCTACGTGATCGTGAGCCACGCCCACCGTGACCACGTAGGCGGCGCGCGTTACCTGCAGGAGCGGTTCGGGGCGCGCGTGGTCATGGCGTCGGAGGACTGGGACCTGCTGGAGCGCACCGGGGGCGACTGGCCGAAGCCGGTGCGCGACATCGAGGCACACGACGGCTACGAAGTCGGCCGGACCGGGATCGTGATGTACCACACCCCCGGCCACACACCCGGCACGATGTCGTCGATCATCCCGGTGTCCGACCGCGGCCAGCCGCACGTCGCGGCGCTCTGGGGCGGGACGGCGTTCAACTTCATGGGCGACGCCGACGAGGACGAGTGGTTCCGTGCATACGTCGCCTCTGCGGAGCGCTTCGCAGAGATCGCCCGGGCCGCGGGTGCCGACGTCATCCTGTCCAACCACCCGCAGTACGACGGCTCGACCACCAAGCTCCCCGCGCTCACAGAGCACGGGCAGCGTCCCGAGTTGCCGCACCCCTTCGTCGTCGGCCCCGAGAGCGTGGCCCGCTACCTGACGGTGGCCGCGGAGTGCGCACGCATCGGGCTGGCGGATGGGTAGGTACCGATGTCGTCCACCGGAGGAGGGGTGAGGGTGCGCTCCGACCAACTGAGCATCTGGACTCCGGAGGACTCCGCCAAGATCTACCGGGTGGAGGAGTGGGGGGCAGGGTACTTCGGCGTCACATCGCGGGGGACCGTGGCCGTCTACCCCGACGGCGATCCCTCCCGCGCGATCGACCTCTTCGAAGTCGCCTGTGGCCTGGCCGCCCGCGACCTCACTCCGCCGGTCATCGTGCGCTTCCCCGGCATCCTGGAGCACAGGATGTCGCAGATCCGGAAGGCCTTCGACGACGCCATCGCCGAGCTGAAGTACCAAGGCTCGTACTGCTGCCTGTACCCGATCAAGGTGAACCAGGAGCGCCACGTCTGCGAGGCGATCCGCACCTTCGGCCACCAGCTCGGCTTCGGTCTCGAAGTGGGATCGAAGCCCGAGCTGCTCGCCGGCCTCGCGCTCACGAAGGGCATGAACGGCATGCCGCTCGTCTGCAACGGCTTCAAGGACGCGGAGTACCTCGAGATCGCGACGCTCGCGCTGAAGATGGGGCGCAACATCCTCCCGGTCGTGGAGCAGGCGCACGAGCTGAAGCTGATCGAGAAGTCGGCGACGGCGCACAACGTCGTGCCCCGCTTCGGGATCCGCGCCAAGCTCGCCGCCGCGGGCGTCGGACGTTGGGCCGGCTCGTCGGGGTACCGTGGCAAGTTCGGCCTCACCGTCGGCGAGATCCTGCATGCGGTCGACCAGCTGCGCAGGAGCGGGATGCTCTCGGGCTTCAAGCTGCTCCACTGCCACATGGGGTCGCAGATCTACGACATCCGTGCGGTCAAGGCGATGGTCAGCGAGATGGCCCACCTGTATGTCGAGCTCGTGAGGGCCGGTGCTCCCATCGACCTCCTCGACATCGGCGGCGGGCTCGGCGTCGACTACGACGGCACCGGATCGGCGACCGGCTCGTCGATGAACTACACGCTCGAGCAATACGCGGCGGACGTGCTCTACCGCATCAAGTCGATCTGCGACGAGGCGGGTGTACCGGTCCCCAACCTCATGAGCGAGTCGGGCCGGGCGCTCGTCGCGCACTCGAGCGTCCTGATCTGCGAGGTCATCGGGAGCCGCGTCTTTCCGTGCAAGCCGGATGCGAAGCTGGTCGACGGGGCGCTCGCGCAGGAGCAGCCGCCGCAACCGCTGCTGGACGCCCACGACGCCTACCATCGAAGGGCCGAGGTCGACATCCTGGAAGCGTACGCCGACGTGGAGCACGCGCTCGCCGAAGCGACGACCCTCTTCAGCCTCGGCTACATGAACCTGCAGGCCCGCGCCGCGGTCGAAGAGCTCTTCTGGGCCATGGGGAGAGCCGTGCTCGACGAGTACGGGAACGACCTCCCGGAGGGCCTCGATCACCTACACGACGCGCTCGCGGACCTCTACTTCCTGAACCTCAGCGTCTTCCAATCGCTGCTGGACACGTGGGGGATCGAGCAGGTCTTCCCGGTCATGCCGATCCATCGTCTCGGTGAAGAGCCTGACCGTCGCGGCGTGCTCGCCGACATCACCTGTGACTCCGACGGGCGCGTCGACCGCTTCCCCGGCGAGTGGGGCCCGAAGACGACACTCGAGCTGCACGCGCCGGAGGACGGGTCGGAGCCCGGCGTGGGCACCGCGAAGCCCTACTATCTGGCCTTCTTCCTCACGGGTGCATACCAGGAGACGTTGGGCGACCTGCACAACCTGCTCGGCGACACCCATGCGGTGCACGTGTCGCTCGGTCCGGACGGCCGCTGGCGCATCGACGAGGTCGTGGAAGGCGACACGGTACGCGAGGTGCTCGGCTACGTGCAGTTCGACCCGGACGAGATCCGCCAGGTGCTGCGGCAGGACATCGAGGCCAGCCTCGAGTCCGAGCGGCTCACGCTGGCCGAGGGCGCGAGCTTCCGTCGCTTCCTCGACGACAGCCTGGTCGGCTACACCTACCTGGAGTGACGCGCTCCGTTCTCCGCGCGAGTTCGGCCTGGCTCGTCGGGGGGCTCCTGGTGGTGAGCGCGTGTGGGGAGCCGGAGCGCCCGCGGTCGCCCGACGCAGCGGCTGCTGACGAGCCGGGTGCCGCGGCCACCGCCGAGCCCGGCCCGCCCCCGCGCGGCCCGGGGTGCATTCGGGGCGGCACCACACGCGAGGAGGTGCGCGCCATCATGGGGGAGCCCGACTCGGTCTCCTTCGGCGCGTGGCTCTACGGCCGCTCCGAGATCCACTTTGGCTACGGCGTCGTCGTCGACTTCCGTAACCCCGACGACAACCTCGTGCTTTGCTGAGCCGGCCGACGGACGCTGCTTACATGCCGATGCGACCGTAGTCCATGATGCCCATCATCGAGTGGTCACGGTCCGTGAGGTGCATGCGCCAGAACATGCGTGCCTCCTGCATGCCCTGCAGCGACTCCCTGCCCGCCCACATCTCCGCGATGGACTCGTACGAGGGCCCCGCCATCATCGGCTGACCGAGCGCGACGTACGCGCGGCCGAGCCCGAGCAGCGAGCGCGGACGGTTCGGCATGAGCTGCAGCGACTCCTCGAACTTGAGCGCCGCTTCCGCGGGCCGCCCGAGGTCCATCAACAGCTCCCCGAATAGCTCGTGCACGGGCTTGATCGGCGTGGCCGCGCCGTTCGGCGGCGGCAGCTCCTCGATGGCGGCCTCGGCCTCGTTCATGAGCCGGATCGTGGGCTCCGGGTGGCCCATGGCCGCGTGCATGAGCGCGCCGACCTGCCGGTGCATGATCGCGGTCATGCCCGAAGGCGACCGGCCCGCCAGCGCCTGCTCGGCGGAGCGCAGCGCTTCTTGGTCCCCGAGGTGGTAGGCGCTCAGCGCGGTGGCGAGCAGCTCGTTCGGAGACGACTCGGGCGTCACAGGGAGCACCTGCCACTCCTCGGTCTCGACGGTGTAGCGGGCCTTCATGAGGTCGAGCGTGCCCACCGCGCGCTGCTGGACCGGGCCGCTTCCGGCGAGGCCGAGGAAGGTGCCCTGCGTCGCCATCGTCTCCATGCGGCGGATCCAGAGCTGCGCCTTCGCGTAGTCGCCCCTCAGGAGGTCACCGTACTGGCCCCAATCGGCCGCGTGGATCGCGTCGCCCATCTCGTCGCCCGGCTCCCAGAGGTCGCGGGCGGCGTCGTACGCGGATTGGTTGTGCCCCGAGACCAGGTCCCACATGCCGCGCTGGATGAAGATGTGCGTCGGCATGTGCCGGGCGTGCGACACGGCCGGAGCGATGCCGGCGTAGGCGAGCGCCGCGTCGAGCGCGATGGGCGCGTGCAGCGGGTCGTCGAACGCGTGGATCGTGTAGTGCGGCGCACCCGGGTGGCTCGGGTTGTCCGCGAAGATGCCGAGCGTGATCGCGCCCGCCTGGACGCGAAGGCGCTCCCGCTGCCCCGCGATCGAGCGCTGCATGCGCGCCATGGGGGCGGCGGAGGCCGTCGCGCCGTGCCCCGCGTGCTCGGCCGCGGCGCCTGCGGGTGCGCCCGCGTGTCCTGCGTGATCTTCGGCCCCGGTGGCGGCGGCGGCCATCGGTACCAGCAGCGGCTGCTCCCCCGTGTCGGTGACCGCGGCGCTCAGCATCGCGAGCGCGTAGAAGGAGGCGACCTCGTCGTCTTCCGGATACGCCCGGTAGAGCCGCTCCATCGCGTCCATGTAGCCGATGCGGCGCTGCGCGTGGTCACCCTCTCCCCAGAGGATCTCCACCGCGACCAGGAAGCCCTTCTCGCGCTGCGTGGGCGCCTTGGCGAGGCGCTCTTCGCGCGTCGGCGCCAGCCGCTGGAGCACCTTGCGGGGCTCGGTGGGGTCCATCTGCGAGATCAGAGGATGGTTGTAGGCGAGCGACTCGCCCCAGTACGCCATCGCGAAATCGGGCGCGATCGCCTGCGCGGCCTGGAACTCCTCGATCGCCTGCTTCCAGCCGAAGCTGTGCAGGATCGCCACGCCGCGGAGGAAGTGTTGTTGTGCCTCCCCCGCCGCCGAGGTGGGAAAGTCGAGCGACCCGACGTTCTGGAACTGGGCTGCCGTACCCACGGGCAGCAGGGTCAGGAGGCCGAGGACGCACCCCAGCACGCGTGGCTTGCTCATCTTTCCTCCCCTTCCATGCTCACGATTGCTCTCGGGCCAATCTAGCGGCGCCCCCCGGGGGTCGCGACCGAGCGGCGACCCCTTCTACCCCTCACCCCCCCGAGTGACATTCCCCGCATGATCTCGGTTTCCGGCTTGGCCAAGGAGTACGGTGACCGCACGCTGTTCGCGGGCGCGTCGTTCCAGCTGAACCCCGGCGAGCGATACGGGCTCGTCGGCGCCAACGGCTCCGGGAAGACGACGCTCCTGGGCGTGCTCGCGGGCCAAACCGAGGCCAGTGCCGGAAGCGTCTCGATCCCGAAAGAGCTACGCCTGGGGGTGCTCCGCCAGGACCACTACTTGTTCGAGGACCAGCGCGTCCTCGACGTGGCGATGATGGGGAACCGGGAGCTGTGGGACGCCATGGTCGAGAAGGAGGCGGTGCTCGCGGAGGCTGCGACGAGCTTCGACGCCGAGCGCTTCTCGCGCCTCGAGGAGACCGTGCAGCGCTTCGACGGCTACACCGCCGAGGCGCGCGCCGCGGAGATCCTCGAAGGCCTCGGCTTGCCCGCGGCGGTCCACGCCGGTCCGCTCTCGACGCTCTCCGGCGGCTACAAGCTGCGGGTGCTGCTCGCGCAGGTCCTGGCGTCCGCGCCGGACGTCCTGCTGCTCGACGAGCCGACCAACCACCTCGACATCCTCTCGATCCGTTGGCTCGAGAAGTTCCTACGCGATTTCTCGGGGCCGGTCGTGGTGATCTCCCACGACCACCGCTTCCTGGACAACGTCTGCACGAAGATCCTCGACGTGGACTACGAGACCGTGACGCTCTATCACGGCAACTACACGGACTTCGTGCAGGCGAAGGCCACCGAGCGGGAGCGGCGCGAGAAGGAGATCGAGCAGAGGTCCAAGGAGATCGCGCACCACCAGGACTTCGTGGACCGCTTCCGTGCCAAGGCGAGCAAGGCCAGGCAGGCGCAGAGCAAGCTCAAGCTGATCGAGAAAAGGGCGAGCGAGCTCGAGGAGCTGCCGCAGAGCTCGCGCCGCTACCCGACCTTCAAGTTCGTGCAGAGGCGTCCGAGCGGGCGCGACGTGCTCAAGATCGCCGGCGTGAAGAAGGCCTTCGGCGACAAGCAGGTCCTGCACGGGGTCGACCTGCTCGTCCGGCGGGGGGACCGCCTGGCGATCATGGGCCCGAACGGCATCGGCAAGTCGACGCTCCTCAAGATCTGCATGGGCGAGCTCGAGGCAGATGCCGGTGAGGTCGAGTGGGGGTACGAGACCCACCGCGGGTACTTCGCGCAGGACCACAAGGCGCAGATCGGCTCCGCCGACACGACCGCCGAGCAGTGGCTGTGGACCTTCTGCCCCGGCAAGGACCGCGGATTCGTCCGGGGTCAGATGGGGCTCGTGCTCTTCTCCGGCGACGACGGCCAGAAGAAGCTCTCCGCGCTGTCGGGTGGGGAGGCCGCGCGTCTCATCTTCAGCCGCCTCGCGCTCGAACAGCCGAACGTGCTGGTGCTCGACGAGCCCACGAACCACCTCGACATGGAGTCGATCGAGGCCCTGGTCGAGGGGCTCGAGAGGTTCGAGGGGACGCTCATCCTCGTCTCCCACGACCGTTGGTTCGTGAGCCGAGTCGCCACGCGCATCGTCGAGATCAAGACGGGCGAGACGGTCGACTACCAGGGCACGTACGAGGAGTACGTCCACTTCACGGGTGACGACCACCTGGACGTCGATTCGGTCGTGCTCAAGGCGAAGCAGGAGAAGGGGGGGAAGTCGGCGAAGGCCGAGCGGCCGGCCAAGGAGAAGAAGGCTGAGGGTCCGCGCTCCGGAGAGCCGGCGGCGGGGGCGCTCGCGGGGCGGGAGCGCAAGCGCCTCGAGGCCCGTCTCGAGGAGCTCACGGCGCGCATCGAGGAAGCCGAGGTGCGGATCGCGGAGATCGACGCAGAGTTCTGCTCCCCCGGCTACTACGACCGCACGGTGCCGGAAGAGGTTCTCGAGCGTGAGAAGGAGAGGGCCGCCTTACGGGCAGAGGTCGAGCGGCTCACCGGGGAATGGGACGAGGTCGGCGACGCCCTGGCGGAGACCGCGGGCACGGCGAGCTGACGAGCGGGTGGGGTGGCTCCTCGCCTCCGACCGGAGCGTGGGTCGCCGGATCTGTGCGCTTACGGTGCGGGCGCGAGGATCGCGAGCACGACCATGCGCTCGTCCCCCGTGTTGCGGATCCCGTGTCCGACGCCGTCGGGCGCGACCAGCATCATGCCCGCCTCCATGTCCAGCTCGCGTCCGTCCAGAAGGAAGCGGCCGCGCCCGGTCAACACGTGGTACACCTTGTCCATCCCCTCGTGCGCGTGCAGGGCGTGCTCCTGACCGGGCTCGAAGGCGTTGAGACCCACGAGCAGCCGGTCGGACCGGAAGATCGTGGCTTTGCCCATCTTCTCGTCGGAGAAGACGGCGTGCTCCTCGGGGCGGATCGCGGTCGGGTGCTCCATGGGCTCGGTCGGGTTGGCGTGGCGCGGCGGGGCTGGGTCACGCGAGGCAATCTACTGCCGGAAGCTCGACTCGGGGCGAGCGGCGTGCGTTACAAACAGGGTACGTCGCTCGGCGTATGGGGCTCGGGGCCAGGCGCGATCGAGCTTCCGTCATGACTTCAATGGGCTCGTATCGCCTCCCGAACATGATCGTCGCCGTGCGGGTGATCCTCGCTTTCGTGTCGGCGGGGCTGCTCGCCTCGGGCACGGCCGCCACCGCCGTGGTCGGAGTCGGCCTGGTGCCTTTCGTGCTCGCGCTCGACGCCCTCGACGGCGCGGTCGCGCGACGGCTCGGCGTCGCTTCCCGGCTCGGGGGCGTGCTCGACATCACGGCAGACCGCATCGTGGAGCACGTGCTCTGGATCACGTTCGCGGTGGTGCACCTCGTGGGGCTGTGGGTGCCTCTGGTCGTCGCGACCCGCAGCCTCGTCGTGGACGCCGCCCGAGGCCTGGCGCTCGCACACGGACGAACCGCGTTCGGTGCGGAGACGATGGCGCGCTCCCGCCTGACGCGCTTCCTGACCGCCTCGCGGCTCATGCGGGACGCCTACGGAGTGGCTAAGCTCGCGGCCTTCGTGCTCCTCGGTGTGCAGCTGGCGGCGCGGCGCGCAGGGGTCGACGTGGTCCTCGTGGAGTCGGCCGCGCACGTGGCCGTTCTCCTCGCCGTCTCCCTGTGCCTTCTGCGCGGCCTCCCCGTCCTCCTCGACGCACGCGCCTACCTCCCGGACCCCGCCCGGCCCCATTGATCCGGGTGCGAGCGCGGGCGATCCTCCGGCTTCCGAAGAGAGTCGCACCCACCTCGGAGTGACACCCGACCGTGCCCGACACCCGCTACGGACAGCTCGTCCACGAGCCTCGCGTTCTCCTCGGTCCCGGACCGAGCAACCTCCACCCGCGCGTGGTGCAGGCGATGACGGCGCCGGTGCTCGGGTACCTGGACCCCGATTTCCTCACGGTGATGGACGAGACCATGGAACTGCTCCGCGGGCTCTTCCAGACCCGCAACGAGCTCACCATCGCGCTTCCGGGGACCGGAATGGCGGGCATGGAGACCGCGGTATGCAACGTGGTCGAGCCGGGAGACGAGGTCATCGTCGGCATCCACGGGTTCTTCGGCCAGCGCATGGCCGAGATCGTCGAGCGGCACGGCGGCAAAGCCGTGCGTGTCGAGGTCGACTTCGGCTCCGTGGTGAGCGGGGCTCAGATCGCCGCCGCGCTCGAGAAGCACCCGCAGGCGAAGATGGTCGGCGTCGTGCACGGCGAGACCTCTTCGGGAGTCGGTCAGCCCCTCGCAGAGATCGGCCGACTCGTACGGGACGCGGGCAAGCTCTTCCTCGTCGACACGGTGTGCTCGCTCGGCGGTGCGGACATCCCCGTCGACGACCTCCTCATCGACATCTGCTACAGCGGGGGACAGAAGTGCATCGGAGGTCCGGCCGGCATCTCGTGCATCACCTTGGGCGAGCGGGCCCGGTCCGTGATCGGGGCCCGTAAGCGGCCCCCCGACACGTGGTACTTCGACCTCAAGCTCCTCGAGAAGTACTGGCTCTCCGACCGCGTGTACCATCACACGGCGCCCGGGCCTGCCGTGTACGCCCTGCGCGAGGCGCTCCGCATGATCGCCGAGGAGGGGCTCGAAGCCCGCGTGGCTAGGCACCGGCGCTGCGGAGACCTGCTGAAGGCCGGGCTCGAGGAGCTGGGCCTCGAGCTCTTCGGCGAGGCCGAGCATCGCCTGTCGATGCTCACCTGCGTGATGATTCCCGAAGGCGTCGACGACGCCCGGGTGCGGAAGCGCCTCCTCGAGGACCACAGGATCGAGATCGTGGGCGGCTTCGGCCCGCTCAAGGGGAAGGCATGGCGGATCGGCCTCATGGGGTACGGGGCGCGGGAGGCGAACGTGCACTATCTGCTCGCCGCGCTGCGCGGGATCCTGGCCTAGCGGGCCCTTCCGCTCACCGCCACGTCCGGCTCACGCGCACGCCCAGGGTGAAGTCGATGGCGGGCGTGTCGGCCGGAAGGTCCTCCTGGAAGCCCACGTCCCACCGCCACGAATCACCCCATCGGCCGGCCAGACCGAAGACGACGTTGCTCGCCACCCCGTCCAGCTCGCGGTGACCGAAGCCCACCAGCAGAGGCGAGGAGATCTGGTACTGGAGCACGCCTGCGACGCTCGACCCGAACGAGCGCTCCACCCCGACGGAGGCGAAGGCCGCTCCGCTGCGGACGACGCCCCGGAGCTCGGGGGAGGCGCGCGCCGTCGACGCGCCCAGCATCCCATGCAGGTACCAGGATCCCACGCCCAGGCGACCGAGGCCGACGAGCGCCCCGTCCAAGCCTCGGCGCCCCAGGGGTCTCGAGTCGGACGGAATGCGGCCGACGGCCTTCAGCGAGAGCGCGCTCCTGCCGTCCTCCGAGGCGAGCGCCCGCCACTTGAGGAACGCACGCACGTCGTCCAGGCCGAGCGTGCGGGGGCCCCCGTCCCTCAAGAGGTCGCGCTGTCCGTCGGCGAGACGCTCCCCGAACGCGTAGCTGGGATATCGGTCCCGGTTGGCCTGGCCGAACCCGAGCCGCTCGTGGTACCACAGCACGAACGAGTCGAGGAAGCCTCCGCCGGTCGTCTCGAACGTGAGCCGACCTCCCAGCTCCAGCCGCTCCGAGGCGCCCCAGCGGACCGTCACGGCCGTCAGGAGCCGCTCCATGTCCAGGAAAAGGACGTGGGTCTCGGTGGAATCCTGCTCGAAGATGTTGGAGAAGCCGAGCCAGAGGTCGGCCGTGACCGAGCCCGGCGCGGTCACGTCCGCGCCCTCCATCATCGGCATGAGGGAGATCCGCTGGAGCGGGGCGCCCTCTTCCCACGAGAGGGGGCCGAAGGAGGGTTGTTGCGCCCCCAACGATCCGGCCGCCCAAAGCGACAGGATTACCGGGAGGGAGGCCCGGGCGTGCCACATGGCGGAATCAGGAGATTCGGGGCTCGCCAAGACGAGGCCCGCTCCATATCTTGGCGTGATCCAAGCGGCCTCATCCGGAGGAGTGCTCGATGGGCGAAGTGGAATCCGTAGGGATCCTGGAGAAGAAGCAGTCCAGGAGAACCTTCATCAAGGGCGTGATCGCCACGGGGGCCTCGGTCTCGTCGGCGAACTATCTGTTTCGTGGAAGCAGCCTCCTCGGGGCGCAGGCGGCCCAGACGAGCACCGAGCGTCTCATCACGCTGAACGTCAATGGCCAGCAACGTCGAGTCGACGTGCTGCCCAACGAGACGCTCGCGATGACGCTGCGGTACAAGCTCAACCTGACGGGCACCAAGCTCGGATGCGATCGCGCCGAGTGTGGAGCCTGCACCGTGCTGATCGACGGCGTGAACCACTATGGCTGCTCGATCCTCACCCATCAGGTGCGCGGCCGGGCCGTGGTCACCATCGAGGGGCTCGAGAACCCGGACACCGGGGAGCTCAGCGTGGTCCAGCAGGCGGTCATGGACGAAGGTGGATTCCAGTGCGCGTTCTGCGCTCCGGGCTTCATCATGAGCATGACCGCGATGGTCGCTCAGAACCCGAGCGTGACCCGGGAGCAGGCGCGGATGGCGCTCTCCGGCAACCTCTGCCGGTGCGCCGACTACGACAAGATCCTCAACTGCGCGATGCGAGCCGCCGAGCTCGCACGCAGCGTGTAGGCGGAGGAATTACATGGCTGACAAGCTTGTAGGAACCGACTACGCAGCGCCGGATCTCCGTGCCAAGATCACGGGACGCGCCCGCTATGCCGAAGACTTCCGGGCCCCCGGGATGGTCTTCACGAAGCTGCTCCTGAGCCCCATGCCCCACTGCCGCGTCCGCAACGCGAACGTGGCCCGCGCCCTCGCCCTGCCCGGCGTGATCGACATCATGCGGGCCAGCGAGGTGCCGCAGCCGGAGGGGCCGCAGGAGGCCGTGCTGACGGACGAGCCCAAGTACGAGGGTGAGCCCATCCTGGCCGTGACGGCTGTCGACGAGGAGACAGCGGCCGCCGCGATCGAGCTGATCGAGCTCGACCTCGAGCCGCTCCCCTTCGTTCTGGACCCGCTCCAGAGCCTGAGGCCCAACGGCCCCAACGCGTTCCTGGACGGCAACCAGTTCTCCGGCCAGGACGGCTGGAGCAGCTTCAAGTGGACGGCCGCGGACTTCGAGGACATCGACGCCGGACGCTTCCCGAACAACGTGACCGCGCCGGTCGAATGGACGAAGGGTGACGTGGACGCCGCGTTCGCGCAGGCCGACGTCATCATCGAAGAGGCGATCGTCCACCAGTCGGTGACGCACCATCCGATGGAGCCACGCTCCACGATGGCTTATTGGGAGAACGGGCGGCTGCACGCCTTCGTCTCCACCCAGAGCGCGCAGCGGACCAAGATGGGTCTCGCCGGCGCGATGGACCTGGATCCCGAGCAGATGACGTTCGTCGCCGAGTACTGCGGCGGCGGCTTCGGCTCGAAGATCCCCGGTCACCCGCACATGACCGTGGCGCCTCTGATCTCACGTAAGATCGGGCGGCCCGTCATGCACCGAGTGACCCGCTACGAGGAGAACTACATCGGTCGCGCCCGCCCGGGCTTCCAGAGCTGGGTGAAGATGGGCTTCCGCGCCGACGGTAAGTGCATCGCGATCGACCTGATCATCGTGCAGGACTCGGGTCCCTACGGGGCGGGTGACTTCAACACCGCGGCCAACATCGCCGACCTCACCTACACACCCGGCAACATGCGCTTCCGCGGCGTGCCGATGTACACGAACACGCCACCCAAGGCGGCGCAGCGTGGCCCCGGCGGCGCGCAGATCAACGGCATGCTGGAGCCGCTCATCGACAAGGCGGCCCGCGAGCTCAACGTCGATCGCATCGCGATCCGCATCATGAACGCGCCCGGCCCCGACGTCGGATTCGGCCCGCGCAACACCAACCTCACGAGCGTCTACGCGAGGGAAGCGCTGCAGAAGGCCGCGGACATGTTCGAATGGGAGACCCGTAGGTCACGGTCCGGGCAGCGGAACGGCACGAAGGTCACCGGCCTTGGGATCGGCCTCTCGACCTACACAGCCGGCTCCCGCGGCTTCGACGGCCTGATGGTCATCCGGCCCGACGGCAAGCTGTACGTCTACCAGGGCATCGGAAACCTCGGCACACATTCGATCTCGGACACGGCGCGGCCGGCGGCGGAGCTGCTCGGGCTGAACTGGGACCAGGTCGAGGTGATCTGGGGCGACTCGAGCCGAGGCATGCCGAACAGCTCGGTCCAGGCCGGTAGCCAAACGACCCACGCGCACACACGGGCCAACTACGCGGCCGCGGAGGATGCGCTGCGAAAGATCCGCCTGATCGCGTCACGCACGCTCGGCGGCTCCCCGAACCAGTACCGGGTCGACCTCGGCCGGGTCATGGGTCCGGGCGGCAGCATGACCTTCGCGCAAGTCGCGCAGCGCGCGATCCAGCTGGGTGGTGAGTTCGACGGGCACGTACTGCCGGACAACATCAACGCCGCGACGGTGCCGTCGGCCACCATGCACGCCGGAACGGGCCTGATGGGTGTCGCCCGCGACAACTACGGTGGAGAGGGCAGCATCTACAGCTGGCTCGCGGTCCTGACCGAGATCGACCTCGACGTCGAGACCGGTGTCGTGGACATCAAGGACATGGTTGCGGTGACCGACTGCGGAACGGTGATCCACCCGCGCAGCCTCGGCGGCCAGTGCTTCGGTGGCGCGGTGCAGGGGCTGGGGATGGCGATGTCCCAGCGCTGGGTCTTCGACCCGCAGTACGGCGTGCCGTTCGCGAACCGCCTCTACACGGCCCGGCCGCCGTCGATTATGGACATCCCGAGGAACTACGAGTGGGACGCGGTCCACATCCCGGACCCGACCACGCCGATCGGGGCCAAGGGCATCGGCGAGCCGTCCGTGGGCGCGGGCTCCGCGATGATGACCACCGCCATCGCGGACGCGATGGGCGGGCGCTGCCTCTGCAGGACGCCCCTCACACCGGACATGATCCTCGCAGAGCTCGAGGGTCGTCCGCTTCCGTTTGGTCGTCTCGACCAGCACGTCGGCTAGGGAGACCGAGAAATGGCCACGATCAAAGACATGATTCCGGCGTTCGACCTCTTGCAGCCGACGTCGGTTTCGGACGCCGTCTCGCTCTTGAACCAGCACGGCTCCAACGCCTGGGTGTTGGCCGGAGGGCTCGACACCTTCGACTGGCTCAAGGACCGCATCAAGCGGCCGCGAGTCGTCGTCGACCTGGGCGGGATCGCCGAGATGCGCGGGATCCGTGATGCCCAGGGTGGCATCGAGATCGGCGCGATGACGACCCTCACGGAGATCGTCAATCACCAGCGCATCCGCAGCGAGTACTCCGTGCTCGCGACGGCGGCGGAGCACGTCGCCACGCCTCAGATCCGGAACCAGGGCACCATCGGCGGCAACGTGGGCCAGGACACGCGCTGCTGGTACTACCGGAGCGGGTGGCCCTGCTACCGCGCGGGCGGCAACGTCTGCTACGCGGCGGCCCCACAGGCCATGAACCGCGAGCACTGCATCATGGGCCGCAGCCGGTGCGTGGCGGTCAATCCGTCCGACACGGCGCCCGCGCTCATCGCGCTCGACGCGAAGATGATCGTGCAGTCGCGGCGCGCCGCGACGTACGACGCCGAGGACTTCTTCATCGGGCCGTCGGTCGACATCACGCGCATGACGGTGATGAAGCCCGGCGACCTGCTCACGAGGGTCTACCTGCCGCCGATCTGGGCCAACTCGCGCTTCTACTTCGAGAAGGTCCGTGACCGGGGCTCGTGGGACTTCCAGCTCGTCAGCGTGGCGGCCGCCTTCCGGATGTCCGGTAACACGATCGAGCAGGCCAGGATCGCAGTGAACGGCGTGGCGCCCTATCCGGTGCGTCTCGAGGCGGTCGAGCGGCTCGTCGCTGGGCGGGCGCCGAACGAGGCGACGCAGAACGAGGCGGGTGACCTGGCGGTTCGCGGCGCGCGGGCCCTGCGTCACAACGACTACAAGATTCCAATGATGCGCAACCTGGTCCGTCGGGCCGTGAGGAGCGTAGCGGCGTGATCGAGCTGTGGCGTAGCACACAGAACCCCTGGGGCCAGGATGTCCTCATCGGGGTTTCCTGGGATCTGATGTGGTTGGCCGTAGTTGCGGCCGCTCTCTTCCTGGTGGGTCACTCCGTCTGGTACAGGATGCGGGTCGGGAAGGCGGAGGCCCACGCGGCCGCCGCCTCGCCCGCTCCCGCGGGCATCCCGGAGCGGATTCAGCGTCACACGCTGGCGGCACGTCTGTTCCACTGGACGATGTCGGCCGCGATGCTCGTGCTCCTCATCACGGCGTTCGTGCCGGTGATGGGGCTCGAGATCCCGTCGTGGGTGACGATCCATTGGATCGCCGGTGTGGTGCTGATCCTCACGATCGTGTACCACATCATCCACGCCATCGGCTGGCAGGACTTCTGGTCGATGATGAGCTTCGGGCCTCAGTTCTTCAAAGAGGGTACCGCCCAGCTGCGGCACGTCCTCTCGTCGAAGGCGCCGGAGCCTCCCAAGGCCGGCAAGTATCCGTTCGACCACCGCATGTACCACCACGCGGTGATGGTGTTTTCGCTGGCCGCGGTCGTGACCGGCGTGATCATGATGATGCGGATCGACACGCCCTTCTGGGAGCGCGACCCGTACATCATCTCCGATCAAGCGGTGGGGTGGGTGTTCGCGATCCACGGCCTGGCCGGGGTCACGTTCATTCTCTTGATCGCGTCGCACATCTACTTCGCGATCCGACCGGAGAAGCGGTGGATCACGTGGTCGATGATCCGCGGCTGGGTCGACCGCGAGCACTACCTGGAGCATCACGATCCCGCGAAGTGGAAGGTGACGGGTGAAGGCGCGCCGTCCGGGAGCGGTGCCCTCGCGGATTCGTCGGTGAGCGCCCCTCGCGAGGACGGCTAAGTCCAGGCCGTCCCCGCGGGCCTCCCGCCCGCTCGTTTCCACGCGAGCTCCAAATCCACTCTCGGGAGTCGCTTTGTCCCAGGTTCGTGACGACTTGAAGAGCCGGATCGACGCGATCGAATCTGGCTACGAGTACTTCTTGGCCTACGCGGCGCAGGGTCTCAGCACCGATCAAGGTGCCAAGTCCGGGGCGCCCCTGCGAGACGCGCTCGGGAAGATGGACGCCGCGCTGGATGGCCTCGCCGGGAGCATACGCGAGGTGGTCTCGGCGCGGTCGCTGGGCCCCTCGCCCGCGTGGAACGACCTGATCTCGGTCGTCGAGGCGGATGCGGGCGCCACGCTCGCCGCCATCCGGCTGGTTTCGGCCCGCGAGGGCATCAGCTCGCAACTCATCGACAACCTGAATGCGAACATCCACCTGAGGGCGCTGCTGACCGACCTCTTTCTGGTGGATGACCTGATCGGACGCTGAACGACCCCGACCCGGTGGGTGGAACGGGACTTGCGCTCCGCCGGGCAGAACCGGCGCGATGGGTCTACATTCCGGGGTCTCGACGGGAGTAAAGATGTCGGCGCGCTTCCGCATACGCACGGCGCAGGGCCAGGAAATTTCGTTCGCGTCGCACGAAATGTTTTCCGAGTTCGTGCGCTCGGGCGATCTGTCTCCTGACGACGTCGTATACGACGCCGAGACCCGCGAGTGGTCCTCGGCCCGCACTCATCCGGTCGTCCTTCAGATCGAGCTCGACGAAGAGGACTCCGGAGCAGAGGCGCCGAAGGGCTCTGGGGGCGCGGCGAAGGAGCGCGACGCCCCCGTCGGTGCTGACCTGGGCCTCGATCTCGCTCCCGCGCCGGCAGCCCTGACGCCGGAAGAGGAAGCCGCCCGGTTCGTGGCGAAGATGGAGGCGGAGCGCGCGGCGGAGCTCGATTTCGACGACGACATGGCGGGACTCAAGATGGAGCGGGGTTCGCCGAGCGCCGTCGAGGACCTGGCGCCCCGTCCACCGCCACCCCCGGAGTCGCCCCGGGTGCCGCCCGCGCCGCCCGCGGAGAAGCGCCCCGAGAAGCGTGCGGAGAAGCGTGCGGAGAAGCGTGCGGAGAAGCGTGCGGAGAAGCGTGCGGAGAAGCGTGCGGAGAAGCGTGCGGAGAAGCGCGCGGAGAAGCGCGCGGAGAAGCGCGCGGAGAAGCACGCGGAGAAGCACGCGGAGAAAGTCACCGGGAAGCCTGTCGACAAGGCTGTGGAGAAGGGCCCCGAGAAGCCGGCGGAGAAGGCTCCGGAGCTGCGCCTCGAGAAGCCGGCCGAGAAGGTCCCGGAGAAGCGGGCCGCGAAGCTCACCGAGAAGGTCGCCGAGAGGCGTCCCGAACCGCCGCCGCGGCCGGCCGAACCACGGGAGCGCCCGGCCCGCCGCGCGGAGCCCGCGCCCGCGCCGTCGGCTCCGGCCGCTCCGCGGCCCAAGCGAGCGAGAAAGGCGCTTCGCAAGTACGCGCCCTTCGTCCTACTCGGCGTAGCGGCTGTGGCGGTCGCCGCCTTCCTCGGTCCGGACCTATTCGCACCCGGCCAGCGCAGCGCGGGCGAGCCGGGCACGAGCGGCGACGGAGCGGCCCCATCCCCTCCGCCCCTGATCCCCAACACCGAAGAGGCGGTCCGCGCTCGGGCCCAGGAGCGCTTCCTCAGCACCACACAGTCGGCGCTGCGAGACTTGCAGCCCGTTCCGGAGATCTGGCTCCGCGGCCGGTACCTGGCGGCGCCCTCGGACTATCCCCGGGTGCCGGAAGTTTGGCAGGCGTACGTGAGCACCATGCAGCAGGTCCGGGCGGGCGACGACGCGCGCTATCGCGATGCGTACCTGCGGGCGCTCGACGACGCGCGGGTCGAGGAGCCGAACCGGAGCAGCCGGCTCGCGAGCGGCATGGCCACCTTCCAGTCCAGCGCCGCGCGCCGGGCCGCTCACTACGACCGAGTGGAGCGCTTGGCGAGGATCGCCCTGCGAGGGCACGAGACGCTGGTGGCCGCCGAGGGCACCATCGCGTTCCAGCCGGCCGCCGGCCCCGCGCTGTCCGGTGACCCCGTGATCGAAGCCGTAGGCCGAAACCCGCAGGCGCAGGCGCTCCTGAACCAGGTCCTCGACACGGTCCTGCTCGAGCTCCATGCGGAGAGCGGCCCCGGGGAGGCTGGCAACGTCCGTGCGTGGGTCTGGACCGGCTTCCTGGACGCCGTGACCCGCTGAGGTTCGGAACCCCTCCGCTGTCGCCCTCGTAGTGTACCTTTAGGGACACCATCCCGGGGGGACCGATGTTCGAGCTCATCGCGGCTGGCATCGCCGGTGTGGCCGGCGTCTACAGCCATATGAAGTCGCGCTCCTTCGTGGGGCGGCGGCTGAGATATACCAACCTCGTCGAGATGCCGGCGCTGGGGCTTTGGGCCGGCGTCGGTGCGACGGTGCTGGCGGCTCCGGTCGTGGCCGTGCTCCCGATCGTGGGCGCCGGAACGGCGATCGTGATCGGCGCCGGCGTGGGCACGGGGGTCGCGCTCGGCGTAAAGGACAGCAAGGAGCCGCCCAAGCTCTTGGAGGACTGATCGCCGAGCCGCGTATCTCGGGGTTCTCCTTCGCGCGCAACGCCACCAAGCTGGACTATCCGCTGCGGGAGGCGCTGCTCTCGATCCTGCCTATCGTCGACGAGCTCGTCGTCGCGGTGGCCTCGGGCGATCCCGACGACCACACTCGCGAGCTCATCGAGTCGATCGGCGATCCGCGCATCCGCGTCGTGGACGCCGTGTGGGACGAAAGCCGGCGTCAGCTTGCCTATTCGGACCTGACGAACGCGGCGCTCGAGGCATGTACCGGTGACTGGTGTCTGTACGTGCAGGCGGATGAGGTGCTGCACGAGGAGGACGTACCGGTCGTGCGTACGCGCTGTACCGAGCTCTTCGATGACCGGAGAGTGGAAGGCCTCCTGTTCGACTACCTGCACTTCTTCGGCGATTTCCGGCATGTGCAGCGGGGCCAAGGGTGGTATCCCACGGAGATCCGCGTCATCCGCAATGGGGTCGGGATCCGCTCCGTGCGTGACGCGCAGTCGTTCCGGAGACCGCCGCAGCGCCGCATCGCGGTCGCGCGCGCGAGGGCCCGCGTCTTCCACTACGGGTGGGTTCGCCACCCCCGCTCGATGCAGGCCAAGTTGGAGGCGTTCTGGGCCCACCGGGGTGACGGTCGGGGCGCGACCCAGGGCGGCGCTCCTTTCGATTACGGGCCTCTGGGGAGACTCCCGCGCTTCGAGGGTACGCACCCCCGTGTGATGACCGAGCGCATCGCTCGCATGGATTGGGCGCGGGAGCTGCGCGAGGCGGATCTCCCCGGTAGGCGCCGTCGGGCTCTACACCGCGACGAGCGGCCCCTCTACCGCGCGCTCACCTGGGTTTCCCGGGTGAGCGGGATCGACTTCAACCACACGAACCACGGTCGGGTGCTCGACGTGTGACGGGAGCGCCCGGCGACTCGCCGGCCCGCACCGTTCACGACTCCTTCACCCTCCGAACTCTCGAAGCACGGCAGCGAGCTGAGTCCGCTCGGGCTCCGAGACCCGCCCATCGGCAAGGATGTTGGTCAGCAGCCCGATGATCTCCTCCACGGCCGGGATGCCTTTGACGTCCGGGTGGGCTTCGATCCACGCCCTGAGTGTCCGCGCTTCCTCGTCGGTCACGACGTCGTCCGCCAGAATCGTGCGTGCCAGGCGCAGCATCTCCCGGAGCGCGTCGCTCCGGCGCATTACGGAGTCGTCGAGGACGCTCATGTCGCTCCGCCCTGGCTCAGGGCGCCGTCGCGCGCCCACCCGACGCGCCGACCCGACTCTCCATGATCGCCGCGTAGACGAGCGCGCGCAGCTTTGCCTGGTCGTCCAGCCCGCCCGCCGGGATGAGCTGCGTGAGGTACACGACGACGAGGTTCTCGACCGGGTCCACCCAGTAGCGTGAGTGGTACGCGCCCCCCCAGCTGTACTCGCCGGACGAGCCCGGCTCCCCGGCGGCGCCCACGTCGAGCCGGATCTGGAAGCCCAAGCCGAAACCGGTTCCGGGGCCGCGTTCGAGATGCGGGATGTGGTTCTGCGTCATGAGATCGACCGTCGTGGGTGACAGCAGCCGCACGCCGTTCAGCTCACCGCCGTTCAACAGCATCTGCAGGAAACGAGCGTAGTCTCGCGTGGTCGAAAGAAGCCCGGCGCCGCCCGAAAACGACGCCCGCGGTCCATCGACGTACTCTCCCTGCGCCTCCATACCGGTCCCGTCCGGTGCCCTGGTGAGCGAACCCCTCAGGCCGTAGACGGTCGCGAGGCGATTCCGCTTCTGCGGGGGGAGGTAGAAGTGTGTGTCACGCATCTCGAGCGGCTCGAGGATCCGCTCGCGCACGAAGGCCTCCAGGGTCTGACCGGAGACAGCCTCGACGACCGCTCCGAGGATGTCGGTGTTGTAACCGTAGACGTAGGCTTCACCGGGGTGCGCCTGCATCGGGAGCGAAGCCATGCGGTCCACAGTCGCCCGCACGGGCTCCCTGCGGTGCCCGAAGTACCATCCCGTGATGCCCGCCGCCTCCCACCGATCACCTCCGGGACCCGAGCCGTAGCCGATGCCGGCCGAGTGCGTCAGGAGGTGGCGCAACGTGATGGGGCGCCGGGCGGGGACCACATCGTAGCCGCCCCCCTCCCGCGGCTGGGCGACCGTCGTGTTGCGGAAGGCCGGCAAGTATCTGAAGACCGGGTCGGAAATGAGGAGCTTCCCCTCCTCCTGGAGCATCATGATCGCGACGCTCGTGATCGCCTTCGTCTGGGAGGCGATGCGGAAGATGGCGTCGGTGGACATGGCCGCCCCGGCCTCACGGTCCCGATATCCAACGGCCTCGTGGTAGACTACGTTGCCGTCGCGCAGCACGATCGTGGCCGCGCCGGCGAGGCGACCCTCGGCCACATACTGCTCCAGGGTCGAGGTCAGACCCTGGAGGCGCTCCGTAGACATGCCTACGGCTTCGGGTGCGACCGCGGGCAGCTCTTGCGCGAGGAGTGGGACGGCCGCCGACAGCGCGACCAGAACGGAAACGAGGAAGAGCCTTCGGAGATGCCGCATGGGGCCGTTACCTCTGGGAGAGTGGGCGGTAAGGAGCCAATTGGCGGCCCGGCGATGACGAGCGCCAGATGCTGAAGCGCGTCGAAGCGATCTTCGAGGAGCGCTTCGCCGGGTCACCCACGCACCTGGCGCGGGCCCCGGGGCGCGTCAACCTCATCGGCGAGCACACGGACTACAACGACCTTCCGGTCTTCCCGATGGCGATCCAGCGGGAGGTTCGCTTGGCCGTTCGCCCCCGCGACGACGGCCGGGTGGTCCTGCACGCGGCCGACCCGACGTTCCCGACCGTGGAGTTCGAGCTCTTGCCGGGGATCCCGCCGGACCCCCCGGGGCACTGGGGCAACTACGTGCGCGCTCCGGCCAACCAGCTCGCCCGGCGCTTCGCAGCGTGGCGCGGCTTCGACGGCGTGCTCGCATCGGACGTTCCCGTCGCTGCGGGCCTCGCATCGTCCTCGGCGATCGTGACCGCGGTGGGTCTGGCGCTCGCCCACATCAACGAGGTGGCGGTCGAAGAGCGTGCCTTCGCGGAACTGCTGGCCGAGGCCGAGCGCTACACCGGCACCCGAGGGGGTGGCATGGACCAGGCCATCTCGCTGGCTGCACGCCAGGGGTGTGCCGCGAAGGTGTCGTTCGCTCCACTCCGGCTCGTGCACGTCCCGCTTCCCGCTGACTGGACATTCGTGGTGGCCGACACCGGGGTGCGCGTGGAGAAGTCCGGTCCGGCCCAGAAGGCGTACAACCTGCGGCGGCAGGAGTGCGAGGAGGCCTTCGGACGAGTCGTCGAAGAAGTCGTGGAGTCGGGCCTCACCCGCACGACACCCTCGAGCTACCCAGACCTGCTGCGGTTGTTGGGCCCCCAGCGCACGCTCGACGTCGCGGAAGACGTCCTCGGAGGCAACCTGCTGCGACGGTTTCGGCACGTGATCACCGAGGCGACGCGCGTCGAGGAGGCCGTCGACCGGCTGCGCAGCGCGGACCTGACCGGTTTCGGCACGCTGATGGACGCCTCGCACGGCAGCCTGCGCACGGACTTCCTGATGAGCTCGGCGGAGCTGGACGAGCTCACGGCGATCGCGAGGGAGGGTGGAGCTGCCGGAGCGCGACTCACGGGAGCGGGCCTCGGCGGATGTATCGTCGCGCTCGCGGACCGCCAGAGCGTCGACGGCGTCCTCGAGACGATCGTCTCCGAGTACTACGAGGCTCGCAAGGCCGCGGCGGATCTCGACACCAAGCTCTTCGTCGCCGCGCCCGCAGCGGGTGCGAGCTTTCAGGCGATCCGCTGAGGGAAGGACGGCCCCGACCGGCGGCCCAGCGACCTCAGCGCAGTCCGACGCGGGGGAAGACGCGAGCCAGGCCCATCGCCGCGCCTGCGGTGGCCAGCAGGCAGAGGGCCGCGAGTGGCCACCGAGCGTAGAGAGCATACCCGGTCCCGAACAGTGCCCCGTACACGACCGTGCACCCCAGGAACCAAGCCAGGAAGGCTGCGCTGAGGCTGTCTTCCGACGGGTCCGACTCGGTCTGCAGGCCCGCGCCACGCCACCCCGGACCGAGCGGCTGGATGAGCTCGTGGAAGCGCCGGAGGGTCTCGGAGTCCACGGGGCGGGTGAGGAGCGTGACCGTAAGCCACCCGACCGACGTGATCGCGACGCCCACGACGAGCTGGAGCGAGGCACTCCACGCCGGGGTCTGCCAGTCGAGCGCGAGTGGCAGGCCGAGCCGCGCCAGGTCGACGCCTCCGGCGAAATAGACGGCGACCGCAAACGAGATCAGCATCGCGGACAGCTCGCTCCACGCGTTGACCCGCCACCAGAACCAGCGCAACAAGAAGACGAGACCAGTGCCTGCCCCGATCTGGAGGAGGATCTGGAACGCCTGTAGGGCGTTCTCGAGAAGGAGCGCCACGGCGCTCGCGAGCACGATCAGACCGAAGGTGGCCCAGCGACCGACCCACACGTAGTGACGCTCGCTCTCGGTCGACCTGTAGAAGCGGCGGTAGACGTCGTCGACGACGTAGGAGGCACCCCAGTTCAGGTGCGTGCTGATCGTCGACATGTAGGCGGCCGCGAGGGAGGCGACCACCAGGCCGAGCAGGCCCGGCGGGAGGAAGACGAGCATGGCCGGGTACGCGAGGTCGTGACGTACGATGGACGGGTCGACGGTCGGGAATGCGGCCTGGATCGACTCGAGTGTCGGGTAGACGACAATCGAAGCGAGCGCGACGATGATCCACGGCCACGGGCGCAGCGCGTAGTGTGCCACGTTGAACCAGAGCGTGGCCTTGAGGGCGTGGCCCTCGTCCTTGGCGGCGAGCATCCGCTGCGCGACGTAGCCTCCGCCGCCGGGCTCGGCTCCGGGATACCAGGTGCTCCACCACTGCACCGCTACCGGGACGATGAAGACGGCCGCCGCGGCGCTCCAATCGGTGAAGTCGGGCAGCAGGTTGAGCTTTCCCTCGAGCGCGGGGTGAGCGAAGAGCTGCGACAGCCCCCCGACGTCGGGGTGCGTAGCGGCGAAGTGGGCAGCGGCCAGAGACCCCGCCATCGCGAGGACGAAGAGCAGCAGGTCGGTCACGACCACGCCCCACAGGCCCGACGTGGCCGAGTAGAGCACCGTCGCGGTGCCCGCGTACAAGACGACCTCGTACTGCGACAGGCCCAAGAGCACGCCGCCGATCTTGATCGCCGCGAGCGTGACCGTCGCCATGATCATCACGTTGAAGAACACGCCGAGATAGACGGCCCTGAAGCCGCGGAGGAAGGCGGCCGGCTTGCCCGCGTAGCGCAGCTCGTAGAAGCCCAGGTCCGTCATCGTTCCTGATCGACGCCAGAGCCTGGCGTAGAAAAAGACCGTGCACATGCCAGTGATCAGGAATGCCCACCACAGCCAGTTCTGGCTCACGCCTCCCGTCCGCACGAGGTCGGTCACGAGGTTCGGCGTGTCGGTCGAAAAGGTGGTCGCCACCATGGAAGTGCCGAGCAGCCACCAGGGCATCGTGCGGCCCCCCAGGAAGAACTCGCTCGTCTCACGGCCGGCGCGGCGGGCGAAGTAAAGGCCGACGCCGACCGCCACCACGGCGTACCCTCCGATCACGATCCAGTCGAGGCTCGTCAGAAGCATGAGTCGCTCAGCGCAGGGCTGTGAGTCCGTCCGCGAGACTTCGCGGGTATACGCCCGCCTCGATGCGCTCCAGCAGGAGCCGGCGCGTCCAATCCTGGTCCCCTGCGTGTGTGAGTCCGAACCACGGGTCGCGAGCGTGGAGCGCGCGCACCCGTGCGGACCCGACCTGGATCTGGGCGTTGATGGCCGAGGAGAGGAAGAACTCCTGTGTCGCGCTCGCGCCCCACAGCCGGAGGAAGTCCTCGAAGCGTCGGCGCATTCCGCCGATCAACCCAGGAGTTATGCCCCAGAGGTTCATGGAGACCAACTCGTCACCGGTCAGCTCGACGGGTGTGCCCTCACCCTCCACCCCTACGATCCAGGCGTCCTTTCGCCTGATCTCACGCACCTCGATCACGTGCTCGAGGAGGGCATCGCGGCCCAGGTGGCAGACCGCCCGGGCCACGCCGCCGGCATCCGAGAGGGTCTCGCGGAGCGGGTAGCCGACGAGCACCCCTTCGGTGGGCACCGGGTCACGGCTCAAGTATTCCTGGAGCCGCTCGAAGGCGCCCGGACCGTACTGGTCGTCGGCGTTGCAGACGACGAACGGCCCCCCGATCTCCTCGGCCGCGATGAGCACCGCCTGGGCGGTTCCCCAGGGCTTTCGCCGGTCTGGAGGCGCACGGAAGCCGGGCGGGAGCCGGTCGAGGTCCTGCAGGACGTAGCTCGCGGGGAGCGCGTCGCCGAAAACGGCCTCCACGTGCGCCCGCACGTCGGCCAGGATCTCGGCCCGGACGACGTATACGACGCGATCGAACCCGGCCCGGAGCGCGTCGTAGGCGTTATAGTCCATGATGGCCTCACCCGCCGGGCCCAGGGGCTCGAGCTGCTTCAGGCGGCCGTAGCGCGTGGACAGGCCGGCGGCGAGGACGACGAGCGAGAGGCTCAAGGGATCTCGTTGGGGGGACTGGGTCGTGCCAATCTCTACCGGGACACGGGCTCGGGCTAGCGTCCGCGCGCCCGATGTTTTATGCATTTTGTATGCATAATTCGTCAGCGGCCCTCCAATTGAAGGAGGAGCCGCGGGAATCGAAAGCGCCGCGCCTCAAGCAGCGGCGCGTGGTCCTGAAGTTCGGCAGTCGCCTCCTCACCGGGAACTCTTCCGAGCTCGACCCCGAGCGCATGGCCGCGGTGGCGCGAGCCGTCGTCGCCGAGCCGACCACCGAGGTCGTGATCGTCTCGAGCGGGGCGATCGCCGCGGGCTTCCGCACGCTCGGGCACACGACGCCCCCGAAGCGCATCCGCGACCGCCAGGCCGCGGCCGCAGTGGGGCAGGGGCGGCTCATGAGCATGTGGGGCGACGCCTTCGAGAAGGTGGGTCTGGTGGTCGCGCAGGTGCTGCTCACCAACGACTGCCTTACGGACCGCCGCCGGTACGTGGCCGCGAGCCGGGCCCTCGGCACGCTGCTGGAGGCGGGTGTCGTGCCGATCGTGAATGAGAACGATACGGTGAGCGTCGACGAGATTGTGGTGGGCGACAACGACAACCTCGCTGCCATGACGGCTGCCCTCGTGGACGCGGACCTACTCGCGCTCCTGACGGACGTGCCCGGCGTCATGAGCGCGGATCCCGCGAAGGATCCCGACGCCAAGGTCATCTCGGAGGTGGGGAGCGCGGAGGAGCTGCGCCCGTACTGTTTCGCGAAGAAAGCCCTCGAGTCGACGGGCGGCATGATCACCAAGCTCGAGGCCGCGGAGCGGGCGGGGCAGTTCGGTATCCCCACGGTCATCGCATCGGGCACGGACGAAGCGGTGCTCGCGACGATCGTGCGTGGCGAGACGGCCGGCACCTTCATCGCCGCTACGAAGCGACCCATCGGGGCGCGGCGTCACTGGATGGCGACGCAGCGAGGGCTCACGGGGGCCCTCGTGGTGGATGAGGGGGCCGTGAAGGCGATCCGACGCCGCGCGAGTCTGTTACCTCGAGGCATCGTGCGCGTGGAGGGCCGCTTCCGGCGAGGCGATCTGGTGTCCGTCATCGACGTCGAAGGTCGGGAGCAGGCGCGCGGCATCGTGCGCTTCGACGACCGTGAGGTCGAGCGCATTCGTGGGCTACACACCCTCGAGGTGCGGGAGGCGCTGGGTGACGGCCTCGGGCATGTCGTGATGAGACCGGACCGGATGGTGCTGGTGGGCGAGGACGGAGACGGGGACGGGGATCCAGAGTCGTGACCGTTGGCGGGCAAGCCGAAGTAGGCTCCACGATCGAGTCGATGGCCCGCCGGGCGCGGGCGGCGGCGCTGGCTTCCGCGCGCCTCGACGCGGCGGCCCGAACCGATGCGCTCGAGAAGATGGCCGATGCCATCGACGCCCATCGGGCCCAGATCTTGGCGGCGAACGCGCTCGACCTCTCGGCTGCCGAGCAGAACGGTGTGTCCGAGCCGATGCGCGACCGGCTCAAGCTCGACGAGAAGGGGGTGGCGAAGCTTGCGGCCGCGGTCCGCGAGGTCGCAGGGCAGGAAGACCCGCTCGGAGTGGTCGAGGACGAGACGGTACGACCCAACGGGCTCCGCGTGGGGCGTATGCGGATCCCGCTCGGCGTGGTGGCCATGATCTACGAGAGCCGGCCCAACGTGACCTCGGACGCCGCCGCACTCTGCCTGAAGGCGGGAAACGCGGTGATCCTGCGAGGTGGCTCCGAGGCGCTGCACTCGAATCGAGCGATCGCGGAGGCCCTCCGTGAAGGGCTTGCGGCGAGCGGTGTCCCCGTTGACGCCGTGCAGCTCGTACCGATGGCCGATCGGAAGGCGATCGACGTGCTTCTCGAGCAGGAACAGTGGATCGACTTGGTGATCCCACGGGGTGGAGAAGGCCTCATTCGGGCGGTCACGGAGAAGAGCCGCATTCCCGTCCTGCAGCACTACAAAGGCGTCTGCCACGTCTTCCTCGACGAGAGCGCGCCGCTCGAACGATCGATCGACATCACGGTGAACGCCAAAGTGCAGCGGCCCGCGGTGTGTAACGCCCTCGAGACGCTGCTCGTGCATCGCGCGGGTGCCGAGCGCCTCCTGCCCCCGGTGGCGAAAGCACTCGTGGAGCGAGGCGTCGAGCTTCGCGGCTGTCCTCGCACGATCGAGCTCCTTCCGGACCTGGACGTAAGGCCGGCGACCGAGGACGACTGGCACGAAGAGTACCTCGACTTGAGACTCGCCGTCCGGGTCGTGAACGACCTCGAGGGAGCCCTCGATCACATCGCCCGGTACGGTTCCTCCCACACGGAGGCGATCGTGACGGACGACGAGGCGAGCGCCCGGTCCTTCGTCGAGGCCGTGCAGTCGTCCACAGTATTGGTGAACGCGAGTACCCGCTTCGCCGATGGGGGTGAGCTCGGCCTCGGCGCCGAGATCGGCATCTCGACTTCGAAGCTGCACGCCTTCGGCCCCATGGGCGCACGCGAGCTCACCACCCGCAAGTTCGTGGTGTTCGGGGAGGGTCAGGTCCGCAGCTGACCGGTCGGGCGCCCGCCCGGCCGAACGCCCCCGCGCCGAACCTACGTACGACCTACGTACGTCCCACGCCGCCGTTACCCGGCCGTTACAATCGACCTACGCCACCCGGCGTAGAGAGCCCACCCCCCGCCTCCGGCGATCCTTCGTTCACAGGGAGCAGATAGCTCCCGAGCCAACGGAAGGAGGGTCCATGTCGGAGGTTCTCTTGGGGCTCCTCATAGGCACCGCGGTGAGCGGCGTCGTCCCGCTCGTGAACGCGGAGCTGCTCGTCGTCGGTGCGACGCTCGCCGCGCCCGGCATCGGCGTGCCGCTCCTCGCGGCGGTCTCGACCGCGGGACAGATGGTCACGAAGACAGCACTGTTCGCCCTCGCCCGATGGGCGCCGTCCCGGCTGCCCGCCAAAGCCCGGTCCGTCCTGGACCGCGCCTCCCGGGCGGTCGCCGAGAGGGGAGGTGCCGCCGGCTCGGTCGTTTTCGCGAGCGCCGCGACCGGCCTGCCGCCCTTCTACGGAGTGAGCCTCGCGGCGGGTGCCCTCGGCATGAACCCCCGCAGCTTCGTCGTGAGCGGATCGGTCGGCCGGGTCCTGCGCTTCGGAGCTGTCGCCTGGGCCGCCCGGTTCGTCGGCGGGGGAGTCCTCTGATGAAGATCGAGCTCCTTCTGGACGCCCATGAGTTTTGGGCGAGGCTCGGCGAGGACCTGTCGCGGGCCCGCCGTAGCGCGTGGATCCAGACCTTCACCTTCGAGGGAGACCGCGTCGGCAGCGCGCTCGCGCGTGCACTGAGACGGTGCGAGGCGAACGATCGGCGCCTCCTGGTCGACCGCTACAGCGTGCTGTATCACAGCGACCGCGTGATCCCAGGTCCCGCCTGGCTCGACCCTTCCTTCCGCCGGGAGGTGCACCTGACGCGGCGCTGGGTCCGCCGCCTGCGCGCGGAGGGAGTCGGCGTCCGGTTCAGCAACCCGCTCGGACCCAACCCTCTGCGGCTGGTGCGCAGGAACCACAAGAAGCTGGCCGTCTTCGACGGGCGCATCGCCTACCTCGGCGGCATCAACTTCAGCGATCACAACTTCGCCTGGCACGACATGATGCTGCGGGTGGAATGCACGGAGCTGACCGCGCTTCTCGAGGCGGATTTCCTGGCGACCTGGCTGGGCCGGCCGACGGCGCTGGACCGACGGGTCGGACCCCTGCGCGTGATCTCTTTGAACGGTCGCGCGAACCGGCGTGGCCTCGAGCCCATCGTCGACGCGATCCGGAGGGCGCGCGTCTCGATCGACGTCGTGAGCGCCTACCTCTCTCATCCGTTCACCCATCACCTGGCCGACGCGCGCTCGCGTGGCGTGCGGGTGCGGGTTCTCACGCCGGCACGCAACAACAAGTCCAACCTCGCCCGCCACATCCTCGAGACGGCCTGCCGGGGCGGCTTCGAGATCCACCGCTATGACGGCATGAGCCATATGAAGGCGATGCTCGTCGACGACGAGGTCCTCGTGGCCGGCTCGAGCAACTTCGACTTCATGAGCTATCACATCCTCGAAGAGCTCGTCGTCCTGACTCGGGACCGGGGGCTGATCGAGGCGTTCAAGGAGCGGGTCTGGGAGCCCGACCTGACCGGCTCTCCCCGAATGCGCGTGCGTTCGAGCATCGGGACGCGGCTCGGTGACGTGGCGGTCCGCCTCGGAGCCGCTGCCGCATGCACTCTGGCCCTCACTTAGACAAGCAGACGGAGGCGACCATGAGCACCCTCGCAGCGATGTTGTGCCTTCTACTGGTGGGCGCAGGCGCCCCCGATCCGGCCGCCGACGCGGTCCTGTCGCTCGTGGACTCGGCGGCCGCAGCCGACGATGATGTGCGGAAAGCGATCCTGGCCGAGGCGGAGCTGCGTGCCCGCAGGGACCTCGAAGCGGACCCCGGGTCGGTCGATCGCAGATACGCCCTGGCCGTGGTGCTCGGTGCGCGGGCCAACACGGAGGGGGGTCGCTCGAAGGTGCGGGCCGCCTCGGAGCTGTACGACCACCTGGTCGTCGTCCTGCATGCCGAGCCGGGGCACGTCGGGGCACGGCACCTGCTCGGACGGCTGCACGCGGGCGTGCGTCGCATGGGCGGCGTGACCCGCTGGGTCGCTACGAAGCTCATGGGCGGCGCGGTCCTCGAGAGCGCGACCTGGGCCACCGCGGAGGAGAACCTGACCTACGCGGAACGGTACGGTCCCGGCGTGCCGGACCACCATCTGCAGCTGGCCTTGCTCTACCGCGACACGGGCCGGCCGGGGCTCGCGGCCGCGGAGCTCGAGCACGTGCTGGCCCTGGAGGCCTCGTCGGCCCTCGATCACGCGGCGCGGGCGGAGGCGCTCGAGGTTCGAGCCTCGCTCCGGCCGTGAGGCTGGCCAGGCAACGCCGGCAGGCCCGTCCACGTCTCATGGAAGAGCGTCACAATGAAACCCGGCGGGTCGTTCCTACGTTGTACTAGGGTGGGGAGGCAGACACGGCAGCCTCCTCGGGGATCGTGGAAGGGGAGGGAGAAGATGACACACGTACACACGACGGCGGACAAGGCGGCCCCTCTGTGGGCCGTGTTCGGGGCGCCCCTGGTGGGCGTTCCCTTGATGGTTGCGCTCCTTGCGCTCGGGTCGGGACCGGCGGTGGACCGGGTGGTGGACCCGGACGTGGGCGTCGCGACCGAGCAGGTCGAGATGCCTGAGCGCGATGCGGGCTCGGACTCGGGCGCGCATAGCGACTGAGCTCCGATGAGCCGGCCCACGGGCCTCGTGCCCGTGGGCCGGTGCCCGGACGAGGGT
>JBFGFY010000012.1:0-30459 GCA_041579355.1 Longimicrobiales bacterium | reverse complement strand
TGGCCGTAGAGCGTCGTGAAGCCGAATCCGTGGTCGATCTCCACCGTGAGGCCGTACCCCACCACCCACCCAGCCCGGATCACCCGGCCCTTGGCGGCCGCGAAGATGGGCGTGTCCTTGGGCGCCGAGATATCGACGCCCTCGTGGGGCAGGGGCCGGTTGTGGATCGGGTGCATGCGCGCCTGGGAGAAGCGACTGCTCAGCCACCCGGCGGTCGGCAGGATCGAGGGGAGCGACTCGAGCAGCTCGCGGTGCGCCAGGACGGAGTCCGTGGCCTCCTCGAGGCTCTCGGAGAGGAGCCGGGCGCGGCGCTCCAGGGCGCTCAGGTCGTAGGCCGTGGCGAACGCCGTCTGGGCGGTCCCCGGATCGACCTGCCAGAGCGGTGAGGACTGCGGCGAGCCGAGGCCAGGGCCACCCACGCCGGCCTGCAGGACCTCGGCGTCGAGCACTTCGAGGCCCGCGATGCTCCGGAAGTTGGCGTCGTTCGCCGCCATCTCGTCCAGGACCGACTCGAGCGAGCGGATCCGCTGGTCGAAGCGCGTGAGCTCCGCCTGGAGCACACGGTTGCGATCGCGGAGGTGACGCGCCTCGAGACGGGTGAGGGCCTCGAAGCCGGTCGTGACGCCGAAGCCGACCAGGGTGAGGACGAGAAGGGCGGCGCCTACGCCGATTCGGCGAAGGGATCGGGCCGAGAAAGTGTACTGCCTGACCGGGCTTTTCTCATCTTTTACGATGAGAAAGGTCCACCGCTCTCCGGTCATGGGCCCGCCTGTTGCTCTCGTGGACGATGCGTAACAAAACGTGCCGAGGGGGGGAGGCAGGCCTCAACAGCAGACCCAACCGAACAAGGTACGGGTCGGCGGAAGGCCAAGTCAAGCAAGCTCGACCCTCGGAAAGAGCGGCCCGCCCCTCCTGACCCGGCGGCCCGCCAGCTCCAGAGCTTCTGCACCCTCGAGGGTCGGCACGGCCTCTAGGCCCAGCTGCCCGGCCAGGTCTGCCATTTTGGCGGGAGCCACCGGCTGGAAGAGGGCGGCGAGGATGGCCAGCGCACGCGCCAGCGTGGCCAGGGTTTCGTCCAGCTCGGTGGCCTGGCCGGGGTCCTTGGCCTGCGACCACGGGGCCCGCTCCTCCACGTAGCCGTTCGCAAGGCGGGCCAAGTCCATCGCCGCCGCCAGCGCATCGTGCACACGGTAGCCGGCCATGGCGGCGCGCACGGCGCCGAGGGTCTTCGTAATGTCGTCGTCGAGCCCGTTGCCAGGGGCCTCCGGGATCACGCCGTCCCGGTATTTCACGATCATCGACACCACGCGGCTGGCCAAGTTGCCCAGCACGTTGGCGAGCTCGTCATAGCGAGCGAGGAACCGCTCCGGCGTGTAGGACGCGTCGCCCCCCGTCGGCATTTCACGCATCAGGTACCAGCGCACCGCGTCGGTCCCGAAGCGTTCCCTGAGGGCGAGGGGATCGACCACGTTGCCGATCGACTTGGACATCTTCGTCTCCCCCACGACCCACCAGCCGTGCGCGAGGATCTGGCGAGGCACCGGGAGGCCGACCCCCATCAGGAGCGTGGGCCAGTAGACCGCGTGGGTGGTGAGGATGTCCTTGCCCATGGTGTGCAGGTCCGCCGGCCACCAGGAGCCCGACACGTCGTCGAAGCCCTGCCCCTCGGGCGGCGCGTCCGGCGTGACCGCCCCCGAGGCGGTCAGGTAGTTGATCAGCGCGTCCACCCAGACGTACGCCACGTGGTCGGTGTCGAACGGCAGCTCGATCCCCCAGTGCACGCGCGTCTTCGGTCGCGAGATCGACAGGTCGCCCAGAGGCTGCCGCAGGAAGCCGAGGATCTCGTTGCGGCGATGCGCGGGCACGATCCAATCGGGGTTGTCCTCGATGTGCCGTACGAGCGCATCTTGGTAGGCGCTCATCTTGAAGAAGTAGTTCTTCTCCTCGACGTGCGTCACGGGCTTGCCGCAGATCTGGCACGTCTTGTCCGGCCCGAGGTCCTTCTCGGTCCAGTACCGCTCGTCGGAAACGCAGTACCAGCCCTCGTAGGTGCCCTCGTAGATCTGGTCGCGCTCCCATAGCCGCGTGAGGAAGGCTCGGACCACCGCCACGTGCTCCGCCTCGGTGGTTCGGATGAACCGATCGTGAGAGATCTCCAGACGCTCCCAAGCGGCCGCGAACCGCTCTGCCATCACGTCGCAGAGCTCGATGGGCCGAACCCCGCGGGCCGCGGCCTCGTCCTGGATCTTCTGGCCGTGCTCGTCAGTGCCGGTGAGAAAGAGCACCTCCGCCCCGTCCTGGCGGTGGAAGCGGGCGAGGACGTCGGCCAGGATCGTGGTATACGCGTGGCCCAGGTGCGGCTCGCCCGTAGCGTAGTAGATGGGCGTCGTGATGTACTTGTGCGCGACCGAGCTCAAGTGTCCCGTCGTCCCCTCGGCTGTCCGACCTCTCGCTTCAGCTCCTCCAGGGGCACGCTCCGTCTTTCCCCCTCCGGTCCGCGCAGCGATACCAACTCGTTCCAGATGTCGATGCCCACCACCCGCTCCTCACCCTTCGCCGTCTTCACGACGCGACCCTCTCGCGGGAAGCGCCTCCGTGCTTCGACGTAGGTGCGGTGCTCGTACATGAGGCAGCACATCAGCCGTCCGCAGCAGCCGCTGATCTGAGCGGGGTTGAGCGAGAGCCTCTGGTCCTTGGCAAGCTGTAGCGACACGGGCTTCAACTCGGGGAGCCACGTGGAGCAGCAGAGCTCGCGTCCGCAACGGCCGACACCGCCCAGCAGGGCGGCCTCGTCGCGGACCCCGATCTGCTTGAGCTCGATACGGGTCCGGAAGGTCCGGGCGAGGTCACGTACGAGCTGCCGGAAGTCGACTCGCTTTTCGGCCGTGAAGTAGATGATCAGCTTGCTGCGGTCGAACTGCCACTCGGCCTCGGTGACCTTCATCTTCAGGTTGTGCTTGAGGACCAGCTTGCGCGTGCGCTCGCGCACGCGATGCTCGTCGTGGCGCAGTCGCTCCTGCCGTGACAGCTCGTCCTCGCCGGCGTGGCGCAGGACGCGATGCTCGGGTGTGGGCGTCGCACAACCTCCCGAAGACGAGCACTTCCGCTCGGCGACCACGCCCGTCGCGGACACCTCCCCGAGGTCCTCGCCCCGGTCGGTCTCTACGACGACGTGCTGCCCCGGCCGTAGATCGAGGCCGGCGTAGGAGAAGTAGCCTTTCCTCGTCCCCTTGAAGCGCACCTCGGCGAAGCCAGACACCGTTCGCTACACCTCCCGCCAGGCGCCGATGGACTCGTACTTGGCCCAGCGGGCCTCGAGCAGTTGGTCGACAGGCTGCCCCGACAGCTCCTCGAGCGTACGGTCGAGCGCGTCGAGCAGCAGGTCTGCGGCCGCGTCCCAGTCGGAGTGGGCGCCTCCCGCCGGCTCGCGCACGATCTCATCGCACACACCGAGCTCGACCAAGTCCTCGGCCGTGAGCTTCAGCGCCTTGGCTGCCTCTTCCCGGAACTCCGCGGACCGCCACAGAATCGCGGCGCACCCTTCCGGGGAGATGACCGAGTAGATCGAGTGCTCGAGCATCAGGATCCTGTCGGTCACGCCGATGCCGAGCGCGCCGCCCGACATCCCCTCGCCGATCACGGCCGAGACGATGGGCACCCGGAGGCGGGCCATCTCGCGCAGGTTGTAGGCGATCGCCTCACCGATCCCCCGCTCCTCGGAGCCGATGCCGGGGTACGCGCCGGGTGTGTCGATGAAGGCGATCACCGGCCGCCCGAACTTCTCGGCTTGGCGCATCAGACGCAGGGCCTTCCGGTACCCCTCCGGATGGGGCATGCCGAAGTTCCTGCGCAGGTTCTCCTTCATGTCGCGACCTTTCTGCTGGCCGACGATCATGACGGAGCGACCACGCAGACGCGCCCATCCCGCGACGATCGCCTCGTCGTCGCGGAAGTTCCGGTCGCCGTGCAGCTCGACCCATTCGGCGCAGATGCGCTCGATGTAATCGAGCGTATAGGGGCGCCGTGGATGGCGGGCCACGAGCACCTGCTCCATTGGGCTCAGGTTGTGGTACGTCTCTTCCTTCAATTCCTCGAGGCGTGTCCGCAGCACGTCGACTTCGTCCGACACGTCGATCCCCCGGCGATCGGCCAGGTCGAGCAGCTTGTCGATCTGCGCTTGGATCTCGATGATGTCGCGCTCGAACTCCAGGTGCACGGTCGGTCCCCTCATGATCGGTGAACCCTCTCGAAGGCCTCGACCTCGGTGAAGTCCTTGAAGCGACCCCAGTAGCGCGCGTAGGCCTGCGCCATGCGCGGGCGTAGGTCGACTCGGGCGGCGCCCACGGCTTGGTACGCGGCCAGCGCCTCGAGCTTCGCCATCATCTCTGCCCGGACATCGTGGAACGTCGACGGTGAGAAGTCGAGCCCCGTGGTGGCCGTCTCGTACGCGAGGACCGTCTCGACCTCGGTCGTGGTTGCCAGAGCCACCCGGGCCGCCTCCCTGCGGGAGGGATCCCGGTCGTCGGGCGCCGGCATGAAAACCGTGTTGGGGCGGAGCTCGTTGAGCGTGCGCTCGATCAGGTCCCGCTGGGCCTGGGGATCGCCGAACAGGGTACGATCGACCCTGAACTCGACGCCGAGGACGTCCGCCGCGATGGTCGCAGCCTTGAGCTCCTCGGCCGTCACGTCCTCTTCGCTGTGACAGATCGGGATCACGACGACGGTGTGGCCCTTGGCGACCTCGGCCATGAGGGTTCCCCCGCACCCCATCTCGGCGTCGCCCAGTCGCCCTTCGATCGCGAGCACCACCTCGGCGTCGAGCTCGTCCTCGCCGTGGCCCTTGGCCACGACGGCCAGCACCCGCGCGACGAAATCTTCCTGGCTCAGGGGCTTGATCAGCACCTGATCCGCTCCGGCCCGGAGCGACTGCTCCTCGTACTCGGGCTGTGTGTACCCGGTGGTCACCAGAACCGCGGTGCGCGGGAACTTGGCTCGGAAGGCCTTGATCACGGCGAAGCCGTCCGCGCCGGGCAGGTTCAGGTCGGTGACCAGCAGGTCCCAGGACTTCGCGTTGATGTGCCGGAGCGCCGTTTCGCCGTCCTGCGCGTGGGTCACCACGTACCCCACCATGGTGCTGAAGAACGCCTTCACCAGGAGGGCCTGGTCGACGGCGTCTTCTACATAGAGGACGCGGACGTTCGTCGGCGGCGGGTTGCTCAAAGCGCGGGCTCGCGGGGGATGGAAGAGGGCCCGTGGAAAATAGAGAGGGTCCGCACCGGCGACAGGGGCGGGGGACGACCCCGGACGCGAGAATCGGCCTTTATGGCGCTGCCTTGGGGGCTTGGGGCTCCGGGATGCGGAACCAGACGATGAGCCCCATACCGAGCACGAAGAGGGCCCCGAGCACCGTGTTGGAGTAGTAGCCCACGTCGGCGAAGAGCGGCCCGGCCACCACGCCGCCCAGGGCGAAGCCGACCTGGCCGAGCGCCACCGTCAGGCTCATGAGCGAGCCGCGCCGCTCGTCCTGCACCAGGGCCGTGAGGAGTGCCGAGAACGGGCTGACGCGCATGGCCACGAGAACCATCGTCAGGAAGAACACCACGTACGCCGCGGCGATGCTCGTGACCAGCGGCACCGTCAACACCATCACGACGGAGAGCCCGACGCAGGCGAGCAGGATGATTCCCTTGCGCCCGATCCGGTCCGAGAGCCTTCCGGCCTGAGGGCCGGTCACGACGTTCGCGATGCCGCCCACCAGGAACATCAGCGCGATCTGGTCCCCGGTGGCGCCGAGATCCCGCTCGAGCCACGTGGGCAGGTAGATCACGAATACCGAGACACCCAGGAACATCAGGAAGAAGGCCGCCGCAGCCCACGCGACCTCGGGCCGGCGGAGCATGTCGATGTAATCACTCGCGGCCTTGCGCACGCTGAGCGCGTGCTCGGTGCGTTTCACGTCGGGCTGCGGAACGCCGAAGAAGAGCAGGACCACGGTCACCGCCATCGTCGCAGCGAACAGGTAGAACGGCGACCGGAAGCCCCAGCGGGCCGCCATCACGATGCCGAGCGGGATGCCGATGATCTGACCGAAGGCGGCGCCGCTCATGATCCACCCGGTCGCCCAGCCGCGACGGTGGTACGGGAACGCGTCGCCGATGTACGAGACCGCGGCGCCGCTCAGGATGCCGCCCGCGCACCCGGCCAGCACCCGCACGAATAGGAAGGAGGCGTACCCGGACACGAAGAAGTGCAGCACCAGCGCGATCGTCATCGCGGTGCAGCCGAGCAGGAGGATGCGGCGGCGCCCGAACTTGTCCGAGACCGGGCCGGCGAGGATCGCGAAGATACCCACCATCAGCGAGTACGCGGACACCAGCGTGCCGAGGACCGAGTCCGGGATGGCGAGCTGGTCGCCGATGGTCGGGAGGATCGGCGAGATGATCATGGTCTGGCTGGCCGAGGAGAAGACGAGCAGCCAGAGGGTGAAGACGACGAGGCGGGGCGAGCCGAGGTCGCTCGACGGCGTGTCGCGCCGAGTCGGCGGCGGCAGGGCGGGGACCGGTTGGGGGGCGGACACGGGGTGGTCGCCGGGTGTCCGCTCGGTCAAATCTCCTCTCAGCTCCGGTGTGTGACGACGCCCTCGAAGACACGCTGTACGAAAAGTCTGTTCATGTTCGGGGTCAAAAGCTACCGTCGGGCGACCTCCACACCGGACCGGAGTCGCGCGTGGACAAGAAGCAGGTCGGCGCCTGGGCCCTCTTCGACTTCGCGAACTCGGTGTACCCGGCGGTGATGACCACCGCGGTCTTCCCGCTCTACTACGTGGGTGTCGTGGTCGCGGACGAGGGTGGCCTCGGTGACCTGTGGTGGGGACGTGCGGTCGGGGTCTCGGCGCTGATCGTCGCCATGTCCGCTCCGCTACTGGGGGCGATCGCCGACCGAGGGGGCGCCCGTAAGAAGTTCATGCTGTTCTATACGGTCGTCTGCGTCAGCGGCGTCGCGGCGATGGGGCTTCTCGAGCCGGGGATGATCTTCGTCGGCTTCCTGCTGTTCGTGATCGCCAACGTCGGCTTCGAGAGCGCGCAGGTGTTCTACAACGCGTACCTGCCGGACATCGCGCCGCCCGGGCAGCAGGGGCGGGTCTCCGGTCTCGGGTTCGGTGTCGGATACCTGGGGTCTGCGCTCGGCCTGATCATGGTCCTCCCGTTCGTCGAGCGCATCGGTATCGTCTGGCTCATGGTCGCCGCGTTCTTCCTCGTGTTCTCGGTGCCCGCGTTCCTGTTCTTGCCCGCGGACGAGAAGGGCGAGATGTCGATCGGGGCCGCGGCGCGGTGGGGCGCCACGCATTTCACGACGATCGTGCGTGAGGTGTGGCGGGTGAAGGAGCTGAGGAACTTCCTCATCGCCTTCTTCTTCTACATCGACGCGGTGCTGACGATCATCGTCTACGCCGGGGTCGTGGCCCAGGAGACGTTCGGGTTCACGCAACAGGCGACGATCCTGCTCTTCCTCATCGTGCAGTTTTCGGCGCTCATCGGCGCGTTCGCGCTCGCCAAGCCGACCGACGTCTTCGGCCCCAAGAAGGTGCTCAACGGGGTCATTCTGCTCTGGATCGCGACAGGAGTCAGCGCCTACTTCGTCGAGGACCCGCGGCTCTTCTATGCGCTTGCGGTCGTGGCGGGCATCGGGCTGGGCTCCACCCAGGCCGCGAGCCGGGCCCTCATGTCTTCGCTGATTCCGGCGGGCCGGGAGTCGGAGATGTTCGGCTTCTACGCCTTCTGCGGTAAGACCTCGTCCTTCGTCGGACCCCAGCTCTTCGGCTGGGCCGCCTTCCTGGCGGGTGGCAACCAGCGCCCGGGCTTCCTGGTCCTCACCGTGCTCTTCGTCATCGGGCTGGTCCTGCTGCAGCGGGTGAAGGATCCACGAGCCGTGGCTCCGCAGGCGGCTCGTTGAGGAGCGGCGGACGAGGGCCCCGCGGGGTCGTCGCGCTCCTCGGGGTGGCACTCGCGGCATGCACCATCCAGGAGCGTACCGACCGCGCCCCTCGGGACGACGACGGCGTTCCGACTTCGGAGTTCATCAGCCCCTGGGGAGAGTCGGAGCCGCCACGCGCGGTGCGGAGCGGAAACCTGATCTGGATCTGGGGGATGACGGGGACGGTGCCCGGCACACCCGAGCCGCGGCTCGTCTCCGGAGGCGCCGCAGCGGAGGCGCGGCAGGCGATCGCAAACATCGGCGGGGTCCTCGCTCTGGCCGGTGCCGAGATCCGGGACGTGGGCCAGTGCTCGCTCTTCGTCGCGGACGGGGCCGACTTGCCCGTCGTGCTCGAGGTCTACGAGGAGACGTTCCCGACGCCGCCCCTGAGGGCGGCGGTTTCCGCGGGGGAGCTCGCGATGGGCGCGCTGGTCGAGCTCGAGTGTACGGCCGTCGTCACGGACGGGGCGTAGGCCCGGGCACGGCTCAGCCCAAAGGGCGCCCCGCGTCCACCGGAATGACGATGCCCGTGGCCGCGGTGAGGTGCGTGGCGGCCGCGATCACGGCCCGTCCGATGTCTTCGGGGGTCGGGAGGCGGCCGAGCGGCGTGCGCTCGATGTAGCGAGCCCGCACGGCGGGGTCCCACGCCTTCGTGAACTCGGTGTCGACGAGACCCGGCGCGACGGAGACCACCCGGATCTCGGGCGCCAGTGCGCGGGCGAGCGAGAGCGTCATGTTGTCGAGGCCGGCCTTCGAGGCGCAGTAGGCGATGTTGCTGCCGCCCGCCATGCGGCCGGCCAGGGACGACACGTTCACGATCAGCCCGCCGGCGTCGGCCGCAAGCAGGGCACGGAACGCGCGTACCGTCGCGAAGGCGCCGCGCAGGTTGGTCTGGAGGATGCGGTCGAAGAGCTCGTCGGTGAGGGCCTCCAGGTCGCGGTGCGGGATCACCTTGGTGGTGGCCGCGTTGTTCACGAGCACGTCGAGCCGGCCCTCGACCTCGGCGACCGAAGCGGCTGCCGCCTCCACTGCGGCCGTGTCCGAGGCCGAGGCCCGCAGAACGCGGTGGCCGCCGCCCTGCAACGACTTCAGAACCTCCTCGGCCGCGCTTTGGCTGTCGCGGTGGGTGATGACGACGCGCGCGCCCTCGTCGGCGAGGAGTCGTGCCGTCGCCGCTCCGATGCCGCGGCTGCCCCCCGTGACCACCGCCACCGCGCCGTCGAGTCTTCCCATCGGATCCATGCTCCCTGGCTTTCGCGAACGCCGCCCGCTGGCGACGAGAGCGCCCAACCTGATACAAATAGGGCATCCCCGCGACCACGCCGTGGGGGGTCCCAGACGAGGGGAGGACGGCGGGCCGATGCAGCACGACACCGCGTTCCAGGTGGCGGCGTCCAACATCCGAGTCGGCCGGGGGATCACCCGCGAGATCGGTATGGACCTCGTGGACCTCGGCGTCCGGCGCACCATGGTCGTCATCGATCCCGCCCTGCTCGAGACCGAGGTCGCGGCCACCGTTCGCAGCGCGCTCGACGGGTGCGGCATCGGCTACGAGGTCTTCGGCGACGTCCGCGTGGAGCCGAACGACGCGAGCTTTCGCGCCGCGTCCGATTTCGCGACTCGAGGGAAGTTCGACTCCTTCGTCGCCGTCGGTGGGGGAAGCACGATCGACACGGCGAAGGCCGCCAACCTCTACGCCACCCATCCGGCCGACTTCTTCGACTACGTCAATGCTCCGATCGGCCGGGGTCTGCCGGTGCCGGCGCCCCTGAAGCCGCTCATCGCCGTGCCGACGACCGCGGGCACGGGGAGCGAGACGACCGGCGTGGCGATCTTCGACTACGAGGAAAAGGGCGCGAAGACCGGGATCGCGCACCGTTACCTCAAGCCGACGCTCGGCATCGTCGACTCGGACAACACGTGCACTCAGCCCCCGGCGGTCGCGGCCTCCGCGGGGCTGGACGTGCTCAGCCACGCTCTGGAGTCGTACACGGCCATGCCCTTCGACCGGCGACCGATGCCCGCGCGTCCGCTCGAGCGGCCCGCGTACCAGGGCTCGAACCCGATCAGCGACATCTGGGCGCTGCGCGCGCTGGAGCTCATGGCCGAGTTCCTGCCGCGGGCCGTGGCGGACACCGGCGACGAGGAGGCCAGGGCGCAGATGCTCCTCGCGGCCGCCATGGCGGGGATCGGCTTCGGCAACGCGGGCGTGCACCTCCCGCACGGAATGTCGTACCCGGTGGCGGGCATGGTGCGGAGCTTCCAGCCGGACGGCTACGCCGTCGATCATCCCATCATTCCTCACGGGATGTCGGTCATCCTGAACACGCCAGCCGTCGTGCGCTTCACACACGCCTCGAGCCCCGAGCGGCACCTGCGAGCCGCCGCGGCGCTGGGTGCCGACGTGTCGGACGCGACGCCGGGCGAAGCAGGGGAAGTGCTGCGCGAGAGGGTGGTCCACTTCATGCGCTCGCTCGGCATGCCGAACGGGCTCGGCGCCGTCGGCTTCGCGCGGGAGGACATTCCGGCGCTGGTGGAGGGCACGCTGCCCCAGCACCGGGTCACCAAGCTCTCGCCGCGCCCCGCCGGACGTGAGGATTTGACGGCGCTCTTCGAGGACTCGATGCGGATCTGGGACTGAGGCCGGGATGCTGACGCACTGCCTCTTCTGCCACGGACCCTATCCGGCGAACCGAGCGCTGGCCCATCTCCCGCTCGGCGACCGGGTGGCATTCGACCCCGAGCAGGAGCGGCTCTGGCTGATCTGCTCCCGGTGCCATCGGTGGAGCTTGACCCCCATCGAGGAGCGGGCCGAGGCCATCGAGGAGCTGGAGAGGCTGGCCCGTGATCACGGGCGGCTCCTCGGGAGCACCGCCAACGTGGCGCTACTGCGGGCGGGGCCCCTGAGCCTCGTGCGAATCGGCCACGCCGGACTGGGAGAGCGCGCGGCGTGGCGTTACGGCCGCGAGCTCCGTCGCCGCAAGTCCGCGTTCGAGAGCCGCCGGTCGCGCATCGCGGCGTATACTCTCGGCGCGATGCAGTACGTGGGAGAGGCGATGGGGCTCGCCGACCCCGACATCACGATCGACTGGCACGACACGCCCGTCGCCGACGTACTGCGCTGGCGGCGGTTCGGGTGGGCCGCCTGGCACGGGCGCGAGACGTGTCCCTCCTGCCTCAGCACGCTGCGGGCACTGCGCTACGACCTCGCCTGGTGGGTCTATCCCCTGCGGGGGCCCGACGGCAGGCTCGGTGTGGGTGTGCCCTGCCAGCGCTGCGACCCGTGGACCCCCGACAAGGTCTACGAGCTGCACGGCGACGGGGCCGAGAACGTGCTGCGACGGCTCCTCGCCTACGTGAACATCGGTGGCGCGTCCGACCGCCGCGTCGCGGACGCCGTGCAGCGTATCGAAGACGCCGGCTCGGCCGACGACTTCGCGCTCCGGGCGACCGACCGGCGCCGCACGCTGTGGCGGCTCGGCGCCCAGGGCACCATCGAGCTCGAGATCGCGGTGAACGAGTCCGTCGAGCGGCGACTGCTCGACCTCGAGGCCCGAGCGATCGAGTTCCTATGGCGGCGCGAAGAGGAGCTCGCACGCATCATCGATGAGGAGCTGGGCCCACAACTGCGCCGGGCCGGGCCGCTCGGCTGGCGGCCCGGCCCGGGCGTGTCGGTCGGTTAGGGCCGACCCCCTCGGTCAGCCTCCGACCGCGAAGCCGATCCCTCCGAAGATCACGAAGCCGTCGACGTCGCCGAGTGTGAACTTGGCGCCGGCGAACGGGTTCACCGACTGCGCGCGGAAGCGAATGCCGCCGCCGAGGTTGAGGCCGACCTCGGAGTTGGACACCGAGCCGAAGGTGCCGCCCAGGTCGACGCTGGCGCGGGTGATGTTGAGGCCGGCGAACGCGAACGGAAGCACGGGTGTCTCTTCGGACACCTCGAAGCTGTAGACCACGTCCCCGTTGATCTCCCACACGCTGAGGTTGTCGGGGTCCGGGAAGAAGTAGACGAAGCTCGGGATGATCGAGAGGTTCTCGTCGAGGGACGGGACCGGAATGCCGACGAAGCCTCCGATGCCGAAATCGAAGTCGTCGTGGAAGCCGGCGACCGGCCCGACCTGGACCTGCGCGGCGGCTGCGGTCGGTGCTACCAAAAGGCCCGTCACTGCCACGACACAGAGCAGCTTCTTCATCGTCACTCCCGTCTGGAGGATGTTTCGGCGGTCCCCGTGCGGGGGATCCGCGATGCCCGAAATGTACGTGGTCGAGTGCAAAAGACACGTACTTTTTTCGGGGTCAGACTCCCTCGACGCCGGCCTCGCGCAGGATTCCCTGGATGGAGTCGCTCAGGGCGTTGTGCCGCTCGATGATGGCCCGGCAGGAGGTGTCGGCAGTCCTCAGGCGCTCCGAGCGGGTCTGCCACACCTCGACGGAGTCGTTGTAGCTCTCGAAGACCTCGAGGTACTCCTCGTAGCGGTTGGCCGGCACCTGGCCGCCTGCGAGCGACTCGAAGCTGTCGACGCGGTTGCGGAGCGAATCGATCGTCGCGGTGAGCGTGAGCAGGGACGATTCGCTCGTGACGAGCGCGCTGCGGCAGCGGTCCGACGCGGCTCGGGTGCGGTAGAGATCCTCGCGCAGGCGGGTGATCTCCGCGGTGGTGGCTTGGCTCTCGAGGAGCTGGCGTCCACCGAGCACCAGGATCGTCGCCGCGCTGACGACCAGGACGCCCGTGCCGACGAGGCGTGCGCCGCTCACCCGGGCCTCACGGGCGCTCGCGCCGCGTGGCGGTTTCTGGTTCGGACCTCCAAGGCGCTTCCTCGCTCGTGGGGATTCGCGGCGACGTACGGAAGAGGCGAAATATACAAAGCCCCGACGCCTCTAGGCCGGCCAGATCCTGGTGAGCCTCGGCAGGTGGGACTCGGCGGTGGGTCAGCCGTCCGCGCCGTCGAGCTGATCGGCGCTAAGGGGGACGACGAACGTCTCCTTCGCCACGGAAAGCACCACGCTCGTCGTGGTCCAGCCCACGCCCGGCCAGGACTGGATCTGGGCGAGCAGGCGCTCGAGGGTCGACGTGCTGGCGGTGCGCACCTTCAGCATGTGCGAGCCCGAGCCCGTGATGGCGTGGCACTCGAGGATCTCCGGGTGCGCGCGCGCGTGCTCGACGAAACCGGGGAAGTGCTGCGAGCCGTCGATGCCCACCGCGATGAAGGCCGTCACGTCCTGACCCAGCTCTTTCGGCTCGAGCACGGCGGCGAAGCGTCGGATCACACCCTTGTCGATCAGCTTACGCATGCGCTCGCCCGTGGCCGGCGAGGAGAGGCCGACGGCCTCCGCCAGGTCGTGTTGCGACATGCGACCGTCGACCTGCAAGAGGCCGAGGATCTGCAGATCGATCTCGTCGAGCTTCGGTCCTCGCATCAGCGTCTCTCCATCCACCACTCGTCCCGTACGATGGTCACCGTCTGCTCGAGCGTCCGGCGACCCGCCGTGAGCACCACACGATACGTCCCTGGCGGCGCGTCGCTTTCCGCGTAACGGATCCGCTCCTCGTCGTCTTCGTCCAACTCCTCCCCCTCCTCGAGCTCTTCCTCGAGCTCCGCGCGGACGCGCTCCTGCTCGCCGGGCGTGCGCTCGAGTCGCCTTCTGAGGTCCCACCGCACGACGTGGAGCCCGGGCGAGCTCGGCGCCTCGATCTCGGCGACGGGGACCGATCCCTGGTGCACTGTTACCGTCACCGGGCCCGTCACCCGATCCCTGAGATAGTAGTAGATGGCAGCGCCGAGTGGCTCGGACTCGCCCGCGAAGTTCGACGACGCGTAGTTCGTCCGGTCGTCGGCGACCCAGCGCACGACCGGCTCGGGCCGGAAGAGGTGCACCTCGCGGCCAGCGGCGTCGGGGGTGAGCTCGGCGAACGGCGCGAGGTCGAGGACGTAGATCCCGCGCCCGTGCGTGGCGACCACCAAATCGTTGTCCCGTTCCTGGATCTTCATGTCGTGCACGGGCTGCGTCGGCATGTCGAGTTTGAGGCTCGTCCAGCGCGCGCCCCGGTCGCTCGACCCCCACACCTGGAACTCGGTGCCCACGAGCAGCAGGTCCGGGTTCGCGTGGTGCTCGCGGATGACGTTGATCGGGCCGGGAGGCAGGTTCGACGCGATCGACGTCCAAGTGCGCCCGAAGTCCGTCGTCCGGTAGACGAAGGGTCGAAAGTCGTCGTTGCGGTACCCGGTGAGCGACACGTACGCCGTGCCGAGCTCGTGGTGCGAAGCCTCGACGCGGCTCACCCAGTAGCCGGGATGCGCCGGGATGTTGTCGTTGAGCAGCTCCCACGTCTTGCCGCCGTCCTGCGTGAGCTGGACGTTGCCATCATCGGTGCCGACCCACAGGAGCCCCGGCTTGAGCGGTGACTCGTCGATCGCGGTGATCGTCGCGTATTGGATGTTGCCGTCCCCGCCCTTGCCCGTGGTGAGCGTGGCCGAGTCGGCTTTCGTGAGGTCCGGGCTGATCACCTCCCAGGCCTCGCCACGGAACGCTGAGCGGAGGAGCTTGTTGCTCGCGTGGTAGATCACGTCGCAGTCGTGCGGTGACACCAGGATCGGGGCGTTCCAATTCCAGCGAAGCTCGTCGTCCTGATGCCGGATGGACTTCGTCTCCCCGGTCCAGAGATCGAGCCTGCGGATGGGCCCGAACTGCGACTCGTTGTAGAGGTAGCGGTTCTCACACCAGTCGAACTCGTTGTACATGCCGTCGCCGCCACCCACCCGCTCCCACTGCTCGAAGTAGACGGGCCCACCGGCAGGGTTCGTATGGTATGCCATGTGAGAGCCGTTGTCCTGTGTACCGCACGCGACGCGGTAGGGGCGCGACTGGTCGACTCCGACGGCGTAGCACTGCGCGAGCGACTGGAAGTCGGGGTGGTACCAGTTCTCGCCGCCGTCCCACGTGATGCCCATCCCGTGGTCGTAGCCCAGGATCATGTGGTTCGAGTCGGCGGGGTCGATCCACAGGGCGTGATCGTCGCCGCCGAAGCCGAAGACGTCGCGCTCCCAGGTCTGCCCGCCGTCGCGGGTGCCGAAGGAGCGGATCGAGAGCACGTAGACCACGTCGGGGTCGTTCGGGTCGATGCGGATCTGACCGTAGTAGTAGGCCGGTTGCCCGCCGATCGAGGCGGTGTCCGGGCTCACCTTGCGCCAGGTAGAGCCCGCGTCGTCCGAGCGATAGACCTCTCCCCCGATCATGCCGTCGCTCGAGCGGTGCTCCCGCAGCTCACGGCGGCGCTCCTCGTCCGACATCCCCGGCTTGTTCGCGTTCTCCACGGTCGCATAGAGAATGCGGGGGTCGCGCCGGTACACGTCCACGCCGATACGTCCGAGCATGCCCCCGGGCAGGCCGCCCCCGAGCTCCGTCCACGTGCGGCCGCCGTCGGTCGTCTTGTAGAGGCGGGAGCCAGGGCCGCCGAGATCGAAGGTGAAGGGGAGGCGCACCTTGTCGTAGCTGGCCGCGTAGAGCGTTTCGGGATCGCTGGGGTCCATGACCACATCGACGACGCCGATGCGACGGCCTTCCACGACCGGCCCGAGCACGCGAGTCCAGCTCCGCCCGCCGTCGGTCGTCTTGTAGAGCCCGCGCTCGTCGTTCTCCGAGTAGAGATGCCCGAGCGCGGCCACGTAGACGACGTCGGCGTTCGTCGGGTGCACGACCACGCGGCCGATGTGGTGTGACTCCGGCAGACCGACGTTCGTCCACGTTTCGCCACCGTCCATGGACCTGTAGACGCCGTCTCCCCAGTAGCTGCTCCGCGAGTTGTTCGCCTCCCCCGACCCCAGGTAGAGGATCTCGGGATTCGAGGGCGCCACCGCGATTGCGCCGATCGAGAAGACCGGCTGGTTCTCGAAGAGGACGTCGAACGTCACGCCGTTGTTCTTGGACCTCCAGAGGTGCCCAGACGCGGTCGCGATGTAGAACGTGTACGGCCTGCCCTCGGGCACGGAGATGTCGATGAAGCGTCCGCTCTGGCGGGTGGGGCCGATCTCCCGGTACTCGAGGTTCGCGACCAGCGCCTCGTCGAGCCGCTGGGCGGAGGCCGTGTCGGCTCCGCAAAGAACCGTGGCGGCGAGAACCGCCGCCGCGAGGCGTGCCGCCACGCTCAGTTCGCCCCGCCCTGGCTGACCGCCGCCCGCGCCTCCGCGGTCTCGAGCCCGGCGCCGAGGTCGTTCCAGTTGAGGATCGTGTTGAAGCCCAGGAAGTACGTGCCCTGGGTCTGCCACCTCCAGAACGGGCGGATCGCGAACATCACCACGTGCCCGTCGCCGAGCGGCGCGTCGACGACCTGGGCCCGAGCCGCGAGAGCCTCCCCGCCCGACAACGTGCCCGAGAGGAGCATCTGCGTCGGGTCGTCGGGGAAGGCGAGCACCACACGCGGGGCGCCAGGCTCGGTGCCGGCGAAGCGCCGCACCGTGCTCGCGAACGGCCCGGTGATCTCCGGGCTGGCGTCGTCGGCGCGCTGCGAGCCGCTTGTCGGCACCGCGTCCGGGTCGAGCGGCGCGAGGTCGGGGCGGGTCGCCATCGGCGTCGTCGTCGCCCACGGGCTGCGGCCGAACCCGAAGCCACCACCCCCACCCACGTTGAGGACGACGTCGTTCTTGAAGTAGACCGGTAGCTGCCGGCCCGTGTAGCCGTATGCGATCGGGCTCGACGGATCCACGAGGACCCCGCGGTGGACCGAGCCGGGAGCGACGAGGTCCTCGGGGCTCTCCATGCGCACGTCCGGCGTGACGTCGTAGGTCGGGAAGAGCGTCGAGGTGGAGCCCTCGACGAGCAATGTGCCACCGCGCTTCACGAAGTCGTCGAGGGCGAGCATCCCTTCGAGCCCCATCCCTCCGCGGATGTCGTCGGCCTCGTCGACGCCGCCGAGGTTGGGCGTCTGCTCGGTGCGCTTGTACGGGAGGGGGAGCTCCCCGTCGACGTCGACGCCGGTCAAGTGCGCCTCCGCGCTGCCGCCGACGTGTGGGTAGACGATCACGTCGTAGCGTGTGCGCAGGTCGCCATCGAGCAAGCGCTTCTCACTGAAGTACTCGTACGGGACGCCGTAGTGGTCGAGCGCCCCTCGCACCCATCCTTCGTCCTGCGTCCGACGCCAGGAATGCACGTACCCGATGCGGGGCACGTCGAGCTCGTGGGTGGGCACGTCGGGCACGCCGCCCGTCGCCCACGCGCGCAGCCCGAGCTCGGCCAAGCTCGCCTCGAGCGCCACCCGGTCGGCCTGCGAGGCGTTCGGGATCACGAAAGCTCCGGCACGGAAGTCGTGGCCGTCCAGCCGGAAGTCGCGCTCGGCCGCGAGCATGCGCACGCCCGCGTGGCGGAAGCGGAGGGTCACGAGGTTGTTGTCGGTCGTGTGGTCGACGACGAGCACCGGACCACGCCCGCGTACCCCGCCGGGCGCCTGCACGGAGTCGGTCAGTAGCGTCATGCGCTGCTGCAGAACCACAGTGTCGCGGACCTCGTGGAGCTGCACGCCGCGGAGGAGGTGCCACGTCCACCCCGTGTCGTCGTACGGCCTCGGGTTCTCCAGGGAGAACTGCTGCCGAGCGAGGTACATGTCGGCGAGTGTGCGGTAGGGTTGATCGCCCCGTGCGATGTAGTCACCCTCGGCGACGCGCACGCCTCCAGCCTCGAACGCCCGGTCCGCTCGATGCATCTCGAGGCCCTGCCGCATCAGCTCGTTCACCGCGTCGGCGGCTTCCTGCGCGCGGCGCTGCTGGGCAGGCACGACCCACGCCGTCACGGCGCCTTCCTCGCGGGCCCGAGCGACGGCGCGCTTGTTCTTCACCCAGTAGTTGTCGAGGAAGGTCTCGGTGTGGTCGGCGAGATACTTGAGGGAAAAGAGGACGGCCGACTGTTGGATGTTGGTGTTGTTGCGGGGACCCCACTCGATCTCGGGGAGCGGGGGATTGGGGCGGAACCACTCGCGGCTCGAGACGGTCGAGCCAACGCGGAGCGTGCGGTTCTCCGGTCCATAGCTCGCGACCTCGTAAAAGCGCCCGGTCGAGTTGTGCGCGTGCGCGATGGTGAACATGTAGTTCGGGGTCCAACCGTCGTAGAACCCGTACGTCCACACGCCGGGCACGCCGCGCTTCGTCATCTCGAGGACGTCGTTCTCGGCGAACATCCACCACTCGGTGATGGTGATGGCGTCGAAGGCTTCGTTGTACGGGCCGGTGCCGGTGGACGTGTACAGGTAGCTCTGCTGCTCGTGCAGGTCGTGCATGATCGTGGGCGTCCAGTCGAGCTGCACACGGTTCACCTGCTTCGTGAGCTGAAGCATCTGCCCCATCGCGTCGCGGTTGTTGTCGTGCGCGACGTACTTGCCCCAGTACATGAGCGGGAGGTCTCCCTCCTCGTCGGGGCGGTCCTTGTTGAAGTAGTACGTGTCGACCTGACGCTCGCGGCCATCGACCTCGATCACCGGCGTGATGAACGTGATGATGTTCTGGCGGATCGACTGCACGAACGGCGACTCCTGGACCACGAGCCGGTAGGCCAGCTCCTGGAGCATCTCCGGGCCGCCGTTCTCGGGGGAGTGCATGCCGCTGATCAGCCAGTAGAGCGGCTTCGCGGTCCCGGCGATCAGTTGTTGCGCCCGCTCTTCCGACGTGGCGCGCGGGTCGGTGAGCTCGTTCAAGTAGCCTCGGTACGTCTCGAGGTGCGCGATCGTCGCCGAGTCGGCGATCGCCATGAGGATCGCCTCGCGCCCCTCCTCGCTGTGCCCGATCGACCAGACCGTCGCGCGGGGCGAGGCGTCGGCGACGGCCCGCAGGTAGCGGTGGATGTCCGCCGCGTAGGTGAGCTCGCCGGGGGTGCCCACGATGCGTCCGTGGAAGTCGAGCGGCGTCGGCACGGTCTCCGACGCCGGTAGGTGGTCGACCAGCTCGGTCGAGATACGCGCGTCCTGGAGGTGCTCTGCGATGAGCCGCGTGTACTCCTCGTCGATCGGCTGTCCCCAGCGGGTCGCGGGGGCGGCTTGAGCGGCGGCGGCCAGGGGTGCGAGCAGCATCGCCAGGGCGAGCCAGGGGAGCGCACGGCCGACGGGCCGGCGAGAGCGGACGTACATGTGGATCTCCTCCGGGGGGTGGAGCGGCGTGGGGTCTCAGCGGGCGAGAGCCGGCCGGCCGGGCCTCAACTTAGCCCGCCCCGCCGGGTTGGCCACGGGCGATGGCCGACGCTCGGCCTCCAGACGGACGAAGCGCCGGCGCCCCGTGGGGGCGCCGGCGCGGTCGTGTGGGTGTGAGGCTCGCCTTATTGCGGCAACCGCAGTGCCGCGAGCGAGCCCGGCATGCCCTGACCGGCGATCGACACGACGATGTACTGGGCGCCATCGTGCATGAACGTCATCGGCGCGGTCGTCACCGAGGAGGGGATCTCCACGGCGCCGATCCGCTCGCCGGTGCGCTTGTCGGCCGCGTACCAGAGCGGACGTCCACCGCGCCCCTCGGCCCACATGAGCAGGCTCCGGGTGATGAGCACGGTCGCGTCACCCTGATAGCCCGTGTTGGGCAGGTCGATGCCCTGCACGAGCGGGTGCTCCGCGATCCGGTCGGGCGTGTCTCCGTTGGGGATCCACCAGAGGTGCTCGCCCGTGTTCATGTCGACCGCGGTGATGCGCCCGTAGGGCGGCTTGAAGATCGGCAGGCCGCCCTCGAAGCTCGCGAAGCCGCCGCCCCCAGCCGACAGGAAGTCGACCACGGTCTCGCCGGGCTGACCCTCCCGGGTGCCGTCGTCGCGCTCGGACCCCGGACCGAGACGGCCGCCCGAGCACGCCTTCCGCGACTGCACGTACAGCACGCCCGTCTCGGGGTCGAGCACGGGACCGCCGGGGATGTTCGTGCCCCCGGTCGCGCTCGGGCACTGCGCCGTGGCGCGGAAGCCGTCGGGGTTCTCCGTGTGCACGTAGGGCGTGAAGATCGGCCCGAGCTTGATGTCGGCGACCTGCTCGAGCGCCATGGCGCGCAGCTCGGGCGTGAAGTCGACCAGGTCGTCCACGGTGAGGCCCTGGAGCTCGGTCGGTGCGGGGCGGGTCGGGAAGGGCTGCGTGGGGCTGTACCACTCACCCGGCACGTCGCCGCGCGGGACGGGTCGCTCCACGATCGGCCAGAGCGGCTCACCCGTCTCGCGGTTGAACGCGTAGATGAAGGTCTGCTTCGACGCCTGCACGACCGCCGGGATTCGCCGCCCGTCGACCGTCAGGTCGACCAGGATCGGCGCGACAGGGAAGTCCCAGTCCCAGATGTCGTGGTGGATCGCCTGGAAGTGCCAGCGCCGCTGACCGGTGCGGATGTCGACGGCGACGACGCTGCTACTGAAGAGGTTGTTCCCCGGCCGGAAGCCGCCGTAGTAGTCGTTCGTCGGCGCGTCGGTGGCGAGGTACACCAGGTTCAGGTTCGGGTCCGCCGACAGCGGCGCCCACACGTTCACGTTGCCGACGTAGCGCCACGACTCGTTCTCCCACGTGTCGTTCCCGAACTCGCCCGCCCTCGGGATGGTGTGGAAGGTCCACAGGTGCCGGCCCGTGCGCGCGTCGAAGGCCTGCACGTCGCCGGGCACGTTCTCGATGCGTGAGTACCCGCCCCCCTGGTGTGCCGAGTTGCCCACGATGATCACGCCGTTCACGACGAGCGGGGGCGACGAGGTGGTGATGTCGCCGCGGCGCGGGTCGATGCCGGTGCGCACGTCGTAGGGGTGGCCGAGTGTGGCGAGCATGTCGACCGTACCCGTCTCCGGGAATCCCTCGATCGGCATCCCGCTTCCGAAGCCCTCGAGCGGCTGCCCCGTCTTGGCGTCCAGCGCGTGCATGAAGAAGCCCGGCGTCACCACGTAGATCACGCCGCGGCCGTCGACCTCCGCGTACGCGACGCCCCGGCCGTAGTTCTGCCGCGGCGAGCGCTCCCAGCGTGGATTGTGCGGCTCCCGGAAGGTCCACAGCGTCTCACCTGTGGCGGGATCGATCGCCACGACCGTGCGCCGGAGCCCGGCCACCGTATAGAGGATCCCGTCGGCGTAGATGGGCGTGGAGCGCATCACGAAGTCCGGCCGCGGACCGTAGTTGTCGCCGCGCCAGACCCACGCGACCTCGAGGTCCTCGAAGTTCTGGGCGTTGATCTGGTCGAGCGGGGAATAGCGCGTGCTCGACATGTCCGCGCCCCAGAAGCGCCACTCACCGGCCGGGTTGGATCCGTCCTGGGCCTGGAGCGGAAGGGAAGCGGCGACGGCGAGGAACGCCACGGCCGTGCTCGTGCGGAGCCACTCGCGCATGGAAGGCCTCGTGTTCGTAGGTGGAGTCGAAGGGGGAGCTACGGTGGGACGTGGGTTGCGATCTGTCCAGCGTCCGCAGGATTCGCGAGGCCGCGTCCTGCGGAGGCGGCCTCGCTCAAGGATCGATCTGCTCCCGCGTTGCCCGCGCCACGCCGTCGATGAAGAACGCGTAGAAGCGCGCGGCGCGCTCGAGCCCCTCGACGGAGATGCTCTGCAACACGTCGGCGCTCGTGTGGTAGAGCGGGCCGGCGTGGATCGCCTGCACGCGCGGCACGCCCAGCACCTCGTACCGACCCAGGTCGCCGGGCACGGAGGAGCCGTACTCGGGTCGCAGTCGGAAGCCGTACCGCTCGACGCCGCGGTCGGTGAGCTGGAGCAGGAAGGGGGCCAGGTTCGTGACTCCCCAGCCCATCGGCTGCTCGGTGCGCTCGACCCGCCACGTGCCCGGGTCGACCTCGTATTGGGCCACGTGCTCGAGGTTGAGCACCAGGACCGCGCGGCGCGCGAGCTCGGGGTTCAGCTCTACGAAATGCTCGGGTCCGTTGAGCCCCGGGCTGTGGTGGCCGCCGCTCGCCACGAAGACGAGCGTGCGGGCAGGGCGATTCTCCGGCCTCGCGAAGTGCCGCGCGAGCGCGACCTGTACGGCGAGACCGTCTCCGTTGTCCCCGGCCGCGTCGTACCAGCCGTCCATGTGGGCGTTGACGATGATCACTTCATCGCTGCCCCCGGGCACCACGCCGAAGACGTTGTAGGAGACGGGGAGAGGGCGCTCGCGCGCCTGGAGAGAGAGGCGCACCCGCAGCCGCCGGGCCTGCCCGTCGCGGAGGGCCCGCTCGTAGACGTCGCGGAGGAAGGCGCCGTCCTCGCCTCCGATGTTGAAGCAGACGCTGCAGCCGGCGAAGTCGCGCACGTGCATGTTGCCGGGCTGGTCGATGTAGTTGAGCACCGCAACCGCACCCCGCTGCATGAGCTCCTCGGCACCGTCGCGGATCGCCGAGCGCAGCGAGAAGGCGCTGGCTCCGTACGGGCCGCTCCCCGGCTGCGCGCGCTGCACGGCCACGGCGCCGCGCACGTCGACGTCCCGGAAGGCTCCGATGTCGCCCGCGTAGACGAGGTTCGCCGTGGCCATGCCGTCGGGCACCCGAGCACCGCGCGTCGGGACGGCCGAGTGGAGCACCACGTCCGTCGAGCCGCGCGGGAGCCGCGGGTGGCCGAGTAGGCGCACCTCCCATTCGTCGGGCCACCACATCGCCGCGTCGCCTCTGTAGGGCTGCACGTGCACGCCCGTGAGTCCGGCCTGTTGGAGCTCACCCGCGACCCAGCGCGCGGTATTCTCCATGAGCGGCAAACCGGAGATGCGTCCCCACATGCGCTCACCGTTCGCGTGGCTCCGTCGGGAGTACTCCACGATCTGCTCGAGAAGGATCGCGACCTTCTCGCCATCGAGATCGACGAAGCGCTCCTCACCCGCGGGCACGGCGGCGTGGGGGGCGGTGAAGTCCGGATCGTCGAGCACCGAGAGCGACGGCGGGAGCGCGAGGCCCGTCGGCACGGGGACGCCGAACCAGGCCGCGTGGGACTGGGCGGCGGCCGGTGTGGGGCCTGCGAGCGCGATGAGGGCGGCGAGCACCGCGAGCACGACACGGTCTGAGGGAGCGGCGCGCGAGGCCATCGGAGGCTCCTGGGTTCGAGTCCGCGACCGACCGACCTCAAAGTCCGCGACGGCGCCGGCGGCGGCAAGCGGGGTCGCCCCTCGCTGGCGGGCGAGTGCCGCCGGTCCGCCTAGTCGGCCGCGAGCGCCATGGCGCGGGCCCAGACGCGGTCGAACATCGTCTCCGTCAGCTTGCCGGTGAACGTGTTCTGCTGGCTCGGGTGGTAGGACCCGAGCACCCAGGGGCCGTCGTCGAGAGCGACCTCGGCGAGATGCCCGAAGCGGGGCCGAGGAACGGGGACGGCGACGCCCCGATCGGCCAGGATCCTGAGCGTCTGGTTCCAGGCCAGGCTGCCGAGCGTGACGAATACGCGCACATCCGCGAGCAGGTCCAGCTCCGCCTCGAGCCAGGGACGACAGGCGTCCCGCTCCGCCGGCGTCGGCTTGTTCGCCGGGGGCGCACAGCGCACGGCGGCGGTCACCAGGACGTTTCCCAGCCGCAGCCCGTCTCCCCGTGAAGTCGCCTCCGGCTGGGAGGCGAGCCCGGCGCGGTGCAGGGCCCCGAACAGCCAATCCCCGGAGCGGTCGCCCGTGAACATCCGGCCGGTTCTGTTGGCGCCGTGCGCGGCCGGCGCCAGTCCGACGACGAGGATGCGCGCGTCGGCGTCCCCGAACGCGGGCACGGGACGCCCCCAGTACTCCTCGTCTCGGTAGGCCGCGCGCTTCTCCTGCGCGACGCGCTCCCGCCAGGCCACGAGCCGCGGACACCGCCTGCACGCCGTCACCTCGGCACTGAGGCGTTCGAGCGCGCGGCTTCGCCCCGTGCCCACCTTCAGCGCGCTACGGGCACGGGCCCGCCCCCCACGCGGAGGCTGCTACGAGCGCTCGGGATCGGTCGCGCTCTCGAGCCAGGCCGACCACCAGAGGTCTGCGAGCATGCGTGCGCCGACCGCCAGCCTCTCCGCCGCGAAGTCGCGCGTCTCCACACGCGCCGGCCGGTCCGGATGGAAGCCGTAGTCGCGGTCGAGGCGGTAGAGCGTTTCGACTTGCCCGTTCGAGGCGACGATGAAGTCTTGGACCGACGGCCGCACCGAGCCCACCAACGACCGGGGCCGTGCGGTCACGCGGGCACTCACGTCACCCGTGCGCAGGTGCGCACGCACGAAGTCGCTCTCGAACCGGGCGTGGAACGTTCGGTCGAGGGTGTATCCCTGCGGGTTGGGTGCCGTCGCGGCCCAGCCGTTGAAGTGGATCGTCGTGTGATGCGGCTGCGACGCGTCGGTCACGTAGTGGCCGAGAACACCGGCGTCGTTGAGGATGCGCTGCTCGATCCATCCGCGCCTCACCGGGTCGAACTCAGCGCGCCATAGCCGCCACTCCGTGACGAGCCGCTGATACAACTCCACGATGCGGAACGGTAGAAAGCCGCCGTCGCGCTCGGGTCGCTCGAGTCCTGCCTCGTAGAGAGTGGAGAGGTAGACGAAGCGGTCGGGCGCGCGGAGCGCCCCGTCGGGTAGGTTCTCCAGATCGATGTAATGGTCGTAGTTCCAGGCCTGATCCATTTCCGGGAGCGCGCGACTGCGCCACCGGTCCGGCTCGGGATTGAGGTAGACGAGCTGCTCTCCGGCCTGCCGGAAGAAGGCTGGGACGTCCGAGGGGAGGACGCCCAAGGCCGCTCGTGCGGCCATCTCGTGCCCCTCGGCGCCCCACCGCATGGACGGCGCGGCGGCGGAGAGCAGGAGGGGCGCGACCGAGGCGAGGAGCACGAAGCGCATGGTGACCCGTCGAAGGCGAGTGGGTAGGAGATGTGGACGTTCCGTCGCTAGACTAGAATGGCCCCCTGACCTCCACAACGACCGAGGGAAATGGAGCGAGTCCTGACCGAGCCCGCGGGGCCCGTACGTCCGTCGCTCGCCGGCTACAACGCGGTGATCACCGGCGGCGGCCGTGGCATCGGCGCCGCGACTGCGATCGCGTTGGCGGAAGCCGGTGCCAAGGTGGCGGTCGCCAGTCGGAACGAGGAGCAGGTGGTCGAGGTCGCGGCGCAGATGCGCGGCGACGGGCTGGAAGCGTTCGCGTTCCGCTGCGACGTGACCGACCCGCGCCAGGTCCGCGACATGGCCCTCTCGGCCCGCGAGGCGATGGGCCGCATCGACATTCTCGTCAACAATGCCTCCACCGCGACCTCGAACCCGCTCGGGCGGGTCACGCTCGCCGAGTGGGAGCACATCATGGCGGTGAACGCCACCGGCACCTTCCTCTGCACGCAGGCGGTCTTCGATCCGATGGTCGAGCGGCGATGGGGGAGGGTGGTGAACGTGGCTTCCCTCGCCGGGCTCGAGGGAGACCGCTACATCTCGGCGTTCGTGGCCGCGAAGCACGCGGTCGTGGGCTTCACCCGGGCCATCGCCGCCGAGGCTGCTGGGAGTGGGGTGACCGTGAACGCGATCTGCCCCGGATACGTGGACACGCCGCTGACCGACGAGGCGATCGCGCGCATCATGCACCATACGGGGAAGTCGTGGCACGACGCGCTCCGCGCGATCCTCGACCAGGCCGGTCAGGAGCGCTTGGTCCGGGCCGGCGAGGTCGCGGAGGTCATCTTGGAGCTCTGCGCCGAGGACGCCCGGGAGCGGAACGGAGAGATCGTCGTGCTCGACGGTGGCGAGCGACGCGTCGCGCCTAGCCCGCGGCCCTGACGTCCCCCAGCGACGCAGGGTCCCCCAGCCGAACCACACCGTCGTCGAGCACGACGGCGTGCGCGCCGCCACCCCACCCCCCTTCGAGCTCGGCGGTGAGCCCCGGGCATTGTGCATCCATTCGCTCACAGGGGCGCGTCTCTCCGCCCACGAGCAAACGCACGCCGCCGAGGTGGAGGACCTTGCCGCGCGACTGCTCGAGACGGATGCCCGAAACCATGAAGTTCGCGCGGCGCATGTTCGGCTCGGCGTCGGGAAGCGCCGCACGGACGCGGTCGAAGACCTCGCGCTCTATGATCGTGACCTGCCGCTTGGACCGTCCGAAGTTCGCGTCCCCGTCGATCCCCTGGCCAGCGACGAGCGACACTTCGTCCACCGGATCCATGAGGCCACGCACGGCCCGCTTCACCCAGATCGCTTCGACCCTGCCCGCCATCGAGCCTCCCGTGAGGTCCGGGTCCTACCTGTAACAAAAGGTGTCGGACCGGGTTAGAGAGTCTCTGGTACGTTGGGCGTCCCACGGGACGCCCGCCACCCCCGGGAGGACAGGCTGGCACTCCGCTTACAGATCGAGCTCGTGTTCGATCCGGGATGTCCGAACGCCGCGCAGGCGCGTTCGGTCCTGGCCATCGCATGCCGCGAGGCCGGGGTGCCCGCCGTATGGACCGAGTGGAACAGTGAAGACCCCACGTGCCCCTCCCACGCACGCAACCTCGGTTCGCCGACTGTGCTCGTGAACGGAGAGGACGTGGCGCCGGGCCCCCATCCGTGGGCACCCCGGGAGCCCGGAGAAGGCCCCCGCACCCGGGTCTACCGTGACGGTGACTCCATCGTCCCCGTGCCGCCCAAGAGGCGGATCGCGGAGGCGATTGCGGCGGCTCTCGGACCCGCCGTCGGGTAGGGCTCCGGGACCGGCCGTGCCACGGCGCGGCCGCCCGGCGACAACGGTGTCACCTCGGGGGCAGCGTCTGGCGCAACACCCGGATCACGTTGGCTCCCATGACCGCGCGGATCTGCTCGGGGGTCACCCCCGCTGCGAGGAGCGCGTCCACCAGGCGCACCGTGCCCGCCGCGTCCACGATCGCTTCGACCGCACCGTCCCAGTCCGAGCCGAGCGCCACGTGCTCGGGGCCCGCGACCCGCATGGCGTAGACGACGGACTGTGCCCACGCCTCGGGCGTGCGACCGCAGATCGCCGTTTCCCAGAGCCCGATCCCCACGACGCCGCCGGTCGCTGCGACGCCGACGAGGTGGCGGTCCTCGAGGTTGCGCACGTTGTCGCACGTGCCGCGCACGCCGGTGTGAGACACCAGGACGGGTCGTCGTGTGGCGCCGAGCACGTCGTCGATGAGGGCAGGGGAGGCGTGCGCGAGATCGACCGCGATCCCGAGCTCCTCCATCCTCCGCACGACGGCCGCGCCGAGCTCCGTCAGCCCTCCCTTGGTGACGCCGTGTGCGGAGCCACCCACCTCGTTGTCGAAGAAGTGTGTAAGGCCGATCGAGCGGAATCCGGCAGCGAACAGCTCGTCGAGCGCGGCCAGCTCCCCCTCGAGCGCGTGGGCACCCTCGATGCCGAGCACGCCGCCGACCACCGCCTGCCCCCCCGCGCGCCGGCGTAGGAGCTCCTCCAGGTCCGAGCCGCTCCGCAGCACCACGAGGCGGCCGCCCGACGCCGCGGCGGCCACCTCGAGCTTCTGCGCCTGGTGCAGCGCACGGGCGCGCAGCGACCTCCATGTGCGCGGCGGCCACGCCTGCAGAAACGCGAGCAGCGTGATCTGGTCGGAGTCCCCGGCGTTCGCTTCGATGTTCATGCCCCACGGCGTCTTCGTCACCACCGTGAATCCTTGAACAGCGATGCGTCCCTCGATCAAACGGGGGAGGTCGACGTGGCCGTAGCCGCGGCGGTCCAAGAGACCCGTGTCCCAGAGCAGCGCGTCGGCGTGGAGGTCCACGACCTCGAGCGCCCCGTGCAGTCGAACGGCCGCTGCCCGAGGACCGTCCCCGGGGGCTTCCACCAGGGGGTTGAGGCGCGCGTGGGCCAGCCTCGGACCGACGAGTAGGACCAGGGCGAGCGACGCCGTGCCGAGAACGGCGAGCCCCGCCGCGGCCGCCCGGAGCGCCCGCGTCCGCGCGCCGCTCATCTCGGCGCCATCAGTCCGGGACCGACATGGTTCCCTGATGGACCGCCACGGCCGAGCCGCCGACGCGCACCGCGGTGGTCGCACCGCCGGCACGCACGGCCTCCACGTGGAGCAGGCTCGGCCGTCCCATCTCCGCTCCCTGCTCGACGGTCCACGCCATGGTCGCGTCGTCGCGCCCGTCGGCCGCGGCGAGATAGCCGCCCAGCGCCGCCGCCGCCGATCCGGTCGCCGGGTCCTCGGGCACCCCCGACCCGGGTGCGAACATGCGCACGTGCCAGTCGACACCGTCCTGCTCGGCCTCCGGGCAGACGAGGTAGACGTGGTGGGCCCATCCGTCCGCTACCGTGCTGCGCCAGTGTCCGAGGTCGAGGGCGGCGCGACGGATCGCCTCGAGGGTCCGAACCGGCACGATCAGGTAGGGGAGCCCGCACGAGACCATCTCGGGCGCGAAGCCCTCCGGATCCAGCTCTTCGGGCTGGAGGCCCACGAGGGCTGCCAGCTCTTCGCGACCGAGCGGGCACCTGCGGTGCTCGGGTGGTATCGCCGTGGTGAACCGCGCGAAGACCGGACGCCCGTCCTCGAACCGTCCCTCGACCGGCACCGGACCCACGTTCTCCTCGAGCACGAGCGTGGCGACGCCCGACTGGGGCGGCCGGCCCATGCCCTGGGCGGCGAGGAAGATCGCGGAGCCGACGGTCGGATGCCCCGCGAAAGGCACCTCTACGGCAGGAGTGAAGATGCGGACGCGCGCGGTGCCCGACGCCGTTTCGGGAGGACCGAGGAAGACCGTCTCGGAGAGGTTCATCTCCCGGGCGATCTTCTGCATGAGGTCGGTGGGCAGGTGCGTGGCGTCCGGGAAGACCGCCAGCGGGTTGCCGCCGAAGGTGTGCTCGGTGAAGACGTCGAGCGTGTGGAAGGGGAGCCGCACCTCAGGCTCCGGCGCGGAAGACCACGGCCTGCCAGAAGATGGACTCCCGGCGAAAGACCTCCCGAAGCCCGTGCGACGTCACGCGAGCCTCGACCGCGCTTGTCTGGTGGACGAAGGCCCGGAAGGGGTGGCGCCGGAGCTTCTGCAGGAAGTTCATCGTGCCCAGCACGAGGCGCGTGAGCCACGTGTCGCGGGGATACACGACACCGTACGCCCTGCGGGCCTTCGGGGCCGAGGCGTCCACGAGCGCCTCCATGTCCGGATAGCAGCAGATGACGCGGTCCAGGGCGACCAGATCGGCTGCGTCGATCCCCTCCTGCACATCCACGAAATCCGCGGCGACGTACCGCACCTTGTCCGCGTGTCCCCTGGCCGCCGACTCCTCTTTTGCCTTCTCGAGATACGCCGGCGATGCGTCGACGCTCGTGCCGCCGGCGGCTCCCGCCTCCATGAGCCCGTGCTGGATGGCGCCGATGCCCCCGCCGACCTCGAGAAAGCTCGCTCCCTCTGCGCCCTCCCGGATCAACGCCTCGAGCAGGACCTTAGTCATCTTCTCGGGGCCCTTCTTTCGGTAGCGCTTGAGCTCGCGGCGAGCGGTTCGATCATCGAAGAAACGCTCGATGCCCACGCACTGCGAGCAGGTCACTCCAGCCGCTTCTCCCCCGCGGTCACGTGGAGCTCGAGCCAGTTCTCGCGCGGTGGAAGCGCGCAGACCGAGAACGCGGTGAATACGCAGGGCGCGTTGTACGTCCGGTTGAAGTCGATCGTCGTCCATCCGGACTCGTCGGGAACCGGCACGCGCAGGTAGCGGCCGGCCTGGTACGTCTCCGAGATGGCGGTCGAGTCCCAGACCTGGATGAAGAAGGAGCTCGAGGTCGGGCTGCCCGTCGCGATCAGGCTGTGCTCGCGTCCGTCGACGCGGAACACGAGCTCACCGGGCGCCTCGTACTCGACCGTGCCACCGGCCACGTCGGGGATGCGCAGGGGACGCGGCTCGTCGTACGGCTCGAAGCGCGCTTGCACCCGCCATGCTGGATCGACCGGGTAGTAGTCCGGGAGGCGGAAGGTATCGCGAAGCGGAAGGTCCTCGTCCCACACCCGAAGCCAGAGCCGGTCGGTGCCCGGCTCGCTGTGGATACGCAGCCCGAGCGAGCCCAGCGACATGTCGGTCGTGTTCCCCGAGCGGTCGTTTCCGAGAACCATCGAAGCCGTGATGCGCTCGCCCTCGCGCAGCCGGATCGGCGAGTCCGGCGCTGGCTCGAGCCGGACCTCCTGCCCCGACCTGTGCAGGGTGCCCGCCAGGGGCGGGGAGTCCTCCGCGGGCAGGGTGACCGGAAGCCCAGGATCCGACCCGAACGGGGTCGCGCCCTGGGCGAGGTCGAAGAGGCCGACCCAGAGGACCGCACCACTCGGCGGCGTGACGAGGCTCCGCTCGCGGCTCGACCGCCAATCCTCGTGCTCGGCCCGGAAGGCCACGGCGTCCACCGGAGGCGGCTCGGGCCACTCTCCCGTGCAGGCCACCGCCACCACGCCTGCGGCGAGGCCACAGGCTACGCTCCGGCGGGCACGAGACACTCTGGACGTCATGCCCGAGAATGTGCACCCTGGCCCACGAGGCGAGCAACTGACCCGGAGGCCCCGTCTCGATGAGCCTGCCACCCGGCTGGTACGGCAACCTAGCGACCCTGGTCGTGCTCGGGCACTTCGCCTTCATCCTCTTCGTAATGTTCGGCGGGCTGTTCGTGCTACGTTGGCCCCGCG
>JBFGFY010000011.1:0-33740 GCA_041579355.1 Longimicrobiales bacterium | reverse complement strand
GGCGGCCGACGATCCGGTGGCGGCGACCGAGGCCCGCATCACCGAGTACCGGGAGAAGTTCGCCAACCCGTACATCGCCGCGGCGCGCGGCTACGTGGACGACGTGATCGATCCGCGGGAGAGCCGCGCACGATTGATCTCCGCGCTCGATATGCTGCGCGACAAGCGAGACGCGAACCCACCGCGGAAACACGGCAACATCCCACTCTAGTTGCGCCGACGATCGAGGGCCCGCCGGACAACCCTGGTGACGCCGTTCGCGTCCCATGGTCGGAACCGACGGATTCAAATCGACGGAGCGTGACTTCGATGAAGAGGGGATGGACGAGAATGGCGGGGTGGAGCCTCGCCGTGGGAGCGCTCGTGGCCGTGGCGTGGCCCGCCCCGACGAGCGCACAGCAGACGCCGGACCGCGACGTGGAGTGCCGCTGCGTCGACCGCGACGGCGTCGCGATCGATGACTGCACGTGCTTCCGGGCGCCGCGACTCGAGGCCTTCATGGCACCGCTCGGTGCGCGGCCGCGGCTCGGGATCTCGGTCGAGAGCGACCAGGGCGGTACGTACGACGCTCAGGGCGCTCGCATCGCGAGCATCCTCGAGGAGGGGCCGGCCGCGGAGGCGGGGCTCCGCCGGGGCGACGTGATCACGCGTATCGACGGGCGATCCCTGCTCGAGCCGCTCGCGGCCGACGTCGAGGCGCGCTTCGACCTCGACGAGTCGCTCCCGGTGCAGCGGCTGCTCTCCGTCGCGCGGGGCCTCGAGCCCGGCCAACGGGTGCAGATCGAGTACCTCCGGGAGGGCGAGCGGCGCACGGCCACGGTCGAGGCCCGCGAGATCTCATCGGGATCCTTCGCCTGGCGCTTCGACCCGGACCAGATGCGCGTCGACACGGAGCGCATTCGGGAGCAGGTGCGTGAGATGCGCGAAGGCCTCAGAGACCTGGATATCCGCATCGACGGCCCCCGCGGGGACCGGGAGGTTCGGGTGTTCGGCGGCGGTGGTCCCGCGCTCTTCGGGCCGCTGGGATCCACCCGGTACGGCATCCAGCTCATCGAGCTCAACGAGCAGCTCGGGACGTACTTCGGTGCGACCGAGGGTGTCCTCGTGACGGAGGTGGACGAGGACTCCACGCTGGGGCTGCGCGCGGGAGACGTGATCCTGCGCGTCGGCGAGCGTGACGTGCGCACGCCCGACCGAGTGCTCCGCCTGCTGGGCACCTACGAGCGCGACGAGGAGATCCCTTTGCGGATCATCCGCAACGGCTCCGAGATGAGCCTGACGGGGCGTATCAGCCGGTAGCCGCGGGCAGGCGACGCTCGAACGCGGCGGGGGCGGGGCCGGGGGGGGACGAGACCCCTCGAGGCCTCGTCCCCGCGCGGTCTTGGGGCCCCGGCCGGGGGTTTCCCGGCCGAGCCGCCGGGCCTAGACTTCGCCCCGCTTCCGCTCGCGACTCGAACCCCGAGCGGCTCCCGCCATGGCGCGCGGGACCGCCAGGAGCCGCCCCCGTCCGTGATCCGCTCCGTCCTCGTCGCCAATCGCGGTGAGATCGCGCTCCGCGTCGTGCGTGGGGCGCGGGAGCTGGGCATCCGGACCGTGGCCGTCTATTCCGACGCGGACCGCCTCGCGCCGCACGTGCTCGCGGCCGACGCGGCGTACCCGATCGGCCCCGCTCCGGCGGCACAGAGCTACCTGTGCGGGGACCGACTCATCGAGGTCGCCCGAGCCGCCGGTGCCGAGGCGATCCACCCTGGCTACGGCTTCCTTTCCGAGCGCGCGGAGTTCGCCCGCGCGGTCGAGGCCGCGGGGCTGACGTTCGTAGGACCCGCCCCGGACACGATCGCGGCCATGGGCGACAAGGCGGAGGCGAGACGCCGCATGGCGGCTGCGGGTGTGCCGATCGTGCCGGGTCTGGTCGACCCCGTCGCGGACGCCGGGGCCGCCGAGCGGGCCGCCGCGGAGATCGGCTTCCCCGTGCTGCTGAAGGCAGCCGCGGGGGGAGGGGGGAAGGGCATGCGCGTCGTGCGGACGCCGTCCGAGGTGGCGCGCGCGTTCGAGGCGGCCACGCGCGAGGCGCTCGCGGCGTTCGGGGACGGCCGCGTTTACCTCGAGCGCTTCGTGGAGCGACCGCGGCACATCGAGATCCAGGTGCTCGGGGACACACACGGGAACGTGGTGCACCTGGGTGAGCGCGAGTGCTCGATCCAGCGGCGGCATCAGAAGCTGATCGAGGAAGCTCCGTCGCCGACGCTCAGCCGTGCGGAGCGGGCCACCATGGGGGAGGCGGCGGTGGCCGCGGCCCGCGCGGTCGACTACCGAGGGGCGGGCACGGTCGAGTTCCTCTACAAGGACGGTTCGTTCTTCTTCCTCGAGATGAACACCCGCATCCAGGTGGAGCACCCCGTCACCGAGCTGGTCACAGGCCTCGATCTCGTCGAGTGGCAGTTCCGCGTGGCGTCGGGCGAGGCGCTCGCGTTCGGCCAGGAAGACGTGCGCCTCCGGGGACACGCGATCGAGTGCCGCATCACCGCCGAAGATCCCGGAGGAGGCTTCTTGCCCTCCTCCGGTGTCGTCTCGCACCTCACGGTGCCCTCGGGCCCGGGCGTTCGATGGGACGGGGGCGTGCTCCCGGGGCAGGCCGTCACTCTGCATTACGACCCCTTGCTCGCGAAGCTCGTGGTCTCGGGACGGGACCGCGCTCATGCGATCGCGCGTATGGCGCGCGCGCTCGACGAGCTCGTGATCACCGGCGTCGAGACGTGTGTCCCGTTCCACCGACGGGTCATGGACGAGCCCGACTTCGTGGCCGGTCAGCTCTCGATCGAGTACGTCGACGATCATCCGGAGCTCCTGAAGCCCCACCTGGACGACGAGACGCTCACTGCGGCCGCCGTGACCGCCGCCCTGCTCGAAGAGGGACGCAGACGCAGCCACGGCGTGCCCCGCTTCGGTGACGGCCGGGCGACGATGTCCGCCTGGCGCGCGACAGGTTCCCCCGGACGAGAAGACGGATGGACACCCCCGTCGCCGTGACCGTGCGCGCTATTGCCGCGGGAGGTGCGGGCGTCGCGGACCTTCCCGACGGCCGCGTGGTGTTCGTCCCCCGAACGGCTCCGGGTGACCGCGCGCGCATCCGCATCTCCAAGAGCCGCGCCCGGTGGGCCGAGGGCTCGCTCGAGGCCCTGTTGGAGCCGGCCGCGGACCGTCGCGCGCCGATGTGTGCGCTCTACGACCGCTGCGGAGGGTGCCAGCTGCAGCACCTCCCGTACGAGAGCCAGCTGGCGTGGAAGGCGCGCGTCGTCGCCGACGCCCTCCTGCGGATCGGCAGGCTGCCGGACGTGGCGCCGCCCGAGGTGGTGCCGTCGCCCCGGGAGACCGGGTACCGGAGCCGGATGACCTTCACGCTACGGCGCCTCTCGGGAGGGAGGGTCGTGGCGGGGATGCACGCGCTCGGCCGCCCCGCCCACGTGATCGACGTGGCCGGGGAGTGCGTGCTACCGGGGCCGGTCCTTCTGGAGGCTTGGCGGGCCCTTCGTTCGCGCTGGGGCGAGGGCGCCCGGCGCCTCCCCGACGGTGGCAGGCTTCGGCTCACGCTGCGCCTAGAGGGGCCGGGCGTGGAGCTGGTCGTGGAGGGGGGGGCGGCCGGATGGTCCGCCGCGGAGCTCGCGCCGGCGGTTCCGGAGATCCACACGTTTTGGCACCGTCCCGCCGACAGCGAGGGACTTCCCGAGCTCGTCGAGGGAGCCGGCGAAGGGAGGGCGGCGCCCGCCTTCCGTCAGGTGAACTCGGAGGCGGCAGCGCTGCTCGTGAGGCACGTCTCGGAGCTCGCGGGAGCCCCGGGCGCCGGGGACGGCCCTCACGGGCACGGCGGGCGGGCGGTGGACGCCTACTGCGGGAGCGGCGCATACGCTCGCGCGCTGGCCGAGCGGGGATGGGAAGTGACCGGCATCGAGTCGGATCCGTCGGCGTGCGCCGCCGCACGGGACGGCGCGCCGGAGGGGTTCGACGTGCGCGAGGGGCCGGTCGAGCGTGTCCTCCCCGATGCGCTCCCTTGTGACCTCCTCATTCTCAACCCACCGCGCACGGGGCTCGAGGCCGACGCGTTGCACGCTGTCCTCGCCCGCCCGCCTGCCCGCCTTATCTACGTGAGCTGCGATCCGGCGACCCTCGCGCGGGACGTGTCTTCGCTCACGGACCGTTACCGGGTGGACGGGCTGCGCTGCTTCGATCTCTTCCCCCAGACGGCCCACGTCGAGACCGTCTTGGCGCTGCGGGTGGGGTCGCCCTGATGCGCTATCAGGTGACCATCGGGGACCGCGTCGTGGATGTGGAGCTCGGGCCGGACGGCGTGCGGGCGGCCGGGGTGCCCGTCGAAGTGAGCCTGGAGCAGAGCGACGGGACCCCCGTGCAGGGTCTGTTGGTGGACGGCCGTAGCTACCGCGTCGTCGCGGAGCGCGCTGGACAGGGGCGGTGGCGACTCGACCTGAGCGGGCACGTGGTCGACGTCGAGGTTCTCGACGAGCGGACGCGCACGATCCGTGAGATGTCCGGCGCCGGCCGGAAGGCCACCGGTCCGAAGCCCATCACGGCTCCGATGCCCGGTATGGTCGTGAAGATCGAGGTGAGCGAAGGATCTCGCGTCGAGGCCGGCCAAGGGGTGGCGATCGTGGAGGCGATGAAGATGGAGAACGAGCTGCGCGCGGGTGCGGCCGGCATCGTGACGCGGGTGCACGTACGCGCGGGGGACGCGGTCGAAAAGGACCAGGTGCTCGTCGACCTCGCTCCGCTCGAGGAGAAGGACGCCTGACGATGGGTGAGGCCTTCCGTACGGACAGCGGCCTCGACGTCGCTCGCGTCTACGGGCCGGCGACGGGGGAGAGCGGTGACGGGCGGGTCGAGGAGCCCGGCGCGTTCCCCTTCACGCGCGGGATCCACGCAGACATGTATCGGGGCCGCACCTGGACCATGCGCCAATACGCGGGCTTCGGTACCGCGGAGGAGACGAACGCGCGGTTCCGCTATCTCCTCGAACAGGGGCAGACGGGGCTCTCCGTCGCCTTCGACCTGCCCACCCAGATGGGATACGACTCGGACGCGCCGATGGCGACGGGCGAGGTGGGTCGCGTCGGAGTGGCGATCGACTCGCTCGACGACATGCGTCGGCTCTTCGCCGGCATCGCGCTGGCGGACGTATCGACCTCGATGACGATCAACGCGACCGCGCCGATCCTGCTCGCGCTCTACGTGGCGCTCGCCGACGAGCAGGGCGTGCCCCGCGAGCGTTTGTCGGGCACGCTTCAGAACGACGTTCTGAAGGAGTACGTGGCGCGGGGCACGTACATCTATCCGGTAGTGGAGAGCCTGCGGCTGACCGCCGACGTGATCGCCTTCACGGCCCGCGAGATCCCGAGGTGGAATCCGATCTCGATCTCGGGCTACCACATCCGCGAAGCCGGGTCGACCGCCCCGCAGGAGGTGGGGTTCACGCTGGCGAACGGCCTCGAGTACGTCGAGCGGGCCCTGGCCGCCGGGCTCGAGATCGACGCCTTCGCTCCCCGCCTCTCGTTCTTCTTCGCCGCGCACAACGATCTCTTCGAGGAGGTGGCGAAGTTCCGGGCGGCGCGGCGGCTCTGGGCCAAGCTGCTTCGCGAGCGCTACGGTGCCTCGGAACGCTCATGCCAGCTCCGCTTCCACACGCAGACCGGAGGCTCGACCCTCACCGCGCAGCAACCCCTCAACAACGTCGTGCGCGTGACCGTGCAGGCGCTCTCGGCGACGCTCGGCGGAACACAGTCGCTGCACACGAACGGTTACGACGAGGCGCTCGCGCTCCCGTCCGAGGCTGCTGCGAAGCTCGCACTCCGCACGCAGCAGATCCTGGCGGCCGAGTCGGGCATCACGCGCACCGTCGATCCGCTGGGGGGCTCCTACTACGTGGAGGCCCTGACGGACGAGATCGAGGCCGGTGCCAGACGCTACGTCGAGGAGATCGACGGGATGGGTGGCGCGGCCGAGGCCGTCGGCTACATGCAGGACGAGATCCACCGCGCGGCCTACCGCTTCCAGTTGGAGGTCGAGTCCGGAGAGCGGTCCGTGGTCGGGGTGAACCTGCACGTGGAGGAAGAAGAGGCCCTGCGTGTCGAGCAGCCGGACTACACCGCGCTCGAGGCGAGCCAGCGGGAGAGGCTCCGCATGCTCAAGGAGGCGCGGGACGGGGACGCGGTCTCCCGCGCGCTCGGGGCGGTCGGGAAGGCGGCCCGGGGGCGGGAGAACGTCCTTCCGCCCATGGTTGCTGCCGTGAAGGTCCGCGCCACGCTGGGTGAGATCAGCGACGCCCTCCGGCGGGAGTGGGGCACCTACGACCCCTGAGCCGGCGCCGGGTAGGCACCCGGCACGGCGCTGATTAGGTTTTTTGGCTTCGCCGCCCCACTTCCGGCTACCGAGATGCCGACGTACGACTACGAGTGCACGAAGGGCCACAGCTTCGAGGTCTTCCAGAAGATGACCGACGAGCCGGTTGCCGCGTGCCCGGAGTGCGGCAAGGAGGCACGACGGAAGATCTCGGGCGGGGCCGGCTTTCTCTTCAAGGGCGAGGGCTTCTACATCACCGACTACCGGTCCGAGGACTACAAGAAGAAGGCGTCCTCCGAAACCGGTGACTCGGCGTCCAAGGCGAGCAAGTCGGAGGGAGGCGCCACGGACGGAGCTGCCTCCCCGAAGGCCTCCAAGCCGACGACGGACGACTGACGTGGCGCAGGAGCAGATCCGCACGGCGCTCGAGGCCGTGCTCGCGGATCTCGGTGCCACGGCGGCCGAGGTCCGGCTCGAGCGGCCCCGCGATCCGTCCCACGGGGACCTCGCGACCAACGTCGCGATGTCCATCGCGAAACAGCTGGGTCGCCCACCGCGCGAGGTCGCCCAGGAGATCTGCACGCGCCTCGACCTGGCGGCTGCAGGCGTGGAGAGCGTCGAGATCGCCGGCCCCGGCTTCCTGAACTTCAGGCTCAGCTCCGGCGCGGTCGCCTCCGTTCTCGACCGGATCCTCGACAAGGACGTCGACTACGGGAGGAGCGAGACCGGTGGCGGTCGCCCCGTCATGGTCGAGTTCGTTTCCGCGAACCCGACCGGCCCGCTCCACCTCGGCCACGGCCGCCAGGCCGCGCTCGGTGACGCGATCGCGTCGCTTCTCGAGTGGACGGGCTGGGACGTGCACCGCGAGTACTACTACAACGACTCGGGCCGTCAGATGGAGCTCCTGGCGCTGAGCGTGCGCGCGCGCTACCGGCAGCGGCTGGGGCGCGAGGAGCCGTTGCCGGTGGACGGCTACCGGGGCGACTACGTGGCAGAGGTCGCCGAGGCGCTGGCGCGGGAAGTCGGGGGGCGATTCCTCGACGACGACTCCGAGGCGGGCCTCGACGAGATCCGACGCTTTGCCGTGCACATGCTGCGCACGGAGCAGGACCGCGACCTGAGCGACTTCCGCGTTTACTTCGACGAGTACTTCCTCGAGTCCTCGCTGTACGAGGACGGGCTCGTGGACGGCACCGTCCAGGACCTCCGCCGAACAGGCCTCGTCTACGAGAAGGAAGGCGCGACTTGGCTGCGTACTACGGAGTTCGGTGATCAGAAGGACCGCGTCATGATCCGCGGAAACGGGCAGCCTACCTACTTCCTGCCCGACGTGGCCTACCACAAGAACAAGTGGGAGCGCGGCTTCCACCGCGTCATCAACATCCAGGGCTCGGACCACCACGGCACGGTCGCGAGGGTGAGGAGCGGAGTACGCGCGCTCGGCATGCCGGAGGGATACCCCGAGTACGTGCTGCACCAGATGGTGCGCGTGGAGCGGGACGGTCAGGAGGTGAAGTTCTCCAAGCGCGCCGGCTCGGGCGTGACGCTGCGCGAGCTGTACGAGGAAGTCGGCGTCGACGTGGCGCGCTACTTCTTCCAGATGCGCAAACCGGACGCCCAGCTCCTCTTCGACCTGGACGTCGCCCTCGACCAGTCGGACAAGAACCCGGTCTACAAGATCCAGTATGCTCACGCCCGGATGTGCTCGATCTTCGCGAAGGCGGGGATCGAGCCCGACGCGCTGGGGCCGCGCTCGGCGAACCTGGACCTGCTCGATGCGGACCTGGAGCGCGAGCTGGTCAAGCGCCTCGGCGAGTTTCCGGCGACCGTCGAGCGGGCCGCCGCGAGCGCCGCGCCACACGTGGTTTGCGACTACCTGGAGCAGACTGCGGGTGCCGCGAACTCCTGGTACCACGCCGGCAATCCGACGCGGAGCCCGGAGTTGGCGGTGCTCGTGGACGACGCCGGCCTGCGCGCCGCTCGACTCGCTCTGGCGCGCGCGGTCCAGATCGTGCTCCGGAACGGGCTCACGATCCTGGGAATCACGGCTCCGACCCGCATGATCCGTAACGCCGAGCAAGGCGTGGCCTGATGTCGATCCTGTGCGTGGGCAGTGTGGCGCTCGACTCCGTCGAGACTCCCTTCGACGCGGCGGAGCGGGTGCTCGGAGGCTCTGCCGTCTTCTTCACGGCGGCGGCGAGCCTCTTCAGCGAGGTGCAGGTCGTCGGTGTGGTCGGGGACGACTATCCGCTCGCCGAGCTCGACTTCCTGAGCGCGAGGGGCGCCGACCTGTCGGGCATCGAGAGCCGACCCGGCGAGAGCTTCTTCTGGGCCGGCCGCTACCACTTCGACCTGAACACCCGCGACACGCTCGAGACGCGTCTCGGGGTCTTCGCCGACTTCCAGCCGAGGATCCCCGAGTCGTTCCGCGGCGCTCGCTACGTCTTCCTCGGCAACATCGACCCCGTGCTCCAGCTCGACGTGCTGGACCAGGTCGAGGCGCCGGAGGTCGTCGCGTGCGACACGATGAACTACTGGATCTCGGGGAGCCGCGATGCCCTGCTCGAGCTGCTGACCCGGGTCCATATCCTGCTCTTGAACGAAGAGGAGGTCCGACAGCTCGCGGGCGAGCACAACCTGCTCAAGGCCGCGCGCTGGGTGCAGGACCAGGGACCCGAGATGGTCGTGGTGAAGAAGGGAGAGCACGGAGCGATCCTCTTCGCCGATCACTGGCTCTTCTTCGTGCCGGGCTTCCCCCTCGAGGAGGTCTTCGATCCGACGGGGGCCGGAGACGCCTTCGCGGGCGGCTTCCTGGGGTCCCTGGCCCGGTCGGGCTCCATGACGCCGGACGACTTGCGCCGCGCGATGGTGTACGGGTCGGTCATGGGCTCCTTCGTGGTCGAGCGGTTCAGCGTGGGCCGGCTCATCGATCTGCCCACGGCGGAGATCGAGGAGCGCGTGGCGAGGTTCCGGGAGATCACCGCCTTCGAGACGAGGGTCCCGGCCGAGGAGCCGGTTTAGGTGTCCAAGGGGCTCAGCTACCGCGACGCGGGTGTCGACCTCGACGCCGCGGAGCGTGCGAAGGCGGGCCTCGCCCAATTGATCGCGTCCACGGCGGACCGTCATACGCTCTCCGAGCTCGGAGACTTCGGCGGGCTCTACGAGGTGCCGCCCCAGCTCTCTCGTCCCGTGCTGGTGTCCAGCGCCGACGGCGTCGGGACCAAGCTCAAGGTGGCCTTCGCGGCCCGGCGGCACGACACGGTCGGACAGTGCCTCGTGAACCACTGCGTCAACGACATCCTGGTGCAGGGGGCCCGTCCGCTGTTCTTCCTCGACTATCTCGCGACGGGCGTCCTCGAAGAGGGTGTGGTGCACGACATCGTGCGAGGCGTGGCCACGGCCTGCCGTGAGAACGGATGTGCGCTCTTGGGAGGGGAGACGGCGCAGATGCCCGGCTTCTACGCGCAGGGCGAGTACGACCTGGCCGGCTTCATCGTCGGAGTGGTGGAGCGGGACATGCTCCTCGACGGCTCGCGCATCCGCGAGGGAGACGTTCTCGTCGGACTCGCGTCCTCGGGTCTGCACACGAACGGGTACACCCTGGCCCGCCGGATCGTCTTCGAGGTCATGGGGCTCGGGGCGGACGACGACTTCCCCGGCACGGGGCGGAGTGTCGCGGACGAGCTGCTCACCGTGCACCGGAGCTACCTCGCGGCGCTGCGGAAGCCGCTCGAGGACGAGCGGGTGCACGGGCTCGCGCACATCACCGGAGGGGGAATCCCAGGCAATCTCCCGCGGGTGCTCCCCGAGGGTCTCGGCGCGCGCGTCGAGCGTTCGGCGTGGGAGGTGCCGCCGGTCTTCCTCGCCTTGCAGCGCGCCGGGTCGGTGGCCGTCGAAGAGATGGACCGGGTCTTCAACATGGGCGTCGGGATGATCGCCGTGGTGGACGCGGCGGCGGCCCGTGCGGTCGTGGAGGCGAGCGCGGAGGAGGGGATCCCGGCGTGGACGATCGGCCGAATCGTGGCCGGCTCCGGCGTCTCGTACTCGTGAGCGGCCGCCAGCTTCGAGGTGCGCTTCGGTTCTCCCGTCGCGGCGGGCTGCTGGCCGTGGTCGCATTGCTGGGACACTCGCATCTCGCCGCGCAGGATGCGCAGGCACTCGCACTGCGGTGCGCGAGTCCGGCGGGCGGAGACGCCGCGCTGTGTGCGTTGGCTGCGGGGGCGGGGCGCGACCTCATGGCCGACGTGGGCCTCCTCGCTGGAGCAGGGTCCGAGGTCGCGGGCCAACCCTCCACCCTAGGGCGTCGCATCGGGGGTACACCTCGCTTCGCGCCTTTCCTGCGTGCCGGCGGCCACTCCGTCGTGGTGCCGAGCGTCTCGGGTGCCGCGGGAGCGACCGAACGCTCGCACTTCACGTCGGCCCTCCACGGCGGTCTCGGCCTCGGGCTGTTCGACGGATTCCGACTGCTCCCCACAGTCGGCGGATTCCTCTCGGTCGACCTCGTGGGTCAAGCGAGCTTTCTCTTCTTCTCGGAGTCCGACGGCTTCGACGGCCGCGTGGATGCCCTCTCTGTGGGCGCGCGGGTGGGCATCCTGCGCGAATCGTTCACGCTCCCCGGGGTCACGCTCTCCGTTTCGCGCCGCTTGTCGGGCTCGCTCCGCTACGGAGACACGAGCGCCGGAGACGCCGCCCAGGTCACCCTCGATCCTGCCGTCACGTCGGTCCGGGCCACGGTCGGCAAGGACCTCTTCGCCTTCGGCGTCCTAGCCGGCATCGGCTGGGACGACTACTCCTCGTCCACGACGGTGCAGGCCCGCGACGGGGGGACAGGCTTCGCGACCGTCAGTGGTACGGTCGAGGCGAGTCGCGTCACCTATTTCGCGGGCCTCTCGCGTCAGCTGGGTGTGTTTTCCTGGCTGTCGGCCGAGGTCGGTCGGGCTCGCGGCTTCGACGTGGTGCGGGGAGGGACGGCGGCCTCCCCCGACCGAGGCGGGACGTGGTTCGGGAGCCTCGCGCTCCTGCTGAAGCTGTAGGCGCTAGCACAGGCACGACGGTGAACGCTTCCGAAGAGCTGACCCCGACGGACCGCTCGCACCTCGAGAGGGCTCGTGAGCTGGCCCGGGAGGGGTGGGGGCACGTGCACCCGAACCCACTCGTCGGCTGCGTGATCGCGGGGGAAGACGGCGTGATCGCGGAAGGCTATCACCGCGTCTACGGCGGACCACATGCGGAGATCGCGGCCCTCGAGGCGGCCAAGGACCGCGCCCGCGGAGCGACGGTGTACGTGACGCTCGAGCCGTGCAACCACCACGGCAAGACCCCGCCGTGCACGAGCGCGCTCCTGCAGGCGGGCGTGCGGCGCGTGGTCTTCGGCGCGCGCGATCCGGACACGGAGGCGGGCGGGGGGGCCGAGCGGCTGCGGGCCGCCGGCGTGCAGGTGGTCGGGCCCGTTTGGCCCGAGCGAGTGGCACGTGCGGAGAACCCGGCGTTCTTCCACGTCGCTCGGGAGCGTTCCCCCTTCGTTGCGTTGAAGCTCGCGCTCTCGCTCGACGGCTGTCTCGCGGCACGGACGGGTGAGCGCACCCGGATCACGGGGGCGGAGGCCGAGCGTGAAGTGCACCGCCTACGCGCCGGCTTCGACGCGGTGCTCGTCGGCGCGGGAACGGTGCGCGCGGACGATCCGCTCCTGACGCCTCGCTCCGTGCCGGGGGGCTGGCGGTTCCCGCGTCGCGTCGTGCTCGACTCCGATGGATCGCTGCCCAGCGACGCCGCGCTCTTTCGCGATCGCGAGCAGGCTCCGGTGCACGTGTTCGTGCGTGAAGAAGTGGACGAGGGGGCGCTCGAGCGCCTCGAAGCCGCAGGCGCCGCGGTGCATCCGGTGCATCGCTCCCGCGAGGGGCTGAGCATTCCCGAGGTCCTCGGGGCGTGTTGGGAGCTCGGTATGCACTCCATCTTGTGCGAGGGCGGGGGACGGGTCGCCGAGAGCCTGCTCCGGGGAGGACACGTGCACAGGATGTACTTGTTCGTCGCGCCGACGACTCTCGGGACGGAGGGGGTACGCGCATTCCCGGCCGACCCGCGGGCCGTCGCCTGGGAAGCGTTCGAGCCGGCCTTCCCCCCGAGGCTCTACGGTCGCGACACGCTGCTCGTCCTCGACCGACGCGACGCCGACACCTGATGTTCACGGGAATCATCGAAGCGGTCGGCGTCGTGCGCGGGGTGGAGGAGCGCGCCTCCACCCGCCGCTTCTGGGTCGAGGCTCCCGGCCTCGCCGGCGAGCTGGCCCCAGGGGACTCCGTGGCGGTGGACGGTGCCTGCCTGACGGTCGTGGTGCCCGAGGCCGACCGCTTCGCGGTCGACGTGATCGGCACGACGCTCGCCCGGACCGTCGCGGGCACGTACGGGGACGGGAGCCGTGTGAACCTGGAGCGGGCCCTCGCGGCCGGCTCGAGGATCGACGGCCATCTCGTTCAGGGACATATCGATGGAGTCGGACACCTCGTGCGTTGTACTATGGAGGGCGAGTTCTGGATCATGGACTTCCGCCTGCCCGCGGAGGTGGCCGCGCTGACCGTGGAGCGGGGCTCGCTGGCGATCAACGGGGTGAGCCTCACGGTGGCCGATATGCCCGCGGCCGAAGTATGCCGGGTCGGGATCATCCCCTTCACCCACGAGCACACGAACTTGGGCGCCCTGGCCGAAGGGAGCCCGGTGAACGTGGAGGGGGACCTGATCGGGAAGTACGTGGGTAAGGTGCTCGCCGAACGGAGCAGGCGGAGACGAGACGACACATGAAGTTCGATCGAGTGGAAGACGCCATCGAGGCGATCCGGCGCGGGGAGATGGTGATCGTCGCGGACGACGAGGACCGGGAGAACGAGGGAGACCTCGTCATGGCCGCCGCGGCGGTGACCCCGAGCCACATCAACTTCATGACGAAGCACGGGCGGGGCCTCATCTGCGTCGCGCTCACCAACGAGCGCGCCGACGAGCTGGAGCTCCCGCTCATGACGGACAAGAACACCGACCCGCAGGGCACGGCGTTCACCGTTTCCGTGGACGCCCACCGTCGCTTCGGGGTCACCACGGGGATCTCGGCCCACGACCGCGCCAAGACGATCGAGGTGCTGCTGGACCCGGCCGCGAAGCCGGCCGACCTGCGACGCCCGGGACACATCTTCCCGCTGAGGGCGAAGGCGGGGGGCGTCCTTAGGCGCGTCGGGCAGACCGAGGCCTCGGTGGACCTCGCGGAGCTCGCTGGTTTTCCACCCGCGGGCGTCATCTGCGAGATCCTGGACGCCGACGGAACGATGGCGCGCCGGCCTCAGCTCGAGGAGTTCGCGCGCGAGCACGACCTGCGCTTCATCACCGTCGCCCAGCTCGTCTCGTACCGGCTCACGAAGACCCGGATCATCGAGCGGATCGCCGAGGCGAGGCTTCCCACCTGGTACGGCGACTTCCGCGTGATCGGATATCGGAGCGTGCTGGACGGCCGCGAGCACCTCGCGCTCCTCAAGGGGGATCCCGGCAGCAAGGCCAACGTGCTCGTGCGTATGCACTCCGAGTGCATGACCGGCGACGTGTTCGCCTCCAAGCGGTGTGACTGCGGAGAGCAGCTCGCTGCCGCGATGCGCCGCATCGAGGAGGAAGGGCTGGGCGCGATCGTGTACCTCCGCCAGGAGGGGCGCGGGATCGGGCTCACCAACAAGCTGAAGGCCTACAGCCTCCAGGACGAGGGGATGGACACGGTCGAGGCGAACAAGGAGCTCGGCTTCAAGCCCGACCTGCGCGACTACGGGATCGGGGCGCAGATCCTTCTGGACCTTGGGCTGCATTCCATCCGGCTGCTCACCAACAACCCGCGCAAAATCGTGGGCCTCGATGGGTACGACATCGAGGTCACGGGACGCGAGCCTCTCAAGGTGGAGCCCGGGGAGCACAACGAGCGGTACCTCGATACGAAGCGGTCCAAGCTCGGACACATCCTGTGACGTCGAGCGGCTCGCCGGCCTCGCGGTCGCGCCTCACGCTCGACGCGGCCGGTCTCCGTGTCGCGCTGCTCGCCTCGCGGTTCAACGATCAGATCACCGACGCACTTGTCGACGGGGCGGTGCGTGCGCTGGCGGAGCACGGCGCCCACGACCGCGACGTGGAGACGATCCGCGTGCCCGGGGCCTGGGAGCTGCCACAGGCCGCGGCGCGGGTGATCGCTTCGGGGCGCTTCAACGGCCTCGTCGCACTCGGGTGTGTGATCCGCGGGGAGACGCCCCACTTCGAGTACGTGTGCATGGAGGCGACCCTGGGGCTGGGCGCCGTCGCGCGCTCCTCCACGATTCCGGTCGCATTCGGTGTGCTGACGACGGACACCGTCGAGCAGGCCCGGGCCCGTGCGGGCGACGGTCCGGGGAATAAGGGGTACGAGGCCGCGCTCGCCGTGCTGGAGATGGTCGCCATGTACCGTCGTCTGGGAACGCCTTGAGCGAAGGCGCCGCGCTCGATCCGCGGGAGCGCCTCGACAGGCAGCGCGCCCGAGCCTGGCTCCTCCAGATCCACTACCGCTGGGAGAGCGAGGGGAGCGAGGGCTCTCTCGCGCAGTCGTTGCGCGCCACGATGTCCACGCGGCGTGTCTCGCCGCGCAGGGTCCCCTACGTGCGGCGGGTTCTCGGGCTGCTCGACGAGCATCTCGAGGAGGTCGATACGGCGCTTCGGTCCTCGCTCGACAACTGGCGGCTCGATCGCCTGTCGAAGATCGACCGGGCCGTCCTGCGCATCGGGGCCACGGAGCTCCTCTACGTCGAGGAGGTGCCCCCGAAGGTCACGATCCAGGAGGCGATCCGCCTCGCAGAGGCGTACGGCGGGGATGAGTCGCCGCGCTTCGTGAACGGGGTCCTGGACGCGCTCTACAAGCGCACGAGCGTGTGACCGGGGCCCGCCCGGCGGGTGCGCCCGCCCCGGGGGGCGGCGGGCTCCGCGTGCTGGTAGTGAACTGGCTGGACCGCGAGAACCCGCTCGCCGGCGGCGCCGAGACGCATCTGCACGAGATCTTCGGGAGGCTCGCCGGCCGCGGCCACGAGGTCACCGCGCTGGTGTCCGGGTGGCCGGGGTGCGCGCCGCGCGCAGTACTCGACGGGATCGACGTGCACCGCTCGGGACGTCGCTACACGTTCTCCCTCACCGGTCCCGTCTATTACCGGCGAAACCTGGCCCGACAGGGGTTCGATGTCGTCGTCGAGGACCTCAACAAGGTTCCCCTGTTCACACCCTCCTGGGTCGACGCACCGGTGGTGCTCGTCGCCCACCACTTGTTCGGCTCCACCGCATTCCAGGCCGCGCCCGTCGCCGTCGCTGCGGCGACGTGGCTGCTCGAGCGGCCCATCCCCCGCGTATTCGGCGCGACCCCGACCATCGCCGTGTCGCAGAGCACCAAGGACGATCTCGTTCGGCGCGGCATGAGCGCCGGACTCATCGAGGTGATCCCGAACGCGATCGACGCGAGCCACTACACACCCGACCCGGAAGGACGCCGCGCCGACCGCCCGACGCTGCTGTACCTGGGCCGGCTGAAGAAGTACAAGCGGGTCGACCTGGTGATCGAGGCGGTCGCCGCCCTCACGCGGCGCGGGACCGACGTCGAGCTTCTGGTGGTAGGGGAAGGGGAGGAGCGAGCGTCCCTCGAGGCCCTGGCGCGCGATCTCGGTGTGAGCGAGCGCGTTCGGATGCTCGGCTTCGTGGAAGAGCCCAGGAAGCTGCATGCGCTGCGCCAGTCCTGGGTGCACGTGCTGACCTCGCCGAAGGAGGGTTGGGGCATCTCCAACCTGGAGGCGGCCGCGTGCGCCACGCCGAGTGTCGCGAGCGACGCACCCGGGCTGCGGGAGTCGGTGGTCCACGGCCGGACGGGGCTTCTGGTCCCACACGGGGACGTGGCGGCCCTCGCCGACGCGCTCGCCACCCTCCTGGAGGACCACGAGCTCCGGGCGCGCATGGGCCGCCAGGCCCGGGCCCACGCGGAGGGCTTTTCCTGGGACGCGTCGGCTGCGGCCGTGGAGGCCGTGCTCCGGCGGGTGGTAGAGGGCCGGGGGGGCCACTAGCTTTTGCCGACGCAGGACGACTCGAGAACGAGTGAGGAAGGGTGAGAGTCCAAGTCACGGAACGACATTGCGACGTGCCGGCCGACGTCCTGGAACGGACGGAGGCTCAGATCGCGTCGCTTTCCAAGTATTCTCCGCGGGCGTCCGCGGCCGACGTGATCTACTCGGAGGAGAAGCTCGACAAGCTGGTCGAGGTGATCTTCCACGTCGACGGCGGCGAGCCGATCGTGGCGCATGGCCGCGGCGCCGAGTTCCGCACCGCGCTGGACCAGGTCGTCGAGCGCGCCAGCCGCCGGCTCCGACGGCAGCGCGAGCGGCACACCGATCACAAGGCGCCGCCTCTCTCGGAGCGCGCCGCGGGCGAGTGATCGCCTCCCCGTGACGCCAGGGAGGTCCGCCTGACCCAGAAGACGATTTCCGTCCGGGAGATCCTGGACGCGAGGGGTGACGTCCTCGAGCTCGAGCTCCTGAACGACGGAGTGAACTTGGAGAGCTCGACCGACGATCCCGATGTGACCTCGCCCGGGCTCGCGCTCGCCGGACACACGAGCCGGATTCCCTCCGGACGCATGTGGGTCTTCGGCGAGACGGAGATGACGTACCTCGACGCCCTCGACGAGACCCACGCCCGCGAGCGCCTCGGTGCCCTGTTCTCCTTCGGCGTGCCGGCCGCCTTCGTGACCAAGGCTCAGGAGGTGCCGGAGTTCTTCCTGACCGTCGCCACCGACCACGGTGTGCCGGTCCTACGCTCCGCGCACACCACGAAGGAGTTCTACCGACGGCTCAAGCCGTATCTGGAGGTGGCCCTCGCGCCGACGACGGCCGTGCACGGCTCGCTCGCCGACGTCTACGGTGTCGGCGTGCTCTTTACCGGGAAGAGCGGCGTCGGGAAAAGCGAATGCGTGCTCGACCTGGTCGAGCGCGGCCACCGACTGGTCGCCGACGACCTCGTGCTCGTCACGCGCCAAGGCTACGACGTGCTCATCGGGCGCGGCCACGAGCTCCAGAAGCACCACATGGAGATCCGCGGCGTCGGGATCATCGACGTCCAGGGGCTTTTCGGAGTGCGCGCGATTCGGCAGCAGAAGCGCATCGAGGTGATCATGCATCTCGAGCTCTGGAACCAGAGTCGCGAATACTCGCGCACGGGCCTCGAAAAGGATCACGAGGAGATCTTGGGCGTCCACATCCCCAAGGTCACGGTGCCGCTGAACCCGGGTAAGAACATCACGGTGATCTCAGAGGTGGTGGCCATGAGCCACCTTCTCCGCTATACGGGAGAGGAGCCGGCAGAGGCCTTCGACCGTCGCCTCAGGCAGTACCTCGAGCAGGACTATGAGTGAGGCACGCCGCGCGCACGGGATTGTGGTGGGCCATGGGGAGATGGCGCGTGGCCTGGTCGACGCGGTACGCCGGATCGCAGGGGAATCGGCGGACGGTCTGTCGGCGGTCTCGAACGACGGCAAAGGGCCGGACGAGCTGAGGGCGGCGCTGGACGAAGCGGCCGGAGCCGGGCCCGTCGTCGTCTTCGTGGATCTCGAGTCCGGGAGCTGTGGACTCGCCGCGGCGTACACGTGCCGCGCGAAGACGGAGCGGGCAGTGGTCTGCGGGGTGAACCTCCCCATGTTGCTCGACTTCGTGTTCCACCGCGACCTGCCGCTCGAGGAGCTGGTCGCACGAGTCGTGGAGAAGGGTCGCAGCGCGATCCGAAGCACCTCCAAGCGCGGGTAGACCGGTGCCGATCGTCCTGCTCAGGATCGACGAGCGCCTGATCCACGGCCAGGTCGTCATCGGTTGGGGGAATCAGCTTCGCCCCGACCGCTACCTCGTCGTGGATGACGAGATCGCCACCTCCGACTGGGAGCAGGACCTGTACCGACTCGGGGCCGGCGATCACGAGGTGGTGTTCACGACCGTCGAGGAGGCGCGCGCCCGGCTCCACGAGTGGCGTGGCGATGCGGCGCGATCCATCCTACTGACGCGCGACGTAGGCACCATGGGCCGCCTGGCCGAGGGTGGACTCCTGGAGGGCGAGTCCGTGAACATAGGCGGGGTCCACCACGCTCCGGACCGGGACGAGCTGCTCACCTACGTCCACCTGAGCGACGCGGAGCGCAAAGACCTGGAGGCCATCGCCGCCGCGGGCGCCGAGGTGGCGGCGAGGGATCTGCCGGATGCACATCGCGTGAGCCTGTCCTCACTGCTGGGGAGTCGATGGAAATCGCCCAAGTCACGGTGATCGGCGGGCTTCTCGCGCTCGACGGAACCTCCGTAGGGCAGTTCATGCTGTCCCGCCCTTTGGTGGCGGGAGCGATCATCGGATGGCTCCTGGGCGCCCCGGGCCTCGGCCTCACGGTGGGCGCGATGCTCGAGCTCTATCTGCTCGTCTCGTTCCCGACCGGGGGCTCACGCTTCCCCGAGGGTGCCACGGCCACCGTCGTGGCGGTCGCGTCGGCGGCGGGCTCGGTCACACCCGGCGCGCTTCCGATCGGCGTGGCGGTGGGACTCGTGTGGGGGCAGCTCGGCGGAATCTCGATCAGCGGACTGCGCCACGTGAACGCGCGGCTCGTGCCCGAGCCCACCCGTGAGCCGCGCGGACCCGGCCACGTCACCGCGGCCCACCTCGGCGCCCTACTCCTCGACTTCCTGCGCGGGGCGGTCGTGACCTTGTCCGGCGTGCTCGTCGGGCGGGCCGTGGTCGAAAACTTCGGGGGCGCCTGGAGCTTGACGTCCGGAGCGTCCCTCGGGTTGCTCCTCGTCGGTGGCGCGGTGTCGGCGGGCATCCTCCTGCGGGACCTGGGAGGGTTCCGGCGGCGACGGATCCTACTCGTCGCGGGCATGGCCCTAGGCATCCTGGGAGCTCGCTTCCTATGAGCCGCCCGCTCTCCCGCGCGGCGCTGGTGTCCTCCTTCCTGCGCTCGTTCCTGATCCAGGGCTCGTGGAACTACCACACCATGCTCGGGTGCGGCTTCGCCTTCGCCCTGTTGCCGGGCCTGCGCCGCCTGTATGGGGCCGAGGCGGAGGACATGGCGAGCTCGCTGAGCCGCCACGTGGAGCTCTTCAACGCCCACCCGTACTTGTCGGGTGTGGCGCTGGGTGCCGTCCTGAGGCTGGAGCGTGACGGCGCCGATCCGGAGATGGTGCGCCGCTTCAAGCTCGCCGTGCGCGGCCCGCTGGGGAGCCTCGGCGACGCGCTCGTGTGGGCGACCTGGCTCCCGACGGTGTCCGTGCTCGCCCTCTCCCTGTTCTGGCTCGGCGCGCCGACGTGGCTCGCCGTCGGGGCCTTCCTCGTGATCTACAACGTCGGGCACGTGGCGCTCCGGCTCTGGGGCTTCCGCGTCGGCCTCGCCGAGGGCCGAGACGTCGGCCGGCGACTCGCCGAAGCGCACTTCAGCGCCTGGACGAACCGGCTGCGCGCCGCCGGGGCCCTCCTCCTGGGTGTGCTCGTAGGTGTGATCCTCGCAGCAGACGGGGGGCTCGCCGCGGCGGGGATCCTATGGGTGTCCCTCTCCGTGGTGGCGTTCCTCGCCGGGCTGTGGGTCGGTCACCGCGCCTGGCGCCCGGCGGCCGCGACCGTGGTCGCGGCCGTCGTCGTGCTGACCGCGGCGGGATTGGTGCTATGAACGAGCCCCTCTCGATCGAGCGCGAGGTCCAGATCGTGAACCGCGCCGGAATGCACGCGCGGCCGGCGGCCGAATTCGTGAAGGTCGCGGGCCGGTTCGCGAGCGAGATCACGGTCGAGAAGGACGGCCTGGAGGTGAACGGCAAGAGCATCATGGGGGTGCTCATGCTCGCTGCCGAGCACGGGAGCCGGTTGCGGCTCTCGGCACGGGGGGACGACGCCCAAGACGCGCTCGAGGCGCTCTCCGATCTCGTGGGCCGTGGATTCGAAGAGCTGGAGGCGTAGCGCATGACCATGATCCTCGACGGTTCCCCGGCGTCGGACGGGATCGCGTCCGGTAAGGTCTTCCACCTCGAGTGGGGGGTCCCGATCGTGCCGCACCGCTCGATCTCGGAGGATTGCATCGACGAGGAGATCGAGTGCTTCCACGCGGCGCGCGCGTGGGCACAGGAGCGGCTCGCCGCGCTCAAGGCGAGCACCGAAGTGCGGCTCGGTCCGGTCGAGGCCCGCATCTTCGAGCCACAGATCCTCATGCTCGACGACTCCGAGGTCGTCGACGGCACGATCCGCTACATCACGCAGAACAGACTGAGCGCCGAGCGGGCGTTCGAGTGGAGGATGCTCGAGCTCCAAGCGATGTGGAGCCGGACCTCGCATCCGATGGTGCTCGACCGCCTCAACGACCTCGAGGATCTCGTGATCCGCGTCCTCCACCGCCTGCTCGGCCACCACGACCCGACGGACCTCGCGCGCCTCGACGAGGGGGTCATCGTCGTCGCATCGAACCTCACGCCGAGCCTCACGGTGCACCTCGACCCCGAGACGGTGCTGGGCGTCGCCACGGACGCCGGCACGCGCACGGCCCACTGGGCGATCCTGGCCCGGTCGCTCGAGATTCCCGCGGTGGTGGGCCTGGGGGACGTGACCAAGAAGGCGAAGGAGGGGCAAGCGGCCATCCTGGACGGGCGCATCGGACGCGTCGTGCTCGATCCGGGACCCGAGGAGCGCGAGCAGTTCGGTTCCCGGCAGCGACGCTTCACGGCTTGGGAGCAGGATATCGAGGGCGTCGCCGCGCTCGAGTCGGTGACCCAGGACGGCCAATACGTCGAGCTGCGAGCGAACCTGGACCTTCCCTCCGAAGCCGGACACGCGCAGCGGCACGGAGCGGTCGGGGTCGGGCTCTTCCGAACCGAGTTCCTGGTCGTCGGCCGGAAGACGATGCCCGGGGAGGAGGAGCAGTACGAGGCGTACCGCGCGGTGGCGGAAGCCTTCCCACAGGGGGCGGTCTTCATTCGCACCTTCGACCTCGGGGGCGACAAGTTCCCGATGTTCCTCCACATGCCGCGGGAGGAGAACCCCTTCCTCGGTTGGCGTGCGATTCGTGTGTGCCTGGACGAGCCCGAGCTCTTCCGCACGCAGCTCCGGGCGCTGCTCCGCGCGACCGCCCACGGCGACGTCCGCCTCATGCTCCCGCTGATCAACGACGTAGAGGAGGTTCAGCAGGTGCGCGCCCTCCTCGAGGAAGAGGAGAACCGCCTGCATGCCGACGGGATCCCGTTCAACCCGGGGTACAAGCTCGGCGTGATGATCGAGACGCCGGCCGCCGCCCTCGATGCCGCGGAGCTGGCGCGCTCCTCGGACTTCTTTTCGATCGGGACCAACGACCTCGTGCAGTATACCCTCGCCGTGGACCGCACCAACACGCGCCTCTCCCGTCTCTACAATCCCTTCCATCCGGCCGTCGTGCGGCAGCTCCACCAGGTGGCCCGGGTCGGGCGCGCTGCGGGCATCGAGGTGAGTGTCTGTGGTGAGATGGCCGCGAACCCACTCGCGGCCTTCCTCCTCATAGGGCTCGACATCACGGTCCTCTCGATGGCGTGGCCCTCGCTCCCAGAGATCAAGAAGCTGGTGCGCGATGTGCGCATCGAGGACGCGCGTAAAGCGGCCCGCAGGGCGCTGGCCGCCGACACGAGCCGCGACGTGACGGACTGCTTGTTGGAGGGGATCGGAAGCTCGGTCGACCTGAAGGCCTTCTCGGGCCGTTGGAGCTTGTCGGTCCCCAAGTGATTGGATAGCGTTCGGCCCGCCGTCCGAACCCATCGCGACCCCCCCATCCCCAGCACGGGAAGGAAATCCGTTGCGCACCACTCTCTTCACGTCCGAGTCGGTCACCGAAGGCCATCCCGACAAGATCGCCGACCAGATCTCGGACGCGGTGCTGGACCACCTCCTGGCGGGGGATCCGAAGTCCCGCGTGGCGTGCGAAACGCTCGTCACCACGGGCCTCGCGCTCGTCGCGGGTGAGGTTTCGACCAAGGTCTACGTGCACCTGCCCGATATCGTGCGTGGCACGTTGCAGAGGATCGGCTACACGAACGCGTCGCACGGGATCGACGCGATGACGTGCGCGGTGCTCACGAACTTGGACCAACAGTCTCCCGACATCGCCATGGGAGTGGATACGGGCGGGGCGGGGGATCAGGGCATGATGTTCGGCTACGCCTCGGACGAGACGCCCGAGCTCATGCCGGCGACCATCCAGTACGCCCACGCGATCACGAGGCGCCTCGCCCAAGTGCGTCGCAGCGGTGAGGTGCCGTGGCTCCGTCCGGACGGCAAGTCGCAGGTCACGATCGAGTTCGAGGGTGATAAGCCGATCCGTGTGCACACCGTGGTCGTCAGCACACAGCACGACCCCGACGTGCGCGACCAGGACATCCGAGAGATCGTCACCCAGAAGGTGATCAAGGTCGTCCTTCCGCCCGAGCTCTACGACGAGGACAACTGTGTCCTCCACATCAACCCGACCGGTCGCTTCGTGATCGGGGGACCGCACGGCGATGCCGGTCTCACCGGGCGCAAGATCATCGTGGACACGTACGGCGGTGTGGGCCGGCACGGGGGGGGTGCCTTCTCCGGCAAGGACCCGACGAAGGTGGACCGCTCGGGTGCGTATGCGGCGCGTTGGGCCGCCAAGAACGTGGTGGCAGCGGGCCTGGCGAGGCGCTGTGAGATCCAGCTCGCGTATGCCATCGGAGTCGTCGACCCGGTGTCGATCCACGTGCAGACGTTCGGCACCGGTGAGCTGCCCGACTACGAGATCGCCGACGCGGTCTCGGAGGTGTTCGACTTCCGCCCCGCCGCGATCATCGAGCGGCTCGGCCTTCGCAATGCCATCTACACGCCGACGGCCGCCTACGGGCACTTCGGCCGTAAGCCGGAGACACGGGTCCCGGATGCCGGCGGGACCGAGGCGGTGCGCTTCTTCCCTTGGGAAGACGTGGACCGGGTCGGCGAGCTCAGGAGTGCGGTCGGAGCCTGAGCCGACTCGGCCGTCCGAGTCGGTCGGGGTGGCCCCCGGGCCCCCCCCGGGGAGAACCCGACGAGCCCTTCGGAGTATTGGTGGGAGCGTGGGGGGAGCATCTCCCCCCGACTCGTCCCTCGTTCGGAGGTCCTCTCCGCGTGCTGGTAGAGGTCAAGGTCCAGAGCCTGGCGCTGGACCGCACGACGAACACCCCGGTCGTCATCCTCCAGGAGTTGAATGGCGACAGGGTGCTGCCGATCTGGATCGGTCCCGGGGAGGCGAGCGCGATCGCCATGCAGCTGGCCGACATGGAGTTTTCGCGGCCGCTCACACACGACCTGCTCTGCTCGGTGCTGACCGGGCTCGGCGGCAACCTGCAGAAGGTGATCATCACCAAGGTCGAGTCGAGCACCTACTACGCCGAGATGATCGTGCGGCGAAACGGCGAGGTGTTCTCGCTCGACGCCCGGCCCTCCGACTCGATCGCAGTGGCGCTACGCGTCTCGGCACGCATCTTCGCGCAGGAGAGTCTGCTCGAGGAGGCGACGATCGAGATCGCCGAAGAGGAGTCGGCGAGCGGCCCCGCCTTCGAGACGACGGGAGAGGTCACGACGGAGGGCATGGGGCCCGAAGAGCTCAAGGAGCACCTCCGCAAGCTCAACCCCGAGGACTTCGGGCGCTTCACGCCCTGACGGGCACTGAGGTGTCGAGGCCGAGCGATCGAGTGTCCCCGCTGCGGCGCTTCCTCGGCCACGCGCTCCTGACGCTGGCCCTGCTCGCGACCTCGACGCCGGCCCTGGCCCAGGAGCTCGCTCGCCCGGTCCTGACCGGTCGGGCGTTCCTCGCCGACAGCGCCCTCACCGTCGGCACGGTGGTTTTGCACCGGATGAGTGGCGCGGAGGCCGGGGAGATCGACTCCACTCGGGTCGCCAGGGACGGTTCGTTCTCGGTCCCGCTCCCGAGTGTGCCGAACCCGGCGGTCGAGGAGATCTACTTCGCTTCGGTCCGGCACGCGGGTGTCGTGTACTTCGGCCGGGCGATCGAGACCGCGGCCCAGCTCGATACCCTCTACGAGATCCAGGCCTACGACACGTTGGTGGCTCCACCGGAAGGTGTCGGCGTCGCGCTCCAAGCCCGCAACATCTTCTTGGAGCCGAACGGGGACGTGTGGCAGGTCACGGACGTGTTTCAGCTGCGCAACGATCGTGACCGCACCGTCGTGGCCCGCCCCGACGGGCACGTATGGAGCTATCCCCTCCCGTCCGAGGCCCGCGAAGTGTTGACCGGTGAGGGAGAGCTCCGCCCCAACGTCGCCTACTACGAAGACGGACTGTTCGTGGTGCGCGCCGCGCTGCCTCCGGGCGAGCGCCTCTTCGTGGTCCGGTACCAGCTCGAGTCGCCTGCGGTGACGATCCCGATCGAGGGTGAGATCGAGCTCTTCGACATCCTCGTGCGCGAGCCCGCGCCACCGCTCGAGGCTGCCCCTCTCCAGCAGGTCGAGAGCATCGAGCTCGATGTCGGCCAGACGTTCCGGCGGTACGCCGGCGAGAGTGTCCAGGGCCCGTTCGTTCGGGTCGTGCCGGGAGCGCCCGAAGAGCCGCCGCCAGTGCACTGGATCGCGGTGGCGCTCGCCCTCGTCCTGGCGGCGGGCGGGCTGCTCGCCTGGCGCGGCCAGCCGCGCGCCGCGCCCGCGCGGGTGGAGGACCGGCAGGCCGTCCTCGTCGAGCTGGCACGCCTCGACGAAGTGTTCGAAAAGGGCGGAGCAGCGTCTGCTGCCGCGGAGCGCGACTATCGTCGCAAGCGGGCCGACCTCTTGCGGCGACTCCAGTCGGGATCGTGAGGTGGCTCCCGTCACGACAGCGGCCGTCCTGCTGCGTGCACACGACTACGGGGACTCGAGCCGGATCCTGCGCTTCTATACCGAGGGGCACGGCCTCGTCAGCGTCATGGCTCACGGAGTGCGCGGCCGCTCCGCCAAGGGTGTGGCGGGGGTAGCCACGTTCGTGTCCGGTGACCTCTCCGTGTACCTCAAGACCCACCGCGACCTGCATACCATGAAGGACTTCACGGGGCGGCGGACGCGCGAGGGGTTGAGCCGCAACATGCTCAGGTTCGCAGGGGCATCGGCGGTGGCCGAGCTCGTGCTCACACACTCAGAGCAAGGGTCGCACGAAGGGCTCTACGCAGCACTCGAAGGAGCGCTCGACCGGTTGGACACGGTGGCCGAGGAGCGCCTTCCGGCGGCCGCGTTGGGTGGGCTGTGGTTGGTGACCGAATCGCTCGGCTTCGCGCCCCAGCTCGAGGCCTGCGTCCGCTGCGGAGCCGCGCTCGAAGAGGACGAAGTGGGGCGCTTCGACTTCTCGGCCGGCGGAATGCGCTGCCCCCGCTGCGCGGAGGGCGCCGCCGGGCCCCGCGTCGGGCCGATCGCGCGTGCTCAGGTTCGGGATCTCGTGGCGGGTGAGCTCCCCGGCTCCCTGACCCACAGCCGAAGGCACCTCGCGCTCGTCTCGGACTTCGTCTCCTACCACGTCGTCGCCAGGCCCCTGAAGTCGCTCCCGTTCCTCGGCAGCTTGCTGCCCGACGACGACGAGGCCTCGCCGTGAGCGGTTCGCTGCGACGGCTCGTCCTCGGCACGGCCGGGCACATCGATCACGGCAAGACAGCGCTCGTGCGCGCGCTCACGGGCGTCGACACCGATCGGCTCAAGGAGGAGAAGGAGCGGGGCATCACGATCGAGCTCGGCTTCGCGGAGCTGCCCATCGAGGGACGCTGTCGCTTCGGCGTCGTCGACGTGCCGGGACACGAGGCCTTCGTTCGTGCCATGGTGGCCGGCGCGGCCGGCGTGGACGTCGTCGTGCTCGTGGTCGCCGCCGACGAGGGTGTGATGCCGCAGACGCGAGAGCACCTGGCGATCGTGGAGCTCCTCGATGTGGCCGAGCTCGTCGTCGCAGTCACGAAGTGCGATGCGGTCGAAGCCGAATGGCTGCAGCTCGTCGATCACGACGTGCGCGACCTCCTCTCAGAGACGCCGTTCGCGGACGCACCGATCGTCCACACGTCGGCAGTGACAGGAGCTGGGCTCGACGAGCTCCGTTCGGCCCTGGCCGACGCGGCCGACGAAGTGCGCTCGAGCGAGGCGGACGACCTGGTGCGACTCCCGCTCGACAGGGTGTTCACGATTCAGGGCACCGGGACGGTGGCGACCGGCACGATGTGGAGCGGCCGCCTCTCGGTCGGTGATCGCGTCCGCCTGCTGCCGCAGGGCCTCGAGGCACGCGCGCGCGCCCTCCAAGTGCACGACCGTGAAGTAGACGTGGCCGAAGCGGGTGAGCGCACGGCGGTGGCGCTGACGGGAGACGGGGCGGACCGTCGCCTGGTGGACCGCGGTGCCACGCTCGTGACGTCGTCCGCCTGGACGACGACTTGGATGATCACGGCGAGAGTGCGCATCCTTCCGGACTCGCACTGGATGCTCGCGCACAACCAGCGGGTCCACGTACATCACGGCACGGCCGAGGTCCTCGCACGCTGCGCTCTGCTGGAAGCCGAAGCGATCGGTCCGGGCGAGCGAGGATGGGTCCAGCTCCGACTCGAGGCCCCGCTGGCTGTGCGCGCCAGGGACCGCTTCGTGATCCGCGCCTACTCACCGGTCGAGACGATCGGCGGCGGTGAGGTGGCCGAGGTGGCTCCGCCGAAGCGCAACCGTTTGGACCAGGCGACCCGCGCCCGGCTCACGGCGTTGCTCGATGCCGAGGCCGGGGAGGCGGTACGCGCACATCTCGGGCTCCAGGCGTGGAGCGGAAGGGATGCGGCGGAGCTGGCGGTGCATGTGGGGCTCGCCCCCGCGGTGCTGGAGGACGCTCTCGGCCCGCTCCTGGATGCCGGCGCGTTGCGGACGGCGCGGCGGGTCTTCGCGCCGGAGATCCGCAAAGGGGGCGAGGAAAGGATCCTGGCAGCCGTGGCTGCGGGCCACGCGGAGGACCCGCTCCGCCCCGCGGTCCCGCTCGCACCGGTCCGGGCGGCGTTCCCCGCCTGGGCCGCACCCGATCTCGCCGACGCGCTCGTCGGAGCCCTCGTGGAGGCGGGCGAGCTCGTCGCAGAGGAGGGAGGGGTACGACTCCCGGATCACCGACCCACCCTCTCGGCCGAACAGGAAGGGGCGATCGACCGCCTCCGCGCCCTGCTCGAGGAAGGCGGCCTCGGGGCGCCGGCCGTGGACGAGCTGCCGGAGGACCTGCGTGCCCGCCGGGACCTCTGGTCGCTGCTCCGGCGCCTCGAGACGGAGGGCGCCGTGCGGCTCATCGCGGAGGGGGCCTACGTGTCCGGGTCGGCGCTGGACGAGGCCATCGGGCGGATCCGGTCCACGCTCGGCGGTCGGACCGGACTCGGGCCGGCAGACTTTCGCGATACTTTGCCGGTGTCGCGGAAGCGGCTGATTCCCCTGCTCAACTACCTGGACGGTTTGGGCGTAACCGTGCGCTCGGGCGACGGTCGTGAAGTCCCGGGCGAGTAGGCTCGGAGTGTGCGCGTGCAACCAAACGGCGCCACTGCTGTAACAAACGGGTACGTCTCGGGAGACCGGGAACCGCGGCGGATGCACCTCGCTTGACCGGTCGCTTTCGGCAGGTCTACCATTGGCTTGGGCACCTGTGCCCGGCTCACTCCCACGCGGAGCGCGATGACCGTTTCGCTACTGTCCGTGAGAGATTCGCAGGTCTTCTGTCGGCGCACCTTCGGCGCCGCACTCCTCTTCCTGTGCTCTGCGCTGGGCGCGGCGCCCGCATCCGCTCAGGCGACCCCGCCGGGTGGTGGGAGCGGTTTCGCTCTCGAGCAGAACTACCCGAACCCCTTCAATCCCGAAACGACGATCCCCTTCACGCTGGGGAACGAGCTCTTCGCCTCCGGGCGGCCCGTGGTGGTATCGGTTCGGATCTTCAACCTCCTCGGTCAGCCGGTCGCCTATCCGGTCGCGCTCCAGCATCCGGCCGGTGCCGGAGTCGATGTGAACGGTCTCGAGTACACGCGTCCTGGCCGCCATGAGGCGTTCTGGGACGGCACCGACCCGTCGGGGCGACAGGTCTCGTCGGGCATCTATTTCATGCAGCTGACCGTCAACGGACAAAGCGTCACGCGGAAGATGTACGTCCTGAAGTGAGTCGTCCCCGGCGGGTGACGGACGCCTCCGAGCCGTGCCGCGGGCACGGCTCTTTTCGTTTCAGGGAGCTTTCTCGCTGAGCAGGTCGAGGAACTGCTCGGGAGTCGAAAGCTCGACGAGCTGGTCGGTGACCTCCGAGTCCTTGCAGAACTGGGCGATCTTGCCGAGTACGGGGAGGTACTGGTTCGATACCTCCAGCGGCGGCGCGACGATGAGGAAGAAGTTCTGCACGGGTGCGCTGTCGATCGCGTTGAAGTCGACCCCCGGCACCTTCCGCCCGTAGGCCAGCCGCAGCCGGCTCACGACGAGGGAGCGGCAGTGCGGGATCGCGATGCCCTTGCCGATGCCCGTGGAGCCGAGGTTCTCGCGCCGCTTCAGCGTCTTGAACAGCGTGGCCTCGGCCTTGTCGTCGAGTCCCAGAAGGCGGACCAGCTCCTTGAGGATGTCGTCCTTCTGGTCCGCCTCGAGGTCGAGCTTCACGACGTCGGGCGTGAAGAGATCTCGGAGCCGCATGGTTCTTCGCCTTCTGGGTGCACGGGTGGCTGAACGGAGGGGATCGACAATACCGCGTCGGCTGCCGGGAGTCGATCCCCCGCCGAGTTCCGCTTCACCGTGTCCTGGCCGGGCTGTAGCTTCGGGCATGACCAGCGCCTTTCTGGAGATGCTGCGCGGCGACGGCACACCGCTCTATCTCGCCCCGCAGGCAGGGGTGAGCGAGTCGCCGTTCCGGCGCCTCTGCCGGCGCTTCGGAGCGGACGTCGTCGTCAGCGAGTTCGTGAGCGCGGCTGGCATCGTCATGGGTACACCCAGGTCGCGCGACTACCTGCGCTTCGACGAGGCGGAGCGCCCGATCGGGATCCAGATCTTCGGTGCCGATCCGGCGATGATGGCCGACGCCGCCGCTCTGGTCGCGGACGCGTACGCGCCCGACTTCGTGGACATCAACTTCGGCTGCCCCGTGAAGAAGGTCGTGAAGCGGAACGGAGGCTCCGGCTGCCTGCGCGACCTCGACCTGGTCGAGCGGATCATTCGGGCGGTGGACGATGCGACCGCCCTTCCTACGACCGTGAAGATCCGGAGCGGCTTCGACGAGAAGACGCGCGACCCGGTCCGGATCGGGCTGCGGTGTCAGGATGCAGGTGCGGTTGCGCTGTGCATCCACCCCCGGACGCGGGCCGACATGTACGGCGGGAGGGCCCGCTGGGACGAGATCCGCGCGCTCGCCGAAGCGCTCGAGATCCCCGTCATCGGCAACGGCGACGTCGTCACGGGTGACGACGCGCGCAGGATGCGCGACGAGACCGGCTGCGCCGGCGTGATGATCGCGCGTGGCTCGCACGGGGATCCGTGGATCTTCGCGCAGGCGCGGGCCGCCCTGGACGGGCTCCCGATCCCTGCGGACCCCGACGTGGACGAGCGCTTCGCGATCTGCCTCGAGCACGCGCGCAACGCGATCGCGTTCGAGCGCAACGCGGCGCGCGCCATCATCGACTTCCGCAAGCACCTCGGCTGGTACACGAAGGGACTGCCCGACGGCCGCCGACTCCGCACGGAGCTCTTTCAGGCGACCACGCTGGAGGACGTCGAAACGATGCTCGAGCGCTACCGCGCCGAGCAGGGTGTAGCGGCGCTGGCCTGAGGGGCCGGAGGGGTCCATTGGCGCGCGATCCCGCGCCCCGGCCCGCAGGAAACCGGGAATCCGGGGTACCCTCATTGACAGGGGGCGGACCGACCCCAACTCTGCAGACAGGTCCGAGCCTCCGCGGGAGCTGGGCACGGATCGGTCCCCGCGGAAAGCCCGGGCGGTAGCTACCGATCCGCCCAGCCGGAGGGCACCATGAAGAGACGGGACTTCATCAAGACGTCGGTCGGAGCAGGCTTCGTCGTCGCGCTCCCCAGAGATCTGACTCGACTCGCGCGGCAGCAGTCGCGAGGCACGATGTTCGACAAGATCTGGGACGACCACGTCGTGGCGAACCTCGGGGGTGACGCCTACCTCCTTCAGGTCGACCGGTGCATCGGCGGCAGTCCCAACCAGATCCGACGGATGCTGGCCGAGGGGATCGAGTTCGCGAACCCCGAGCTCTTCTTCAACGTGCCCGACCACAGCGTGTCCACGTCACCGGACCGCTACACGGACCTCAGCCTGGGCTGGGGCTGGCAGGAGTACGAGGAGGAGGCCGACGACCTCCGGGCCATGGGCTTCAACCTGTTCGGCCAGTTCGACCCCAGGTACGGCATCCAACACATCGTCGGGCCCGAGACGGGGCTGAGCCAGCCTGGCATGCTCCTGTGCGCCGGCGACAGTCACACCTGCACGCACGGCGCCATGGGCCTGATCTCCTGGGGCGGGGAGAGCACGGACCTCGTGCTCCAGACGGGAACGGTGATCCGGCACCGCCCCATGACGATGCGCGTCAACGTGGTCGGCACGCTGGGACGCGGGCTCCGCGCCAAGGACATCATCCTTCGTATCATCGGCGAGCTCGGCACGGACTCCGGCAACGGCTACGCGGTCGAGTACGCGGGTCCGGTCGTGCGCTCCCTTCCCCAGGAGCAGCGCTTCAGCATCTGCAACCTCGCCGTCGAGATGGCCTCGCTGACCGGCATGGTGGGGCCCGACGACACGACGTACGACTACCTGTACGGGCGCGAGTTCGCGCCCTCGGACCGCCACTGGGACCAGGCCGTGGCCTACTGGCGGACCCTGCCCACGAACGCGGACGCCGTCTTCGACCGCGAGGAGTCGATCGACATGAGCGGCGTGGAGCCGCAGGTCACGTGGGGCATCAATCCCGAGCATGCGATCGGCATCAACGACCGGGTGCCCGATCCCGAGCGTGCGCCGCCCGAGAAGCGCGTGACGTACCGCCAGGCGATCGAGTACAGTGGACTCACCCCTGGCCAGCCGATCAAGGGGACGCCGGTGGACGAGGTCTTCATCGGTTCGTGCGTCGAGAGCCGCGTCAGCGATCTCCGCGCAGCCGCCCAGATCGTTCGGGGCCGCCGGGTGGCTCCGAACGTCCAGGCCGCGTGGGTGGTGCCGGGCTCGAACGCCGTGAAGGCCGAGGCGGAGGCGGAGGGCCTGCACCGGATCTTCCTGGAGGCCGGGTTCGAGTGGCGCGAGGCGGGTTGCTCGAAGTGCTACGGGCCGAACGGAGACTACGTTGCGCCGGGCCGTCGCTGCATCTCGAACTCGAACCGCAACTACATCGGACGTCAGGGCCGCGACACCAAGACGAACCTGGCCAGCACGACCACCGTCGCCGCCTCGGCGATCGAGGGTCGCATTGCCGACGTGCGCGAATACCTGTAGCGGAGACCGACCATGCCCAGGCAGGAAGCGAGAGAAGTTCCGGAGCGGGGTGGCAACCGGTTCGTGAGGCACACGGGTATCGCCGCGCCCTTCATGTTCGACAACGTGAGCACGGACGTGCCGGCCCCTCCTGCGGAGGCGTCGGGCCTCGATCGACTCGGGATGACGAGCCAGGCCGAGCAGGCCTTCGCGAACATCCGCTATCATCCCGATGGCTCCGAGAGGGACGACTTCGTCTTCAACCAGGAGCAGTATCGGCGGGCTTCGATCATGATCGTCGGCCTCAACTACGGCACCGGGAGCTCGCGCTCCACCGCGGTGACGAGGCCGCTGGCGGCTTGGGGGGTGCGCGTCTACATCGGGGAGAGCTTCGGCCCGATCTTCGTGACCAACGCCCTTCAGTACGGGGTGGTGACGGTGCAGCTTCCGCGCCCGACCGTCGACCGGATCGCCCAGTGGGCCAGAGACAACCCCGGCGTCGAGATGACGGTCGACCTCGAGCGGCAGATCATCGCGATGCCGGGCCAGCAGCCCATCCGCTTCGAGTACAACGCCCGCTACCGCAACAAGCTGTTGAACGGGCTGGACGACATGGGCGAGATGGAGCCGCATCTGCGGGCGGCCGCGTCGAAGAGGGAGGAGGACGAGCAGGCCCGCCCGTGGATCTATCGGCAAGGGAACTGAGTCGAATCCTCGCCGCCGCCGTCCGTGTAGGTCGCTGAGGTGAGCGCGCGTCGTGCGGGCCCGCAGTTCGTGCGGCACGCCGGCATCGCCGCGCCCTTCCTCCAGCCCGACTTCGAGGGTGAGCTCATCGCGCCCCTGGGTCCGGAGCTACACGATCTGCACGACGTGCACCTCGATCCTCGGGCCGTGGTGATCGAGCCGCATGCACACGACGGCACCTGGGCCGGTCAGCACGCGTTCCAAGGCTTCCGCTACCGGCTCGACGGATCGGAGAACCCCGACTTCGTCCTCAATCAGGGCCCGTACCGCAGAGCCTCGATCCTGATCGCCGGCCGCAACTTCGGAAGCGGGAGCCTCCAATCGTTCGCGGTCATTCGCCTGATGCAGTGCGGCATGCGCGTCGTGATCGCGCCCAGCTTCGGGCCCGTGTTCCACGACGATTGCTTCGACTTCGGCCTGCTCCCGGTCACGCTCGGGGCGGGCGTAGTCGATAAGATCGCCGAGGCCGTCATAGACACTCCCGAGGTACCGATGACCGTCGACCTGGTGAGCCAGTCGGTCCAGCGCCCGGGACTCGATCCGGTACCCTTCGAGATCGATGCCAGGAGACGGATGAGCCTGCTCACGGGCTCGGATGGCACGCTCGACGAGCGCCTCCAGCATGCCGACAGCGCCGCGGCGGTGAGGAGCCAGGATCGTCGGGCCCGACCGTGGATCTACGACACCCGCGGAGGCGGGAACCGGCCCGGCACGGGGAACCGCTAGGCCGTCAGACGGGTGGACCGCGGCCGGTCCGCTCGTGTACTATGGAGATGCGTGAATCGGGGGCGTCACGGTTTCGACGTGTCTGGTGAACGTGGAGTAGCGTGCCGAGGTCTCCTGACCCTCGCAAATCCTCGGGAAACTTCATAGCTGCCAACAACAACCTGGCGCTGGCCGCGTAAGCTTCTTACCGGTCCGTTTCTTGGATTGCCCGCCCGAGGCGGTCCCTGAAGCGACGACGATTCGGGCTGGTCTTCCGGTTCCGCCACCGGGCAGGGAGACGAGACAAAAAGGTGGCTGGTCGTAGGATCGGCCGATCGCTGGCCTCCCACGACGAGACCCAATAGCGATCTACGCACGTAGAGACTCTGCTGGATCCAGTCGCGGACGCGGGTTCGACTCCCGCCGCCTCCACTAGAGGAAGCCCGAGCCACTTCGGTGGTTCGGGCTTCTTTGGCTTT
>JBFGFY010000010.1:0-33896 GCA_041579355.1 Longimicrobiales bacterium | reverse complement strand
GTAGGTGACGAGCGTCGGGTCGAAGATCGTTCCGCGCGAGCGCATCTCGTTGAAGATCTGCGTGAAGACCGGGGAGTCGGCCGTGAACGAACCGTAGCGCGGCCGCATGTCGTGGTCGAAGCGCTGTGGCACTTCGGCCATCGCCTCCCAGGCCAGATCGCAGGCGTGCGAGATCACGTCCACATCCGCCTGGATCACGTCGAGCGGGCGACCGGGCACGACCATGCTGTGCGCCCATACGCGCATCCCCTGTCGGTGCGCCTCCTCGGTGATGCGGGCCACGTCGGCCGGCGCGACGTCGGCTATGATCTTGATGCCGGTCGCGTAGGTGCCCTTCGCCCTCGCGACCGCTCGGGCGATGTCCGTCTGCGGCGTCACCACCTGGATCCAGGGGACCTCGCCGGGCGTCTCTCCCGCGCTAGCCGCCCGCGGGCGCGGGTCGGACATGAACGCGGGGCCGGACAGTAGGGCCGCGAAGTAGACGTCGGGGGCGTCGATCTCGCCGAGCCGCGAATCGCGGGCCAGGGAGGCGAGGGCTCGGGCGTCACCCGCCATGTCCCGGACGGCGGTCACGCCCGCGTTCACGAGCCGAAAGAGCTCGGCCTCGGTCGTCGCGCGGTCGGGCGTGGTGCTCAGGTGCACGTGGGCATCCACGAGACCCGGGATCACCCAGCCGCCGCCCAGGTTGATCACGATCGCGTCACGAGGGGCGGCCGGTCCGCTCAAGAGCTGTCGGCGGCTTCCGACCGTGACGATGCTGTTGCCTCGGACCGAGATGGCGGCGTCTTCGATGGGCCGGCCCCCGCTGCCGTCGATCAACGTGAAGCCGTGGAAGATCTCGAGCGGCGCTTCGGTGACCTGCTGGGCGCCGAGGGGTGCGCTCGCCAAGGCGAGGGCGAGGGCCGCGGCGCCGGCCGCGCACACGGCGCGCGGGCTCCCCAACGGCGCGAGCGAGGGCTGGACTCTCGGATTAGGCATCACCCCGCCAATCTGGGCCCTCACGCCGGGCCCGCAAAGCATTTCCACAGTCAGCGTCTCTGCCGCGCCGCCTCCGGACCCGGCAGGATCCGGGGTACATCCAGATCCGGTAGCGCCTGGAGCACCTCGTCGACGACTGCGTAGGCGGCCAGGTGTGCCAGTGTCCGAATCGTTGGGAGGATCATGGGGAGCTCCCCGGACTCCGCGCCCAGCACGCCGCGGGTGGGCGTTACCCATAGGGAGCCCGTCATCTCCCGGGCGTCGATGACGGGCTCGGCACCGCGGGGTGCACGAGCTGCGAAGAAACGGGTGTCGTAACGCCGCGGCTCGCTCACCGGGGTGACCCAGTGGGCCAGGTATTCCAGCGCCCCGGACACCACCCGGCAGCCGAGCCGCTCCAGGGCCGTGCCGAACGTGATGCGGTCTTCGAGCAGGTCGTCGCGAACCTGCGGGACGTCCCTCGTCCTCGGCTCGCCCTCGGGTGCGGCCGCGCCCGGGCCCGCGACCCGGTGGGAGTCCGGCCGGGCGCCGACCAGGATCCCCGTTTCCTCGAACGCCTCTCGGAGGGCGGCGACGTAATACGCAATGGCCGGGGGGTCGCCCTCGTCGAGATCGAGCCGCATCGCGGCAGCTTCGGGCGAAGGCCCGTCGAGCCGCCGGATGGCATCGGGGGCTCCGTCCGCCGGGTCGACGCGGCCGCCCGGAAAGACGTAGGCGCCGGGCACGAAACCGGCGCGCCGGTTCCGTCGCAGCAGGAGGACCTCGAGTCCCTCCGTGCCGTCCCGCATCAAGACGACGGTCGCCGCGGGCAACGCCGGAGCGGTGCGCGACGGGCTCGACCCTCCCCGGTCGCTCATCGCCCGATCCGACGCCGAGACGTCCTGTCGCTCAGCCTTCACGCTCCAGGATCCGGACCTCACCCGCGAAGAGCCCACAGAGGCGCTCGATCTCCTCGCGGGTGCCGTGCGGCTCCCCCCAGTGGATCGGCACGAGCACCTGCGCCCCGCATGCCTCTGCTGCCTTGGCCGCGTCCTCGACCCCCATCGTGTAGTGTCCGCCGCAGGGCAGGAACGCCACCTCGCAACGGATGCCGAACATCGACGGCAGGAAGTCGGTGTCACCTGCGTGGTAGTAGGTGGTCCCGTCCACCGTGAAGACGTATCCCAGCCACCCTTGCTCGGCCGTGTGGAACTTCTTTTCCAGGTTGTGCGCTGGAACGGCGAGGATGTCGAAGCCGTCGAGCTGGATCATGTCGCCCGGGCGCATGAAGTGGTCGGCGTCGTCCAGGAGCTTCTTCATGCTCGATGGGGCGACGAGCACCGTATCCGCGGTGCGCACGAGCGCGATGTCGTCCTCGGAGAAGTTGTCGTAGTGGGGATGGGTGAGGAGTACGATGTCGGCAGCCGACGGCTCGTCGAGGCCCAACGGGTCTATGTGGATTTCCACCCCCGCCCGCCGTATGCGGATCGAAGAGCCGCGGAACCAGGTAATGCCGTCGAGGAGATCGCTCATGCTGCCGAGTGGGGGGAAGATGAGGCGGAGGGGCCTTCCCGGTGGCGCGAGCCGAGGCGAGGTGCCAAGCTAACTGCCACGTCGGGGGCGAAAAAGGACAGACTGCCGCGGAACGGCGCCAGATTGGCAGGAGGTGTGCGGATCCGGCACGAAAATCGGCCCGCGGGGGTGGCAGGATTCATGCACGGTCGGAGGCCCCCGGTCGTTTCCGTAAGCCCGAACCACCGGAGAGAAAGCTGACTCCCAGGGAGCCGTCCCCCGCCATCGCGGATGCCGGGGGACAGGAAAGAGAGAAGAAGATGGCCGAGCGCTTCACGCTGCCGGTGCTGCCGCTGCGGGACACCGTCGTCTACCCCGGGGTGGCCGTGCCTATCTCTGCCGGGCGACCGGGCACCGTGGAGGCCGTACAGGACGCGCTCGACGGGGATCGCCGCCTCTTCGCAGTCGCGCAGCGGGAAAACGTCGACGATCCGACCCCCGAGTACCTCTACTCGGTCGGCACGGTGGTGAGGATCATCCAGACCCATCGCGTCCGTGGAGGTGTCCAGCTCCTCGTACAGGGCGAGGGCAGGGCGCAGGTGCTGTCCTACCACTCCGAAGGGCAGGCGATGTTGCAGGCGGTCCTGCTGGAGATGCAGCGGCAGCCCCCACGCGAAACGTCGGATCCGGCGTTTCAGGCGCTCGACCGAGAGCTGCGCGACCGGGCTGCTGAGCTCGGCACTCGCCGCGGCGTCCCGGCCGAGGCCCTGAACCAGCTCATTCAGGGTGTGGACGAGCCGGGCCCCTTCGCTGACCTCGTGGCGTTCTACCTCGAGCTCGAAACGGCCGACAAGCAGCGTCTCCTCGAGATGCTCGACGACGAGCAGCGCATGCGTGAGTGCCTCCTGTCCGTGGAGCGGGAGCTCGCGCGCATGGATGCACAGGAAGACATCCAGGCGAAGGTCCAGTCGGAGCTCGGCGAGCGCCAGCGGGAGATGCTCCTCCGGGAGCAGCTGAAAGCGATTCAGAAGGAGCTGGGTGAGGAAGAGGAGCGCGACGACGTGGAGGAGATGCGTCGCCGCATCGAGGAGCTAGAGCTCACCGAGGAGCAGCGCTCCGAGGTCGACCGAGAGCTCCGCAGGCTCGAGCGCACGAGCCCGCAGTCGGCGGAATACCAGGTGATACGGACTTTCCTGGAATGGATCACGGAGCTCCCGTGGAACGAGCGGACCGAGGAGAAGATCGACCTGGCCCGGGCGGAGGAGATTCTCGAGGAGGACCACCACGGGCTGGAGGACGTGAAGGATCGCGTGCTCGAGTTCCTGGCCGTGCGTAAGCTCCAGCTGGAGCGGGCGGCGGATCCGGGCGCCGAGAAGGCGGACGAGCCTGACGAGTCGGAAGGGTCGGAGGCCCTGGCGGAGGGTGACGGTGCGCACGGCGAGACCGACGCGTCCGGTGAAGGCGAGGTCGCGGACGAGAAGCCGGCCGACCGCGCGCTGCCCGACGACATGGTAACGGGCCGTGGGCCTATCCTGCTCTTCGTTGGCCCCCCGGGTGTGGGCAAGACGTCCATCGCGCAGTCGATCGCCCGCTCGCTCGGTCGGAAATATGTGCGGATCTCTCTCGGCGGCGCGCGCGACGAAGCGGACATCCGCGGGCACCGGCGCACCTACGTAGGTGCGATGCCCGGCCGGATCATCCAGGGGATGCGCCAGGCGAAGACGAAGAACCCCGTCTTCCTGCTCGACGAGGTCGACAAGCTCGGCGTCTCCTTCCAGGGCGACCCGAGCTCGGCACTGCTCGAGGTACTCGATCCCGCCCAGAACTCGACGTTCGTCGACCACTACCTCGGGATCCCGTTCGACCTCTCCGAGGTGCTCTTCATCGCGACGGCGAACTACCTGGACCGGATTCCGGGCCCGCTGCTCGACCGCATGGAGCGCGTCGACTTCGCGGGATACACCGAGGCCGAGAAGCTACAGATCGCGAAGCGCTACCTCCTCCCGCGGCAGCGCAGGGAAAACGGGCTCACGGACGACGAGCTGCAGATGTCCGACGAGGCCGTGCTCGCGATCGTGCAGCACTACACTCGAGAAGCCGGCGTGCGGCAACTCGAGCGCGAGGTCGGGAAATTCGCGCGCAAGGTCGCCCGGCGGATCGCGAGCGGGAAGCTGGAGAAGCTGGACGCCACGGAGGAGGAGGTTCGGGAGCTCCTGGGCCGTCCGCGCGTGCACCCCGAGCGCATGGCCGAGGAGGACACGGCCGGGGTGGCGACCGGCATGTTCTACACGCCAATGGGTGGCGACATCATGTTCGTGGAGGCGAGCATCATGCCCGGAGAGGGCGGCCTCGTCCTCACTGGCCAGCTCGGCGACGTCATGAAGGAGTCCGGGAGGGCGGCGCTCACGTACGCCAAGGCGAACTGGGAGCGCCTAGGCATCCCGCAGGAAGCGCTCGAGAAGCGCGAAGTGCACATCCACGTTCCGGCGGGCGCGATCCCGAAGGACGGGCCCTCTGCCGGCATCACCATGGCCACCGCGCTCGTTTCGGCGGTCTCGGCGCGGAAGGTCCGCCGCGACGTGGCCATGACCGGTGAGCTTACCCTCACCGGGCGTGTGCTCCCGATCGGCGGCGTGAAGGAGAAGGTGCTGGGCGCAGTCCGGGCTGGGATCCATGAGATCATCGTGCCGGTCGACAACGAGGCCGACCTCGATGACATCCCGGAGGACGTGCGCTCGCAGCTGACCTTCCATCTGGCGGAGACGCTCGACGACGTCATGGAGGTCGCGTTGCGGGAGCGGACTCCCACGAAGGACGGGAAGTCTCCGAGCAAGCCGGCGAGGAAGCGCCCGGCACGGAAGAAGACCGCCAAAAGCTCCTGACTCTCGGCCGAGCAGGCCGGCTAGAGCCCCGAGTCCGACGCGCGCAGCAGCTTGGCCGTGGTGACGACCTGACCCGTGTGGCGCGACGCGTGCTCCGCGGCGTGGAAGATCAGACCGAGCACGGTGGAGGGGAGCCGGGCCCGACCGACTTCACGCGCGTCGAGGAGAGTGTCTTCGGGGGTCGAGGCGAGCTGCCGTAGCGCCGCTCCCACTGCGGCCCGCCACGCAGCGACGAGCTGGTCGACCGGCGGGCGCTCCTCTTCCACGCGACGCTCCCACGCGAGCGCCTCACGCTGCTCCGACGAGAGCGACGTACCTCGAGCATATGTGAGCAAACGATCCGTGCTGCCGGCGAGATGGGCCAAGTGGAAGCCGACGGAGGCCACCCCCCCCGGTCGGCTCCAGAGCTGCTCGGTCGAGAGGCCGGCCGTCGCGGCCTCGACGTCCTCGAGCGCCATCTGAAGCGCGTGGGCCGCAGGCTGGAGGAGGGCCGGAACGCCCCCGACCGGTCCGCGAAGCCAGGGCTCGGGCCGTTCGCTCATGGGCGTCGGCTACTCGACCTCGATGGTGCCCGGGGTCCCCGCCACCACCTCGCCGATGCGAGCGGCCGCCGGGGCAGCCGCCCCGAGGGTAGCGAGGAGCCTCTCCGCACGGTCGGGCGCGACCGCCACGAGCAGACCCCCCGACGTCTGAGCGTCGCCGAGCAGGATGCGGAGCGGCTCGTCCACCGAGGCGGAGAACGTCACCGCGTCGGTGAGGTCGGTCAGGTTGCGCTTCGTTCCGCCGGGCACCTGCCCTGCTTCGGCGAGGGCGCGAGCGCCCTTCAACAGGGGCACGTCGGAGCCGCGCAGCCGTGCGGCGACGCCGGATGCGGTGAGCATGCGATGGAGGTGGCCGAGGAGTCCGAAGCCCGTCACGTCCGTCGCGGCGTGAGCGCGCGCTGAGACCATCGCCTCGGCCGCGCCGCGGTTCAGCGTGCTCATGACCTCCACCGCCGCTCTGACCACGTCTTCAGGAGCGACCCCGTTCTTGATCGCGGTGGCGATCACACCCGAGCCGATCGGCTTCGTGAGCACGAGCACGTCTCCGGGACGGGCACCCGCGTTGGTCACCATGCGCCGGGGGTCCACCTCCCCGATCGCGACCAGCCCGTACTTGGGCTCCTCGTCGTCGATGGAGTGGCCTCCCAAAGTGGGCACGCCGGCCGAGCGAGCGACGTCGCTCCCACCCCTGAGGATCTCCTCGAGGATGCCCTCCGAAAGCAGCTTCCTCGGAAAGCCGACGAGGTTGAGCACGAAGAGAGGCCGGGCCCCCATGGCGTAGATGTCCGAGAGCGCGTTCACCGCGGCGATGCGGCCGAAGTCGTATGGCTCGTCGACGATGGGCGTGAAGAAATCCGCCGTCACGACCAGGGCTCGGTCGTCGGCGATGCGGTACACGGCGGCGTCGTCCCCCGTCGCGTAGCCAACGAGGGCGTCGGGATGCTCCACCGGTGCGACGTGACGCAGCACCTGCGCCAGTTCGGCCATGCCGAGCTTACAGGCTCAACCGGCTCCATGGCTGAGCTGGGACAGCCGGAGCTTCGGCCGCTGGTCCCGTGGCTCGTTCGCCATCGACTCCTCAGGGTGTGGGGGCACGACTTCGAGGCCACCACGATGGAGGGATGCCCTCCCCGCAGCAACGGAAACCCGAAGGAGGCCGAGGGTAAGAGGCTCCGGTCCGGCCGCTGGGAGCCGGGGAACCGGCGTCGCCGGTCCGTTGCCGCAATCATGTAAGCACATCGGAAGTCGACCAACGTGAACGCACCGGCAGTCTCACCACGCCGCCAGCTCGCAGAGGAGCTCGCCCGCTCCGACGCAGAGCTCAACCTCGCGCGCGCGGCGCTCCTCGTCGCCAAGGAGGAGTATCCCCAGCTTCCGGTGGAGCTCTATCTGGCGCGGCTCGATCAGGTGGCCGAGGAAGTGAAAGACCGCCTCGCCAACGAGAACGCGCCGCCCGTCGTGCTCAACGAGTTGATCGACACGCTGTATGCGCGCCGAGGGCTCGCGGGGAACCGGAAGGCTTACTACGACCCCCGCAACTCCTTCCTCAACGACGTCCTCGATCGCGGGCTGGGCATACCGCTCACGCTGGGAATCGTGCTGCTCGAGACCGGGTGGCGCCTGCGTCTGCCGGTCGAAGGAGTGAACTTCCCGGGGCATTTTCTCGTGCGCTACCGCGGCGACGAATTCGCGCTCCTCATCGATCCGTTCGACGGCGGCAAGGTGTGCTTCGAGGACCAGGCCCAGGAGCTGCTGGACCTCGTCTACGGCGGTGTGGTGCGGCTCCAAGACTCCTTTCTACGCACCGCGGGGAAGCGCGAGATGCTCTCGCGCCTGCTCACCAACCTGAAGGGTCTCTATCTCAAGGTCGGTGACCACGAGCGGGCGCTCGCGGCGGTCGAGCGGCTGCTCATGATCACTCCCACCGCCCCTGCCGAGAGCCGCTCACGAGGGGTCCTCCTCGCGCGAATGGGCAGGCACGAGGAGGCGGCTGTGCAGCTCGAGGCGTACCTCCGGGTATCACCGGCGGCGACCGACGCGCCGCGTGTCGAGGCCATGCTCAAAGACCTCCGCGCGGGGCGCTCGCCGGCCGACGACGGCGAAGGGCTGTGAGCGCGGCCGCCGGGGCCCCGGTGCGTCACCACGGGGATCCCGCTGCGGAGTACGCGGCGGCGATCGAGGGGGTCGCCGTCTTCGACCGGAGCCACCGCACCCGCCTCACCGTTCGTGGGCGCGCCCCTGGCCAGATGCTCAAGGGAGTTCTCACCGGTGCGATGCCCTCGCCACCTCGGCTGCTGACCGAGGGCGTCTGGGCCGGGTCCGCGACCTACCACGCGGTGCTGACGCCCAAGGGAAAGATGGTCTCCGACCTGTGGGCCACGCTCCGTGGTGACGAAGCGGAGGTGGGGTACCTGCTCGACGTGCCTGCGGCCGGGCGCGAGCCGCTCCTGGAGAGCTTCGCCAAGCTCCTACCGCCGCGCTTCGCCGCCGTCCAAGATGTCTCGGAGCAAACGGCGCTGATCGTGGCCGTAGGGCCGGGCGCCGCGCGGGCTCTTTCCGCCCACGCGCTCGGGCTCCGCGTGGACGGCGAGGAGCTCTCGGCCCTCGGGGAGGGAGAGTGGCGCTCCGCGTCGGCGCCGGCGGACGGCCTCTTGGTGCAGCGTTCGGCCGACGTGTGGCCACCCGCCTACTCCGTGTTCGGGCCGCGGGGCGGCGTGGACGCGCTGACCGAGGCGCTCGAAGCGTCGGGAGCCCGGCGGGCGGGCGAGGCGGTGTGGTCGACCCTCCGTGTCGAGGCCGGGCGACCCGAGTTCGGCGCCGACATGGACGGGGACACGCTGCCCCCCGAGGCAGGCGTCGACGCGCGCGCGATCGACCACGGAAAGGGGTGCTACACGGGCCAGGAGGTCATCGTGCGCATCCGGGACCGGGGGCACGTGAACCGCCACCTGCACAAGCTGGTGCTCGGCGACGTGCCCACTCCGGTCGGGGGCACTGAGCTTCTGGCGGCCGACGGATCGGGCAAGGTGGTCGGACGAATCACGTCGGCGGTCGAGTCACCCCGCTACGCCGGTGTGGTCGCGCTCGCTTACGTAGCGCGCGGACAGGACGCCGTCCTCGTGGAGGGGACAAGCGTGCCGGTCCCGCCAGACTCTAAGACGAGTTGACCCCGCCTCAATAGAGCGCGGCGACCTCCGCGGCGATCTCCGACAGCTCGGGGCGGATCCGGTAGTCGACCTCGGTGAACTTCCAGCGCACGATCCCGTCCATGTCGATCACGTACGTGGTCGGGTGCGGAATCGCCCGGCCGCGTGGGTCGTCCTGGTTGAAGAGGCCGTAGCGGTTGATCACCGCAGCGCCTGGATCCGATAGCAGCGTGTACTCGATCGGTGCCCCTCCCGTCTCCTCTTGCACCCGGTCGACCATTCGCTGGAGGTCCTCCGCGGTGTCGGAGGCCACGGCCACGATCTCGGTCGTCGCCCTCTGCTCGTCCGTCAGCAGGCCTTGCAGCTCACCGAGCTGCTGCGCGCAATACGGTCACCACCATCCGCGATAGAAGACGAGCACCACGTTTCGTTGACCGCGGAAGTCGGACAGGGTGAGCACGGGGCCGTCGAGAGAGGCGAGCGAGAAGTCGGGAGCGGCGTCACCCGCCCGCACCCGCTCGAGGTCCGTCGGAGCGAGTTCGTGTCCGTCCACCGGGCCCAGCGTGACCTCGCGGTCCTGCGGCGCCTCTTGCGACGGGTCGCCGACGCACGCTGCGAGCGTGAGCGCGGTGGACGTCAGCAGGGCGACGGCCTTACCTCGCATGTCGGGCCTCCCTCGTGTGTTCAGCACCCTCGGCGCGCAGCATGCTACGCGGCTCCGGGATCACAACCCGTCTGACGTTACGACGGTTCCGAGTGGGGGGGTAGTCCGGGCGTGCCGCGCGTGGGCGATCGCACGCAGGGTCAGAGGATCTGCGCCACCGGCTCGGAAGCGCCGTCGAGAATCTCCGCGAGGATCTCCAGCCCTCGGCGTACGTCCCGGCGCTCGGGCACGGCGCCGATCGAGACCCGCACCGCGTGCGGCACCTCGCGGCCCACGGTGAAGGCCTCGGCCCCGGCGACCAGCACCCCCCTTTGGCGCGCGCGGGCCACGCACTCGTCGCTCCGGAGCGGCTCGGGGAGATGGACCCAGAGGTGGAGCGCCCGGGGGTCCGAGTCGAAGTGGTGCCGTCCACCGAGCACCTCGCGCACGATCGCATGCCTCGCCTCGAGCTCCGCCCGCTTGAGAGCGGCCAGCTTCTCCGCGGTGCCGTCCACGATCCACCGGGTCGCGATCTCGGCCATGAGCGGGGCGGGCATCCATAGGCTCGAGCGCACGCCCGAACGGATCCGCTCGACCGCCCGCTCCGGTGCGGCAACGAAACCGATCCGTAGCCCGAAGGTGACCCACTTGCACAGCGTCGTGATGTGGAGCGTACGCTCGGGAGCGAACGCCGCGATCGGCGGAATCCTCTCGTCGGCCATGGCCACGTGGATCTCGTCCTCGACGATGATCAGGCCGTGCCTACGGGCCACGTCCGCGATGTCGCGCCTCCGTCGTTCGGACATCGTCACACCGGTGGGGTTTTGGATCGTCGGTACGCAGTAGAGCGCCTGAGCGGGTGACTCCGAGCACGCCGCGTCGAGCGCCTCCGGCACGATCCCTTCCCCGTCGAGCGCGACGCCCCGCACCACGAGGCCGAGCATCTGTGCGACGGACTTGAGCCCCGGATACGTGAGCTCGGCCGTCATGAGCGTGCCGCCTGGCCGCACGAGTGCCGCCAGGATGACGGTCATCGCGTGCTGCGCACCGTTCGTCACCACCACGTGCTCCGGCTCGACGTGAACCCCCTGCTTGCGGAGCCAATCAGCGGCCACGGTGCGATGCCGCAGCAGCGCCGAGGACGGATAGTACTGCATGAGCTCGTCGAGCCCACGGGACTGGGCGATGCGCGCGAGCGTTTCGGCGAGCATTCGGCCCTCGCTTCCGTCGGGAGGCACCCAAGGGCACGCCAGGCTCATGTCGATGACACTCGCGCGGGTCTCTTCGCGGGTCGCCGCCTCTCGCCAGCCGAAATCCTCCGGCTCGCCGCGGGACCGAACGAAGGTGCCGCGTCCCACCTCGCCGACGGTGAGGCCGCGGCGCTCGGCCTCCGCGTAACCTCGCGTGACGGTTCCGACGGTGACGCCGAGCGCGTCGGCGAGGTCCCGGTGCGTCGGTAGCCGGGAGCCCTCCGGAAGCACGCCGGCCGCGACGTCCCTGCCGATCGCGTCGGCGATGGCGACGTACCGGGGTGTCTCGTCGTCGAGCTCTGGAAGCCACATTGTCATGGTGACAATCCTGACTATTGACAGCAGTGCGTAGCGAAAATTAGGGTACAGTCATCGGTACAATCAAGGCCTATTCCGCTCATTGTATCGATACAATCATCTCGAGGCAAGGTCCACGTGCGGGTGGGACCGCGCCGTCTCGGCGCCGGCCACCAGGGAGGATGACGATGTGGAGGATGGGAGAAGGCCGGTCGCGCGACTTGGTGGTCGCGGGCCCGCCCGCACACCCCGCCGGGGAGGTGGTCGAGGCCGAGGAGACGCTCGATCCTCCCGACTGGGAAGCGTTCCGCGACCTGGCGCACCGCATGCTCGACCGCCTCGTCGACTACCAGCGGGACGTACGCCTGGAGCCGCCGTGGCGCGCTGTGCCCGAGCAGGTCGAGCGCCGCTTCACCGAGCCGGCACCCGCGGAGGGTCTGGGCGCCGAAGGTGCCTACGGCGACTTCCTCGAGCTCGTGCTCCCGTACCCGACGGGGCTTCAACACCCCCGGTGGTGGGGGTGGGCGGGCGGCAACGGCTCGCCCATGGGGATGATGGCCGCCATGCTGGGCGCGGGAATGAACGCCGTGCCCGGCAACTTCGACGACGGCGCAGCACGGGTGGAGGCTCAGCTGCTCGCGTGGATGAAGGAGGTCATGGGCTTCCCGCAGAGCGCGAGTGGCGTCGTGACGAGCGGTGGCTCGGAGGCCAACCTCGTCGGGCTTGCGGCGGCGCGGGACGCGGCGGCCGGGTCCGCAGACGTGGGCAGGGCGGGCGTCCGTGCGGTCGATCAGCCGCTGGTCCTCTATGCGTCGGCGGAGGTCCACTCGTCCGTGTACAAGGCCGCCAAGCTCCTCGGCCTGGGACGCGACGCGGTCCGCACCGTCGGGGTCGACGAGTCCTTCCGCATCCGCGTCGACGAGCTGGAGGCGCGCATCGAGCAGGACCGTGCGGCAGGACTGCACCCCTTCGCCGTCATCGGGAGCGCGGGTGCGATCAACACGGGGGCCGTCGACGACCTCGAGGCCCTCGCCGACCTCACGGAGGCGCACGGACTCTGGTTCCACGTGGACGGCGCCTTCGGGGCGATGGCGCGCCTTTCCCCAGCGACGAAGCACCTCGTGGCCGGGCTAGAGCGCGCCGACTCGCTGGCCTTCGACTTCCACAAGTGGATGTACGTGAACTACGAGGCCGGCTGCGCGCTCGTGCGGGACGCCGACGCGCATCGCCGCGCTTTTTCGGCCGGCGGTGACTACCTGGCGCCGTTGCCCCGGGGCGTCGGCTCTCGTGCGGACATGGCGGGGGGGCGGGCGGTCCAGCTCTCCCGAGGATTCAAGGCGTTGAAGCCCTGGCTGTCGATCAAGGAGCAAGGGCTCGACAAGCTCGGGCGTCTCGTAGCCCAGAATGTCCGCCAGGCGCGCTACTTCGCCGGCCTCGTGGACCAGTCCCGTTGGGTCCGTCGCATGGCACCGGTGACCCTCAACGTGGTGGCCTTCCGGCACGACGATCCGTCGCTCGAGCCACACGAGCTCGACGAGCTCAACCGCGAGCTGCTCATGCGCGTGCAGGAGCGCGGCATCGCGATCCCGAGCTCGACGGTGCTCCATGACCGTTTCACGCTCCGGGTTTGTATCTGCAACCACCGCAGCAGGCGCCGGGACTTCGACGAGTTCCTCGCGTCGACCGAAGAGGTGGTGAGGGAGCTTCGCTCCGGGTGAGCGAGCGGTCCGGGCAGGGGCCCGGATGGACGAGCGCGTGCTTCCGGGTGCATCCGGGCGCCGGGCAAAGGTTTGGGGAGGTGGACGATGGGTGGTTGGAGAGATCTGCTGGTCGCGACGCTCGCGTCGATCCTCGCGACCGGATGCTTGAGATACGGTGGGCCGGCTGAGCTCGCGTCTCCCTGGCAGGCGACGTTGCTCGTGGAGAGCGCGGCGGCGGCTCACCAGCCGGAGGAGCCCGGGCCTCCCTTGAAGGGCCCGCTCAGCTCGGAGGTAATCCAACCTCCGTAGAAGCCACCGGGCTGAGGCTCCACCCGCTCCCCGTCGACGTAGCAGTCCACGCGCCCGGGGTAGAACGCGACATGGTCGCGCAGCGAGGCGTAGGCCCCGAGCGGCTCTGGGTACCACCAGGCGGCGGCCTGCGCCACGTCTCCTTCCGGGGTGCGCACGGTCCAGTACTCCGCGCGCCCCTTCCACTCGCAGTAGCTCTCGCCGCGGGCGGGGCGGAGCAGCTCCATACGCACATCGGCGCTGGGGATGTAGAACGTCGGCGGGCTGGCGGTCTCGAGCACGCGCAGCGCCCGCACGCTCTCGGCCACCGCCGTGCGGCCGGCCACAACGACCACGGGGCGGGTATCGGGCTCCACGCGGGGCGGGCGCGGGTAGTCCCAGACCGACTCCTGCCCTGGGCCCGGCTCTTCGGCGAAGGGCGGACGCCGCACGCCGGTCCACCGCCATCCCCTCGCGGCGGGACCGCCGGGTTCCCGGATCACCGCGTGAAGCGGTGCGCGACGATCAGCGCGCCGTGCTCCCGGCCGTTCTCGATGAAGATCTTGTTGGCATCGTGCCCCGCTGCGATCACCCCCGCGATGTAGAGTCCGGGCACGTTCGTCTCCATCGTCGCCGGGTCGTGCGCCGGAATCCCGGTGTCCGTGTCGATGTCCACCCCCAGGTCACGCAGGCGGCCGTGGTCGGCGCGCCACCCGGTCATGGCGAGCACGAAGTCGTTCTCGATCTCCGTAATCGCACCGTCGTCCTCGGAGCGGAGCACGACGGACGTGGGTCGGATCTCGGCCACGCGGTGTCGCCAGTAGACCGGGATCTCTCCCTTCTCGAGCCGGTTGGTGATGTCCGGCACGACCCACGGCTTCACGCCCGAGTCGATCGTGTCGAGGAAGTGGACCATCGAGACCCGGGCGCCGTTCCTGTGGAGCTCGAGCGCGCACTCCACCGCGGAGTTCCCGGCCCCGACCACGAGCACGTCCTGGCCGAAAAACGGGTAGGGCTCGTGGTAGTAGTGCCGGACCTTGGCGAGCTCTTCCCCCGGGACGCGCAGCCAGTTGGGCTCGTGGAAGCCCCCCGTCGCGATCACGACCGCGCTGGCCCGGTGCGTCGCCTCCCCGCCCCCGTGCACGGTGCGCGTGGTGACCGCGAAGGCACCCTCCGTGCCCGAGATCGCTACCACCTCCTCGTATTGGCGGACGTCGAGCTGCCAGTGCTCGACGACCCTCCGGTAGTAGGCCAGGGCCTCACGCCGTGTCGGCTTCGCGTTCGGGATCGTGAACGGGACGCCGCCCACCTCGAGCATGACGGCAGTGCTGAAGAACGTCATGTAATAGGGGTAGTTCACGAGCGAGCTGGTGACGCACCCCTTCTCGAAGAGGACGCAGGAGACGCCCTCCTTCTCGGCTGCCGCACCTACGGCGATGCCGCACGGGCCGGCGCCGACCACGACCAGATCGCAGCGGTCCGTCATGGCGACCGCGTAACCCGGGTCCGGGGAACTGTTCCGGGGGGGCGCGGGCCCGCGGGCCCGCGCCAACGGGTGATGGGCCCCCGGGTGCGCCTAGAACCTGTGCGTGTAGCTCACCTTCACCGACGCGCCGCGTGAGATCGTCCGCAGCCACGGGTCCCCGAGGATGCCCCCACCGTAGTTCACCCAGTTGTGGGTGTAGACGAGGTAGATGTCGTTCCCCGGGCGCACGATCCATCGCATGCGCGCGAAGAGGCCCACGAGCTCGCTCACGTCGTCGTACTGGAGCTGCTGCGTGAAGCCGATCCAGGGGCTCGGGTTCCACTGCCCGTCGAGTCCGTACACGTTGGCCTTGAACGCGCCCTGCGGCAGCGTGACGTCGTTGTGCTCGAAGTTCGTGCTGATCTGGAACGAGGGCGTGGGCCGGAAGTTGAGCCGCCCGTTCACCTGCGTCCGGTCTCCGTTCCAGAAGCCGCCCCACGAGAAACGCGTGAAGAAGCCGACTCGGCGCTGGCCTCCCGTGCGCGCCATCAGGGCGTAGTCCCAGTACTCGTACCGGCCGACCGCGATCGGGACGCCGGGGCTCACCTCGAACGACCTGTCGAGATACTCGTTGGTGCGACTGGCCGTTACGTCGAAGCCGTCGCCGCTGTTGAAGTTGATCCCGAAGAGGTCGAGCTGGAGTCGTTGGTCCTCGAGGCGCCCGGTGCTCATCTGCCACTGGTTCGTGAAAGACGCGCCGAAGTTGAAGCTCCGGATCCAGCTGATGTCCCGCGGCCTCGGCGACCAGCGGATGCGCGGCTCGAGCTGTCGGTAGTCGTTGCGGGTCACGAAGCCGAGCGCCGGGCTGTAGTCGTCGCCGAACTCACGGTAGCCGATGGAGCCGGACCAGGGGTCGTTGGGGAAGCCGAGCTGTACGCCGCGCGCGGAGAGGCGTCCGAAGGAATCGCCGAAGCCCTCCCCTGAGTCGAGCAGGTCCGAGTTCCAGACGACGAAGGCGCGGAAGTCCAGGTTGTTGTCGCCGAGGAAGTGCCGGGTGCTCATGTCCAGGTCGATGCCTGCGGTGTGCGCGTCCGTGAAGCCACCGCCCGTGACGGGCGCGCGTGAGCGCCGCGTGTAGATCGCGCCGATGGTCGACTGCTCGAAGAAGCGTCGCTTGAGGCGCGCCACGGTGAAGCTCTCGCCCTCGATCGTCAGACGGTTGTTCGCGAGGGAGTTGAAGTACGTGTGGTCCCCGGTCCCGATCTGGTAGAAGCCGAGCTCGTAGCTCCCGACCTGTCCGGTGAGCCGCGTGCCGTACAGGATGGGGATCTGCTCGCCTGACCTGGCGTCCAGGCCGATCCGTCGCGAGTAGAACGGCGATGCGCCGCCGCTCGACGCGAACGCGAAGACACCCGAGCCCTCTAGAAAGAAGCCCCGACGCTCCGGGAAGAAGAGCGGGAAACGCGTCAGGTTCACCTGCCGCTGGTCCGCCTCGACCTCCGCGAAGTCGGTGTTGACGCTCACCGACGCCCGAAGGCTCGACGTGACACTGTAGTTCAGGTCGAGGCTCACGTCGCGGGGGAAGGTCGTCTCGTCGTAGCCCGAGCCGCAGCCCGCCGGATCCGTGCACGGCACGTTGCGCCAGCTGGCGACCGAGGAGGGGACGGCCTCGAGCCCCAGCCCCTGCGAGAGCCCCGACAGTCCGGTGAGCTGACCGGCGAACACCGGGTTGAAGAGGCCTTGATTGCGGCGGTGTCCCCGCCAGAGGATCTCCTCGTTCCGGCGCCGGATCGTGCGCTGGAAGTTGATGCCCCAGTCGCTCGCCCCCGGATCGAAGTTGAGCGTGCGGAACGGGATCCGGATCTCGGCGGACCAGCCGTCGGGCCTACGAGCGGTGCGGGCCTCCCAGATGCCGTCCCAGGCCTTGTTCATGCCGCCGAAGCCACCGCCCCCACGGCCGCCGCCCCCGCCGCCGCGGCCGAACCCACCACCACCTCCGCCCCCTCCGATGATTCCGTCGCCCATGAGGCCCGCGGCGTTGATCTCGAAGAAGTAGCCGGTCCGACCGTCGCGGAACGTGTCTAGGATCCACATGAAGCGGTCGTCGGTCATGAGCCCGGCATCGCGCTGCCGCTGGTACGCCAGGATACCGGCCGGGTCATCGTACAGGATGGCGCCGATGTAGAGGTTGTCCTCGTCGTACACGACGCGGATCTCCGTGCGCTCGGAGGGCGTGCCACCCTCCATGGGCTCCTGCTGGGTGAAGTCGGCGATCGGGGCGGCTCGCTCCCACACCTCCTCGGCGATTCTCCCGTCCATGTCGATGCGGGTGCCTTCGGCCATCCGATGCGCGACGAGGGCTTCGAGCTGGGTCCCCGGCGCCGCCGAGGGCGGCGGAGGCGCAGCCGGACGTGGGGCCGCCACGGGCCTGTCTCTGCCCTCTGGAGTCTGGGCCGCCAGTGCGGTGGGGACGAGCGTGAGAGCTGCTATCAGAACGGCGGTGCTGAGCGCCGGTCGCTTCATAAAAGGATGCTCCCGCAAAAAAAAGGGCGAGACAGGCCCGGTAGGCCGGTCCGCGCTACCCTGGAGAGACACGCCGGGCTCCCACCCTGTTGACCCCCCCGGGCTATCTTTCGGGCGCCCAAGCCCGACACGTGCCAATGGGGGTGTCCGCCGATGCGAACCGCCGAGCCCGAGCCGACGTGACCGGCCGGTCGTCCGCACGCCTCCGGGGGGACCTTTGCGCCCGCCTCGACTCCGGGGTCTCCAGGGCATGGACCGACGCGGAGTTCAACCGATTCGCCCTGGCGGCGTTCGCCCTCCAGTTCGAGGGGATCCGCCCTTATCGGGCGTACTGTGAGCGTCGCGGTCGGACCCCCTCGACCGTGGCGAAATGGCAGGAGGTGCCGGCCGTACCGACCTCGGCCTTCAAGGCCCTGGAGCTCTATGCCGGGGACGGCAGCCGCCCCGAGGCGATCTTCCGCACCAGCGGGACGACGCTCGGGACCGGGGCACGCGGCAGGCATCTCGTGGCCAGTCTCGAGCTGTATCGTCGCTCGCTGCGACCCCCCTTCCGGGCGCACGTGCTGGCAGCCCGCTCGCGCATCCGGTTCGTGTCCCTGATCCCGTCACCCGACCAGGCGCCGGACTCGTCGCTCTCGTTCATGGTCGGGGCGGCGGCGGACGCATTCGCGAGCAGGGTCCACTGGCTCGTGGACGGCACCGGCGCCCTGGACGTAGACGGACTGCGGAGGGTCACCCGTCGCGCCGCGCACGCGCGTGAGCCCGTGCTCGTGCTCGGGACGGCCATGGCATTGCTGAACGCGCTCGAGCGCATCGAAGACGAGCCCATTGCGGCGCTACCGCAGGGTAGCCGCATCATGGAGACGGGAGGATTCAAGGGGGCGGGGCGGGAAGTCACGCGCAGCGAGCTGTACGAGCGGCTCGCCAGGGGCACCGGGGTTCCTGCTGGTCGCATCGTGAGCGAGTACGGTATGACCGAGCTCCTCAGCCAGCTCTACGAGCCCGTGCTCTCCGAGGGCCCTGGTGCGGTCGGCACACACGTGCCTCCGCCGTGGCTGCGGGTACGCGCGCTCGACCCGACGACCCTCGAAGAGCTCGGAGAGGGGGAGGAAGGCCTGCTCTGCTTCTTCGACCTGGCCAACGCCGGCTCGGTTTGCCACCTGCTCACGGAAGACGTCGGGAGCGTCGTGAAGGGGCGGGTGAGGCTGGCGGGGCGAGTGAGCGGTGCCGAGCCCCGCGGCTGCTCGATCGCCATGGACGAGCTCATGGCGGCCGCGAGGGCGAGTTGAGCGGGAGCCCGTTCGAGGCGGTCGTGGTGCCGCCCGGGCTGCCGCTGCCGAGGCAGCCGGTGGCCGCGGCCTGGGTCGCCTCGGTCTGCGAGGCCCTGCGGGACGCGGGCGGGGCGCTGCGCCGCCGCCCGGCGGCTGAGCTGATCGGTGTGCTGGGGCGTGTCGGCCAGCGCTTCCTCACTGCGGGCGACGCCCTCCGCGAAGAGGCCCTCGTCAGGCTTCCGGCGGCGGCGGGCATCTCCGGTCCCATGGCGGAAGTGGTTCTGGACGGTATGGCCTCCGACTGGACTCGGTCGCGCCTGGAGGGGCTGCTCGACGCGGAGCTCGGTGGAGGCGACGTGCTCGACGGTTTCGAGGAGCGGCGGGGGCGCAGCACGATGGCGTTAGGGCCGCGGCTCTGTGTGCAGATCGTGGCGGGAAGCGTGCCCGGCGTGGGGGTGAGCGCCCTGCTCAGGAGCTTACTCCTGAAGAGTCCGACGTTGCTCAAGCCCGGAAGGGGCGACACGGTGCTGCCCGTGCTCTTTGCGCGGGCGCTCGCGGACGCCGACCCGGAGCTGGCTACGGCCGTCGCAGTGGTCTATTGGCCGGGGGGAAGCGAGGACCTCGAGGACGCGGCGCTCTCGCGAGCCGAGGTCGTCACGGCCTACGGGTCGGACGCGACGGTCGCGGCATTGCGGGCCCGCACGCCCGTTACGGCTCGCTTCGTGGCATACCACCACCGCGTCTCGATCGGTGTGGTAGGGCGGGACGCACTCGTGGAGTCGGCGGTCCATCTGACCGCGAGGGAGGTCGCTCGGGCCGTCGCGCTCTTCGATCGGCGCGGGTGCGTGTCCCCCCAGATCGTGTATGTGGAAGAGAGGGGTGAAGTGACCCCGCGAGGGTTCGCGGAGGCTCTCGTTTCGGAGCTCGCCTCGCTCGAGCAGACGCTGCCGACGGGCCCCCTGCAGCCCGCCGAAGCCTCCTCGCTGCATCAGGCACGTGGCGCCGCCGAGATGGCTGCCGCCGAGTCGGGGGGAGCGATCTTCCACGGCGGCGCCTCGGCGTGGACGGTCGCCCTGGAGCCCGCAGATCAGACGGCCCGACTGGACCTGCCGGTGGTGGGGAGGGCGGTGCGCGTGCAACCGATCGAGAGCGCCGAGGAGCTGCCCGAGCGGGTGGCTCCGCTCGCTCGTCACCTGCAGACCGTGGGTGTCGCCGGCCTCGGCGAGCGCACGAGGTCGGTCGCACGCACGCTCGCGGCGGCGGGCGCCTCACGTGTCGTGCCCTTCGCGGCGGTCCCCTTCCCGCCGCCGTGGTGGCACCACGACGGTGGGGGCCCGCTCGTCGATCTCGTACGCTGGGTCGACCTGGAGGGGGCCTAGCCTCGATGTGCGCCGGAGCCCGCCGGGGCGCTCCCCGGCGCCCCGATCACTCCTCTTGGGGCTGCTGCTCGGCCCTCCAGACGACCATTTGTCGGCCCCCGCGCGGGTTCTCTTCCACCCGTACGGTCAGTGAGTCACCTTCGTCGATGCCGAGATCCTCGCGCATCTCCTGGGGGATGGTCACACGGCCGCCGACGCCGACCACGACATCGGTGTAGTAGAGCGTACGATAAATCGCCATCTAAGCTCCTCGTCTTGCGCACCACAGCCGGGTAATCTAAACGATTCAAGCCCTTTCCCCGAGCCCCGGAGACGCCTCTCGATGCACCCCGACGGCCCTGCCGTGCGCCTGCGCGGCGTCTCGAAGCGATTCGGGAAGCGTATCGCTGTGTCGGACTTGGACTTGGAGGTCCCGCGCGGGGTCGTGTGCGGCCTCCTGGGACCCAACGGGTCGGGCAAGACCACCACGATTCGGATGATCATGGGGATCCTCCACCCCGACGAGGGCTCCGTTTCCCTCTTCGGCGGCGATCCGGATCTCGTCCGGCGCGCTCGCGTCGGCTACCTGCCCGAGGAGCGCGGGGTCTACAGAAAGATGAAGTGCCTCGATCTGATCATCTTCCTCGGGGAGATCCGAGGGGTCTCTCGCGCCGAGGCACGCCGTCGGGGAGGAGATTGGCTGGACCGCCTCGGGCTCGCCGGCTGGGCGGACAGGAAGGTCGAGGACCTCTCCAAGGGAATGCAGCAGAAGGTCCAGTTCATCGCGACGGTGATCCACGGGCCGGAGTTGCTCATCCTGGACGAGCCGTTCTCGGGGCTCGATCCCCTCAACCAGGACGTGCTCGAGGAGATCGTGCTTGACTTCCGAGCGAGAGGAACGACGATCCTCTTCTCGACGCACCTCATGGATCAAGCGGAGCGGCTTTGCGAGCGCGTGTGCCTGATCTCAAACGCGCGTAAGGTGCTCGACGCTGACCTGGCCGAGTTGAAGGCCTCCGAGCGGAAAGGGGTGATCGCGCTCGAGTTCTCAGGCCCAGACCACTGGATCGGAGGCCCTGAGGTCGCGCGCGTCGAACGGGCGGACGGTGGCCTCCATCTCATACTCACGGAGGGCGGTGACCACCAGGCCATCTTGCGCCGAGGGGTCGAGGCCGGTGCCGAGATCCTGCGCTTCGACCTCGTCGAGCCGCGTCTGCACGAGATCTTCGTCCGTCACGCCGGAGCCGACGCGGCCGGTGACGCCGGTGCACCCCTGGCGACCAGCGGCCGACGCGAGGGTCAGCCGGCGCCTGTGAGCGGAGGTGCCCGATGATGTGGCGCAACGTCCGCGCGGTGGTGCGCCGGGAGTACCTGCAGCGGGTACGCTCCAAGTGGTTCGTGATCTCGACCGTGGCCGCGCCGCTGTTCATGGTCGGCCTCTTCGTGCTTCCCATCTACTTCGCCGAGAGCAGCGAGCGCGCCGAGCGGGAAGTCGCGGTCGTGGATGCCACTGGCGTCCTCTACGACAGGCTGGCCGCGGACCTCGAGGAGGGCGGGTGGCGCGTGCAGCGGGTGGAATGGTCGAGCACGGCACAGGTGGAGTTGGAGCGGCGGGCCGAACTGGGTGAGATCGGAGGCTTCGTCATCCTGGACGAGCGCACCCTTAGCGCCGGGGAAGCGACCTTCTACTCGTTGAGCCGACCCAGCTCCCTGCGCCGGCTCACCATGCGCAGCGCCATCGCGAGGGCCGCCATGGCGCACGCGCTCGAGGAGCGTGGGGTGGACGCGGCCTCGATGCTGCGGGGTGGTGACCTGCGCGTCGAACTGCTCTCGGATGCAGGCACGGGCACGGAGGACCCTCGGTTCATAGTCGCCTACGCAGGCGCGTTCTTCCTCTACATGGTGATCCTCATCTACGCGGTCGCCGTAATGCGTGCGACACTCGAGGAGAAGACGAGCCGCATCGTCGAGGTGGTGATCTCGTCTATGCAGCCCTGGCACCTGATGCTCGGCAAGATCGTCGGAGTGGCGGGTGTGAGCTTCACGCAGATGGGTGTGTGGCTGGTCTCGGGAGTGCTGCTCACCACGCTGGGACTTCCGAGCCTGATCGCTGCACAACCCGACGCGCTCCAGCTCGTCGACCTCGCGGATGTCCTCCCCGGAGCGGGACTCCTTACGCTCTTCCTGGGCTTCTTCGTCTTCGGGTTCTTCATGTACTCGGGGCTCTACGCCGCCGTGGGCGCCATGTGCAGCACGGAGGAGGAGGCGCAGCAGGCACAGTTCCCGCTGGTCATGCTCCTCGTCGTTCCCATCATCTTCGTGCTCCCCGTGATCGAGAGCCCGAACACCCCCATGGCGACCGGACTCTCCCTCTTCCCGCTGTTCACTCCGATCCTCATGTGGGGACGCATCGCGGGTGGAGGCGTGCCGGCCTGGCAGATCGCCCTCTCTTTCGTGCTGATGGCTGCCTCGGTGCTCGCGATCGCCTGGGTCGCGGGCCGCATCTACAAGACCGGCATCCTCATGACGGGCAAACGACCCACGCTGCCCGAGCTCTGGAGGTGGGTGCGGGAAGCGTGATGACTACGGTGGCGCTCTGGGTCGTGGGCCTCGCGCTCGCGCTGCTCGTGTACTCGTACGTGGCGTATCCGCTCGTCCTCTGGCTCGTCGGCTCCCTGCGTGGCCGCGGGAGCGTACCCGCCCCGACGAATGCCGAGTGGCCGACGGTTTCGATCAGCATCGCGGCGTACAACGAGGAAGCGCAGGCGCAGGAGCTCATCAAGAGCCTGTTGGCCCTCGACTATCCAAGGGACCGACTCCAGATCCTCATCGCCTCGGACGGCTCCACGGACCGCACGGACCAGATCATCGCAGAGTACGCGGACGAGGGCATCGAGCTCCTGCGAATGCCAGAGCGCGGTGGGAAGACGAAGGCCGAGAACGCCGCCTCGGAGCGCCTTCGGGGCGAGATCATCGTGAACACCGACGCGTCCACGCGTATCCTTCCGGACGCGCTCAAGCCGCTCGTGGCGGCGATGCGTGACCCCTCCGTCGGGTGCGCGTCCGGTCGGGACGTGAGCGTTGGAGCGTCGGAGGCGGAGGCGAACCGGGGTGAGGCAGGGTACGTGGGCTACGAAATGGCAGTCCGGGACCTCGAGACCCGCGTCTCGGGGATCATCGGCGCCTCCGGATGCTTCTACGCGATCCGCGCCGAGCTGCACCGCCTCCCTCTACCCGGAGGGCTCAGTCGCGACTTTGCTGCGGCACTTCACGCGCGCGAGCACGGCTACCGTGCCGTCTCGGTGCCCGAGGCGAAGTGCCTCGTCCCCCGCGGCTCGTCGCTGCGTAAGGAATACAGGCGCAAGGTGCGCACCATCGCCAGGGGCATGCGCACGCTATGGCACAAGAGAGCGCTGCTGAACCCTCTCCGTCATCCCGTCTTCGCGTGGATGTTGGTGAGCCACAAGTTGAGCCGCTGGCTGCTCCCGTGGGCGGCAGCGGCATCGCTCGCCGCCCTGGCCGTGCTGGGCCCCGTGTACCCGTTCGCTCGGGTCGTCCTGGCTGCGGCGCTCGGCGTCTGTGCCCTGGGCTTGGTCGGATGGCTCTTGGCCGAGCGGCCCAGTGTGCCGAAGATCGTGGCGGCTCCCGCGTACCTCCTGGCCGGCAACGTGGCCGCGGCCCACGCGCTCCTGCGGGTGCTCGCCGGAGGGGAGGACGCGCTTTGGGAGCCGACGCGCCGTGAGGTGGTCCGCGCGGATCCGTCCTAACCGCGCTCGCCCCGCTCCATTTCGTCGAGGATCCCGGCCCAACGGGCGCTCCGCTCGTCCTCGGTGGTCTCCTCGATGCGCGTCGCGACCGTCCAGACGTGGCCGGCGGGGTCCATGATCCAGGCGATGCGGTCCCCCCAGAACTGGTCCTGAAGGGGCACGAGGAGCTGCGCCCCGAGCGCGAGCGCCCGCTCGACCACCCCGTCGACGTCCTCCACGTAGACGAACACCACGACCGGGGAGGTGCCGTCGCGCCGGGGTGCGAGGCTCGGCAGGCTCGGCCAGACGGCCTCGATCATCAACATCTCCCCGCCGAGCGTGAGGAGGGCGTGGCCGACGCCGCCGTCCGGGGCCGGGCGGCGGCCGAGCTCCACCGCACCGAGCGCCCCGACACAGAAGTCGATCTCCGCCGCGGGGTCTTCACACACGAGGCGCGGAATGATGACGGACGAGCCTTCCGGTACCCCCTTCTTCGTCGACGCCATGACGGCGCCTCCTTGTGATGACTGCCCTAGTCCGGGCTCGGGAGCGCGGAGCGGAGCAGGCTCTCGAGCTGCCTGTCGTCCATCGACCGGGCCTTGCCGACGGCCTCCTCGTACGAGTCCTCGATGATGACGACGGTTGTCTCGGCCGTGCGGCCGGCACCGTCCTGCCCCGAGCGCTCGAAGCGGAAGCGGCCGCGGAAGCTGCGAGGAAGGCGCGGCTCGTCGACGAACTCGAGGTAGGCCTCCCAGAGGAGCCCTTGGTGGGCGATCGTCGCGACGTGGAGGCCGGCGGGGCGTTGTCCCGCTCCGGTGCCCTGATGCGCCGAGGTCATGGCTGCACGATAGGCGAGGGCACAGCCACCTCGCGAGCCCGCGCGCGCAGCACCCGCCGCGCCGCGCCGAGAGCCTCGCGCATCTCCCGCAGCTCCGACTCGCCGAGCTGCTCCCGCCCGTAGCGGGCCCGCAAGTAGAGGTCGACGACGCGCTCGGCCGGCCGCGCCGCCCCCACCTGCTGGGCACGGACGCGCTCAACGAGCGCCAAAGGCGTGAGCCCGGGCGCCACCGGGAGACCCGCACGGGCGCAAGCGGCTCGGAGCTGAAGGTACATCGCGGTCGCCGGGGCTCCCCCGACCCCACTCCGCCGCGCCCACGTCCAGCCTGCGGCGAGCAGGAGGACGAGCAGCGTAGCGCCCCACCAGTTGCGGCCCTCGTCCGTACCGGCCGGTCCGGCGGGTGCTTCGACTGCCGACCGCTCCCGGAAGAGCCCCGCGAAGATGCCGACCTGTTCGTCGAGGCTGTAATCGAGCACCCACTTGTTCCACCGGTGCTGGAGCCCGTCGAAGAAGATCCGCCCCGGCCAGAACCAGGACGCCACGAGCGTGGCGCCCGCGGACCCGGGAGGCGTCGGGTCGAACGCGACCCAACCGTATCCCTGGAACCAGACCTCGACCCACGAGTGCGCTTCGTTCTGGGTCACGACGAGGTAGTCGCCGAACTGGCTCCACTGACCCCCGAGAAATCCGTTCACGTTGCGCGCGTGAATGCCCGCGCTGCGTAGGAGCACGACCATGGCCGTGCTGAAGTACTCGCAGTGTCCGGCGCGGCGCTCGAAGAGGAAGTGCTCGAGGCTCGTCTCGCGGGCAGTCGCCGGAAGGTCACGAGTGTACTCGAAGCCGTGCAGCCAGCGCTCGATCGCCCGAGCAGCGTCGTACTTGTTCTCGGTTCCCGCCACGAGCGAGTCCGCGAGCCGCTGAATGCGCGGGTCGAGCCCCTGCGGCAGCTGCAGGAAGTGGCGGTCCGAGGGGGTGAAGCCGCGCGAGGGCTCCCGGAGCTCTTCGGCGGGAGGCGGCGCGGCAGGCGAGTTCACCGTGTAGACCGGCGCCCCGGAGCCCCAATAGAAGTAGTCGCCGGCGTTGTCGAAGAGCGGCTGAATGCCGCTCTCGGAGCCGAACTCCAACGCCGGGTGGAGCGCGAAGAGCACCCTCACGTCGAGCGGCGAGCCATAGATGCGCTGGCGGATCAGCTGCTGGCCCCACCGCTCCCGATACCAGGAGGAGGGTCCCGACGCCGGTGGAAGGGCCTCGGTGCGTGTCCATCGCACACCGTCGAATCGGTCGTACGAGCGGCCGCGCCAGCGAAGACCCGAGATGTCTTGCGGCACGCCCAGCGGGAACTCGACCCGCAGAACGATCTGCGGGTTGCCGAGAATCGTGGCGCCGTGCTCCCCGATCGAGATCTCGTCGCTGAATCCCGCGATCGACGTCGCGAGTGTCTCCCCACGACCGGCCCACCCCTGCGAGACGCGGGGGAAGGTCACGAAGACGATCATCGCGACGAGGAAGATGACCCCGGAGAGGAGGCCGGTCGTGCCGAGCATGCCCCTCCCCAGCGGCACCTCGAGGATCCCGTAGCGCTCGGACTTGCGGCGCACGTGTCCGACCATGAGCGCTACAGTCGCCAGCACGATGTAGGAGACGAAGGCGACCAAGAAGACGATGCCCGGACGATACGCGGTCGACGCGAGCACGAGAGCGAAGGAGAGAGCGTAGAGTCGCAGATCGTTCGGCGCGTCGAGCGAGCGGAGTGCTTCGGCCGCGAGCAGGAGCAGGAGGAGGTCGACGACGGGAATCACCACGTCGTCGCGGACGATGAACACGTGAAAGAGCGCGCGCACGACCAGGATCGTCGCGAGCGGGAGCCAGATGCGCTCGAGCTGCCTCGAGACGTCCGGGTCGGGGTGCCAGAAGAGCGCCGTGACGAGCGCGATGCCCGCTAGCGTGGCCGAGAGCGGCTCGAAGCCCGCCCCGCCGCTGAAAGCGACCAGGCCCGCGATCCCCATCAGGACCGCGAGTCGGCGGTGGAAGCGGCGCAGGTTCACGCCGCCACCGGCTCGAGGCGCGCGTCCGGTCCCACGGCGTAGACGTCCGCGAAGCCGGGCTGCGCCCTCACACCCACGAGCACGCAGCGCGAGCTCGGGACGGGAGGGGCCGGGGCCGGCTCGTCCAACGAGAAGTCGACGCGGGCGAGCAGGTCGAGCGCGCGCTCCAGGTGGGCCGGACCCTCCCCGGGCTCGAGAACTACGGCCCCGGCGACGAGCCCGAAGGGGTGATGCCCGGCGACGGCCTGCGCCGCGAGGGAGGCGGCGACCTCCACCGACACCTCGGCGGCCTCACCCTCCTCCGAGCGCGTGTCGAGACAGATCCAGCGGGTCTCGGCGCCGTCGCGCTCGTATTCGCGAACCACCGGCTCGCGCATGCGCGCCGTCGAGCGCCAGTGGATGTCCTTGGGGTCGTCCCCGGGGCGGTAGCCCCTGAGGCTCCGGTACTCGCCCCGCGCGCCGGCCGTACCGTGCGTGGCGAGCCCGGCCGTCCGCATCCGTCCACCTCCCACACGTGGCTCACGAACCCTGCGGTCCGAGCGCGGCCAGACCACCACCTCACCCGGGATCTCCACGTCCCGCTCCTTCCGGAAGAGCCCGAACGGGAAGCAGGTGGAGAGCGTCACGGTGCCGAGCGGATAGATGCCGCGCCGCACGAAGCTGTTCACAGAGCGCGCGGTGACGGTGCCGCGGGCCGGGACGTGAGCGACGAAGGCTCGGTCGGGGAGCCCGGCTTCGACGAGCTCCACCGCAAGGCTCGGTAGCACACGCTTCCGGTTCGTGACCTCGTAGGTGAGGCGGAAGTCGTGACCGACGGTCACGGCGTGGGCGAAGCGGCGCTCGACGCGCACGTCCCGGATCGCCTGCTCGGAGAGCCAGCTGCTCACGATGATGAAGCCGATCATCGATCCGAGCAGCAGGTAGAGCAGGTTGTTCCCCGTGTTCATGGCCGCGAAGCCCACCGCGAAGGTCCCGAGCGTGAACGCGAGGCCACCCGCAGTGAAGTACATGCGGCGCCATGCCCGGAGCTCTCGCCACGCCTTGCGGAGCCAGGCCTTGGCCGCGGAGGCGGCACGTAGGACGCTCTGAAACGGGGTGGTGTCTGCGCCTCGGCCGGTCGGCCCGGCCCCCACCGACCCCGCCGCGCTCACACCGGCGCCTCGACCTCTCGCAGGAGGGCCTCGAGGATCGCCGCGGCCTCCTCGTGCACGTCGAGCGTGGTCCCCGAGGCGCCGGCCGGAAGCACACGGTGCGCGAGGCAGGGCACGACGAGATCACGGACGTCGTCGGGAATCAGGTAGGTCCGCCCCCTGGTGAGCGCGAGGGCCCGGGAGGCCCGGTAGAGCGCGATGTTCCCGCGTGGGCTCACTCCCATGCGGAGCTTGGTCGACGTCCGCGTGGAGCGCACGATGGCCATGAGGTAATCGAGGATCGCGGGGTCCACCTCGACCTGATCGACGCGGTTCTGGAGCTGCATGACCTGTGCCGGGGAGAGCACGGTCTGCAGGCGATCCATCACGGATCCGTTCGCCGCCGTGTCCTCCGTGAGGATCAGGCGCTCCGCGTCGTCGGACGGGTAGCCGATCGTGACGCGCATGAGAAACCGGTCGAGCTGGCTTTCGGGGAGCGGATAGGTGCCGTGGTGCTCGAGCGGGTTCTGCGTCGCCATCACGAGGAAGGGCTTGGGCAGCTCGAAGGTCTGGTCGTCGATCGTGACCGTGCCTTCCTGCATCGCCTCGAGCAGGCCGCTCTGCGTGCGGGGCGGGGCGCGGTTGATTTCGTCGGCGACCACCACGTTCGTGAAGATCGGACCCGGCCGGGTCTCGAAGGTCGCGGTCTGCGGGTTGTAGACCGAGACCCCCAGCACGTCGGACGGGAGCAGGTCTGCCGTGAACTGGATCCGCCGGAACCCCAGCCCGAGCGTCTTGGCGAGCGCCTGCGACAACGTCGTCTTCCCCACCCCGGGAACGTCCTCGAAGAGCACGTGTCCGCGGGCCAGGAGGGCCGCCACGGCCAGCCGCACCACCCCCCGTTTTCCATGGAAGACCTTCTCGACTTCCTGCACCAGATGGTCGAGTAGCTCGAGCGAAGGACGGGCTTCGCGTGGGGGGGCTGTCGCGCTGGTGTCGGGCATCGCGAGGGGCTGCCCCCGAACGGAGTGAGGAGGGCGGACGGAAGTGAAAAAAGTATAACACTCACGTCCCCGAAAAGGTTCGAGAAATCGCGCCGAACCGACCTTGACCCCACCCCTTCGATACAGGTAGGTTCACGTCGCTCGGGGGCCATGTTCCGGTTTGTCACAAGCGTTCTGCCCGTAGCGGAAACGCCCCATCCAGCGCCGATTCGCTCGGCGCGCCGCTTCGCTTCAGGAGCACCGGATCGCATGAAAAGAAACTGGCTGATCGGCGGCCTCGCGGGCGCGCTCGCGCTCGGGGGTGTCGCGTTCGTCCAGGGCGGGGGTGGAGAGGGGGCCGAAGCGGGAGCGGCGGGCACCGTCCAGCCGATCGCGTTCCCCCACGACCTCCACGCCGGGAGCGGTGAGGGTCAGGCGAACATGGACTGCATGTTCTGCCACTACTCGGCGGAGCGCTCGGTGGACGCCGGGATCCCCTCCGTGCAGACGTGCTGGGGGTGCCATCAGGTCGTGACCGGGCGCGAGCACCCGGAAGAGGTCGCGAAGATCCAGGATTACCTGGAGCGCGGCGAGTCGATTCCGTGGGTGCGTCTGTACAAGATCTCCGACCACGCGCACTTCCCGCACATGCGCCACATCAATGCCGGCCTCGAGTGCCAGCAGTGCCATGGGGAGATCCAGGAGGTCGGCGCGGAGGGGATCCAAACCCGCACCGGTCTCGCGAAGTGGCTGTTCGGGACGGACCCCGGCGTAGGTGACCACGGTCCGGTGTGGGGAGGCGACGCGATGGGGTGGTGCATCGATTGTCACCGCCAGCCCAACGAGCAGGGCGTGCAGCAGGCATCCACGGACTGCGCCGTCTGCCACTACTGATGACCGGAGCCGACGCTTAGATGGCACGAGATCTCGGAGAGCGCGCAGACGGGATCCTGCGGCGCGACTTCCTCAAGGTGGTCGGGGTCACCGGAGCGGGCGCGACCCTGACGGGCTGCTCGACCGCCGAGGTGGAGCGGCTTCTCCCTTACGTGCAGCACCCCGAGGAGATCACCCCGGGGATCGCCACCTGGTACACGTCGGTCTGCGGAGGCTGCTCCGCGGGCTGCGGGATCTGGGTCCGCACGCGTGAAGGGCGCGCCGTCAAGATCGAGGGGAACCCGGATCACCCGGTGAACGAGGGCGGCGTCTGCGCGCGCGGCCACGCCACCCTCCAGCACCTCTACAACCCGGACCGCTACCACGGCCCCATGGTCCGTGAGGGTGACCGCTACCGTCAGGGCACCTGGGACGAGGCCGAACGGCTGCTCGCGGCGCGTATCCAGCGGGCGCGCAACCCGCAGAACCAGGTGGACGGCGGTCGCGTACTGTTCATCACGGGTCACGTCGGCCCCAGCATGAGCCGCCTCATCGACCAGTTCGTCGCCAGCGTACAGGGTCTCCGCGTCGATTACGACGCGGTTTCGGACGTGCCGCTACGTGAGGCCACGCGCATCGCCTACGGCGTGGGCGGCTTGCCCCGATACGACATCGGTGCGGCCCGCCTCCTCCTCTCGTTCGGCAACGACTTCATCGAGACGGGGATCTCGCCGGTCGAGCACAACAAGGGCCTCGCCCGGATGAGCGCGGTGGACGAAGAGGACCACGCCAAGGGTCGCTTCGTCTACCTAGGCGCGAGGCTCTCGCTCACGGGAATGAACGCCGACGAGTGGGTGCCGATCCGGCCGGGCTCGGAAGCCGCAGTCGCGCTCGGCATGGCCTCCGCGATCGCAGGGCCTGGGGCGGCGGGGCCGTACGCCAACCTTCTCCAGAGCTATTCGGTGCCGACCGCGGCGCAGGCGGCCGGGGTCACGGTCGAAGCGATCGAGAGCCTGGCCGAGCGCTTCGTCTCCGAAGGGCCGAGCCTCGCGCTCGGACCCGGAGCCGGGACGCACCATAGGAGCGCGACGGCGGCGAACCTGGCCGTGGCGATCCTGAACCACGTCGCCGGCAACGTTGGCCGCACGGTCTTCTACGAAGGTGCGGGTGGCGGGCCGACGAGCGGCTATGCCGCGATGGCGGCCGCGATCGGCGCCATGGAGCGCGGCGAGATCGGCTTGGTGATCGTGCACAACTCGAACCCGGCCTATTCGCTCCCTGCCGCTTCGGGGTTCACCGAGGCGTTCGAAAGCGTGCCGTTCCGGGTGTCGACCGCGCTTGCTCACGACGAGACGTCGGAGCTCTGCAACCTGATCATGCCGGACCGCCACTTCCTCGAGTCGTGGGGTGACTCGTCTCCGCGCGCGGGGGTCATGGCGATCCAGCAGCCGGTCATGGAGCACGTGCCGATGTTCGACGCCAAGGCGACGGGCGACGCGCTCCTCTCCGTGGCCGGCCACCTCGGCTCCGACCTCGGTGCCGCGACGTTCTACGAGTACCTTCGCGCGCAGCATCGCGCCGCCCACACGCCCGCGATGGGCGACTTCGAGGCGATGTGGCGGCAGGCCCTGCGCACGGGTGTGGCCGCGCACGCCGCGGCACCGGTGCCCGCGCCGCAGCTGCGCGCGCCCGACACGGCGCTCACGTTCGACGTGCCCGCGCTCGACCAGGAGGGCGACCTCACGCTCATCGTGCACCCGTCGGGGCGCTTCGGTGGCGGTGAGTTCAGCAACAGCCCCTGGATGCAGGAGCTTCCGGACTCGGTCGCGAAGATCACCTGGCACTCGTGGCTCGAGATCAACCCGCACACCGCCGAGGAGCGAGGCCTCAGGAACGGCGACATCGTCACCGTCACCTCCCCGCATGGTTCGGTGGAGGTGCCGGTTTGGCTCTACCCGGGTATCCGCGAGGACGCGGTCGCGCTCGCCATGGGTGGCGGCCACACCGGTATGGGCCGTTACGCCGACGGCAACGGCGTGAACGCGATGGCGCTCCTACCCGCGGTCGCGGAGCAGCCCTCCGGGGCGCTCGTGACCCTCGCGACGACCGTCTCGGTGCAGCCCACCGGGCGGAGCCGGCGCCTCGTCACGGTGGACGGGTCCGAAGGAGACCAGCACGACCGCCCGATCGCACCCGCGGTCTACATCAACGCGCTGGGTCAGGCTGCGGAGGAGGAGGAGCACCACGAGGAGCTCATGGAGCTCCAGGGCGTCGGCGGCTTCGTGCCGGTCCCGGCCGAAGGGGGTTCCGCGGCTTCGTTCCCGCTCCCGGGCTCTCGTCACGGTGAATACGCCAACGCCCATGAGGGCCCGCGCTGGGCGATGGCCATCGACCTCGACAAGTGCACCGGCTGCAGCGCCTGCGTGACCGCCTGTCAGGCCGAGAACAACGTGCCCTGGGTCGGCGAGCAGCAGGTGCTCATGGGCCGCGACATGATGTGGATGCGGATCGAGAGGTACTACGAGCACGTGGACGCGACGCAGGCGACGGACGTGGACATCCGCTTCCTGCCGATGCTCTGCCAGCACTGCAACAACGCGCCGTGCGAGCCCGTCTGCCCCGTCTTCGCGACCTACCACACCCCCGAGGGCGTGAACGCGCAGATCTACAACCGGTGCGTCGGCACGCGGTACTGCGCGAACAACTGCCCCTACAAGGTCCGCGTGTTCAACTGGTACCGGTACACGGACGCGATTCCAGAGCCGCTCAACTGGCAGTGGAATCCCGACGTCACGGTGCGCGACAACGGCGTCATGGAGAAGTGCTCGTTCTGCATGCAGCGCATCCGCGACGCAGAGAATCGTGCGGCGCTGGAGAACGGCCGCGACGTGCGGGACGGTGAGATCGTGCCGGCGTGTGAGCAGAGCTGCCCGGCGGAAGCGATCGTTTTCGGCAACATCCGCGACCCGAACGCGCGCGTCACGCAGGTCGTGGAGAGCGAGCGCACCTACCGCGTGCTGGACGCGCTCGTCAACACGCAGCCGGCCGTGCACTACCTGCGGAAGGTCACCTTCCACGAGGTCACGGAGGGAGCGCACTGATGGTACCTCCTCCTCCTCCTCCGACCGGCGCCGCGGCCGCGGCTCCCCCGACCGACCCGGTGGCCCGGGGGGCACTCACGCACCCCGACCTCACGCGCCTCGATCAGGTCAACACCGACGTCCTCAAGATGCTCACCACGCCCGGCAAGGGCTGGTGGGCGCTCTTCGGGTTGGCCGCCGCGGGCGTCGGGCTCTTCCTCACGGCGTGGGGATGGCAGCTCTACCAGGGGATCGGCGTCGCCGGCATCACCTCACCCGTGGGGTGGGGCGTCTACATCACGACCTTCGTCTTCTGGGTCGGTATCGCACACTCGGGCACGCTGATCAGCGCGATCCTCTTCCTCTTCCGTGCGCCCTGGCGGCAGTCGATCTACCGGGCGGCGGAGGCGATGACGGTCTTCGCGGTGATGACCGCGGGGCTCTTCCCGCTCATCCACGTCGGCCGCCTCTGGCACGCCTATTGGCTGATCCCCTACCCGAACTCCCGGTTTCTCTGGCCGAACTTCAAGTCGCCGCTGGTCTGGGACGTCTTCGCGATCACGACGTACTTCACCGTCTCCGCGACGTTCTTCTTCATCGGAACGATCCCGGACATCGCGGCGGCCCGTGACCGCGCGACAGGGCTTCGCAAGAAGCTCTACCAGATCATCTCGCTCGGCTGGCAGGGCACCGACTCGCAGTGGCACCACTTCGGCAAGGCGTACATCTTCCTCGCCGCGCTCGCGACGCCCCTGGTGCTCTCGGTGCACTCGGTCGTGTCGTGGGACTTCGCGATGTCGATCGTGCCCGGCTGGCACACCACCATCTTCGCGCCCTACTTCGTGGCCGGCGCGATCTTCTCCGGCATCGCAATGGTGATCACGCTCGTGGTGCCGATGCGGAAGATCTTCGGTCTCGAAGCGTACCTCACCACGAAGCACTTCGACGCGATGGCGAAGCTGATGCTGCTCACTTCGCTCATCGTCTTCTACGCCTACCTGTCGGAGTTCTTCCTGGCGTGGTACAGCGGCGAGGAAGTCGAGCGCACGGCCTTCTGGAACCGCGTGTTCGGCAACTACTGGTGGGCCACGTGGATCATGCTCACGTGCAACGGGTTCGTTCCCGTCATGCTCTGGTTCAAGCGCGTGCGCTACTCGATCCCTGCGCTCTTCATCATTTCGATCTTCGTGAACATCGGGATGTGGTTCGAGCGGTACGTGATCGTCGTCACCTCGCTGAGCCACGAGTACGAGCCGTGGGCGTGGGGCATGTACCGGCCCTCGATCGTCGAGATGTCGATCCTCGTGGGCTCGTTCGCCTGGTTCGGGTTCTGGTTCCTCCTCTTCACACGCCTCCTGCCGCCGGTG
>JBFGFY010000009.1:0-34199 GCA_041579355.1 Longimicrobiales bacterium | reverse complement strand
CGCCGGACGGCCGTACTGCGCCAGGAAGCGCCCGTCGCGCGTGAACTTGAGGATGTGTGAATCGTTCGCGCCGTTGCCGCCGATCCAGACGTTGTCCATCGGGTCGACGGTGATCCCGTGGTTCGACTCGGGCCAGTCGTACCCCTGGCCGGGCCCGCCCCACGAGCCGACCACGTTGCCGTCGGCGTCGAACTCGATCACGGGCGGCGCCGGCACGCAGCACGTCGCGGTCGGCGGGTTCGTGGCGGCCAAGGTCTCGTTGCCTCCGAGCGTGGCCTGGCGATGGATGACCCAGATGTGGCCGCGCGAGTCCACGTCTAGCCCGATGGTGGAGCCCATCACCCAGTGGTTCGGCAGCGGCCTCGGCCAGAGAGGATCGACCTCGAAGAGGGGGACCTGCCCCTCTCCGGCGGTCATCGAGAGACCACCCGCTTCGCTCTCCGCCATGCTGTCCATGCAGGCGGACCCCACGCCGAGCGCCAGCGCGAACGCCACGCACACGGCCCCGGCCTTGAATTCACGGCTGCGCACCATGAGACACCTCCCCTTTTGAGGGTCAGATTCCGGCACGAGCGGGGTGGCGTCAAGTCGACCCTGTACCCGCAACCGCGCACGGGCCGTATTTTCGTCCTCCCTCTCTCACACGGAGCCGTTGATCATGCGCGCACGCCCATGCGGCGCCGCCCTCTTCGTCACGCTTCTCCTCGTGGGCCCAGCGACGGCGCCCGCGGCGGCCCAGAGCGGCCCCCGCGACCTGGCCGCCCTCGCCACCTCGGTGGAGCGCGGGCCGGTCGTGAACGGTCGGCTAGACGACGAGGCGTGGATGCGCGCCGAGGTGATCGACGGCTTCGTGCAGCGAGAGCCGTTCGAGGGCCGCCCCGTCTCGGAGCGGACCGAGGTTCGCATCCTCTACGACGAGTCGGCGCTCTACGTGGGGGCTTGGCTCTACGACAGCCAGCCCTCGGGGATCGTGGTGGGACGCACGCTCCGAGACACGCCGCTCAACGACACCGACGCCTTCCTCTTCATCCTGGACACGTACCGGGACGGACAGAACGGCTTCGTCTTCGGCACCACCCCGACCGGCATCGAGTACGACGGCCAGGTCACAGACGAAGGCGGGCCCGGGGGCGGGGGCGGTGGGCCGGGCGGCGGTGGCCGCGGAGGCGGTGGTGGCTTCGGCGGGCGTCAGCAGTCGGGCTCGGGTGGGGGCTTCAACCTGAACTGGGACGGAAGCTGGGAGGTCGCAACCTCCACCGACGCCAACGGGTGGTACGCCGAGTTCCGCATCCCCTTCTCGACGCTCCGCTACGCGAGCGGCGGGCCGCAGACGTGGGGCGTGAACTTCGCCCGCAACATCCGGCGCCGGAACGAGGAGGCCGTGTGGGCGCCGGTGCCCAGACAGTACACGCTCTACCGCGTCTCCCTCGCGGGCACGCTCAGCCAGTTCGAGGCCCCGGCGCGGCGGCTCTTCACGGTCACTCCCTACGTCCTCGGCGATGCCTTCCGCGACTACACGGCGAGCGGCTCCTCGACGGACTGTCTCGGCCTGGAAGGGCGCACTAACTGCACCGCACAGGTCGGTGCCGACGCCAAGATCGGCATCACCCAGAGCCTCACGCTCGACCTCACGGCCAACACGGACTTCGCTCAGGCCGAGGTCGACGATCAGCAAGTCAACCTCACGCGTTTTCCGCTCTTCTTTCCAGAGAAGCGCGGCTTCTTCCTCGAGAACGCCGGCACCTTCGCGGTGGGCCAGGGACGCTCCGTCGAGCTGTTCTTCAGCCGCCGCATCGGGCTCGTTCGGGGCAACACCGTGCCGATCTTGGGGGGGGCGCGCCTGACCGGGCGCGCGGGTGGATTGCAGGTCGGCTTTCTGAACATCCAGACCGAGTCGCAGGACGTCTGCGATAGGCTCGGCGTCTGTACCCCACTCGCCCCGGCAAACAACTTCGGCGTCGCGCGCGTCTTCCGAGAGTTCGACAACCGCACCCAGCTCGGCACGATCTTCGTGTCGAGGTTGAACACGAGCGACACCGGCGATTACAACCTGACCTACGGCGTCGACGGGAGCCTCGGAATCGGCCAGTCGATCACGCTGGACGCCTACGGCGCGGTGACCAGCACGCCTGGCGTCGGCGGAGGCGAGTACGCCTACAGCGCAGGCGGGGACTACCGCACACGCGACTGGGAGGCCTCGATCGGATATACGGAGGTCGGGAGCGCCTTCAACCCGGAGGTCGGCTTCCTGTCACGGCGGGCGTACCGGAACGTGAGCGCGCGGTGGCTCCGCCACATCCGCTTCGACGACGTGCCCTGGTTCCGCGAGATCCGCCCGCACATGTCGTGGAACGAGTACTGGGACTTCAACGGCTTCAGCGAGAGCCGGTTCATCCACATCGACAACCACTTCGAGTTCGCCAACGGGGCCTTCTTCCAGCTGCCGGGCTTCAACATCACGGGGGAAGGGCTCAAGCAGCCGTTCGAGATCCGGCCGGGCATCATCATCCCGCCGGGCACCTACAACAACCTCGACTGGCAGTTCAGGGCGAACACCAACACCAGCGCGCCGCTCTCGGCGTCCGTGGGTTGGGACTGGGGCGGCTTCTACACCGGCACGCGCTTCGGCCCCAACGGCAACATCACGTACCGGTACCAGGACCGTTTCGTGACCACCTTCCGAGTGAACTACTTCGACGTGAGGCTCAACGACGTCGACAAGTTCACGACGGCGGTCGTCGCACTCCAGAGCTCGTACGCCTTCACGCCGCGCATCTACGTTGCGGCGCAGATCCAGTACAACGACGACACGGAGAACCTGGGGACCAACATCCGCTTCGCCTGGCTGGACACGGCCGGCACGGGGCTGTACGTCGTCTACAACGACACCGAGCACTTCGGCTCGCTGGCCTCGACGGGCTTCCCGTCCGGCCCGCAGCAGCGTCAGCTCGTGATCAAGTACACCAAGCAGTTCGACTTCACGCGGTAGCGGCAGGAGGGGACATGGCAAAAGCCACGGAAACGACCAAGAAACCGAAGCGGGGCCAGCCCGAGACACTCCGGGTGCGGCAAGTGTCGGCCGGCCTGACGGTCGGCGACGTCCACAAGAGCATCGCCTGGTACCGAGACGTCCTCGGCTGCCTCCTCGAAGAGGAATGGGAGCACGACGGCAAGGTGATGGGCGCCTCGATGCTCGCCGGGGCCGCCCGCTTCTTCATCGGGCAGGACGACTGGGCCAAGGGGCGAGACCGGAAGAAGGGCGAAGGCTTCCGGCTGCACCTCTCCACCGCGCAGGACGTCGACGAGATCGCAGCCCGCATCAAGGCGAGCGGAGGGGCGCTCGACTCCGAGCCGGCCGACATGCCCTGGGGCGTGCGGGCATTCTCGCTGACCGACCCCGACGGCTTCAAGCTTACGATCTCATCGGAAGGAGGAGCCTCATGAGGACCGTCCGCATCGCGCTCGCGTGCGCGCTCATCGCCGGCCTGCTCGCGGTGACGAGCGTCACCGTGGACGCGCAGCAGAACTTCGCCAACGTCCAGATCCGGGCGCACCACGTCGCCGGAAGCGTCCACTACCTGGAGGGCCAGGGCGGAAACATCGGCCTCTCGGTCGGCGAGGACGGCGTCGTGATGATCGACGACCAGTTCGCGCCCCTGACCGAGCGGATCGTGGCGGCCATCCGGCAGCTCAACCGCGGCGACATCCGCTTCGTGATCAACACGCACGTGCACGGCGACCACACGGGCGGAAACGAGAACCTCGGGCGGATGGGTGTGCTGATCCTCGCCCGTGACGAGGTGCGCGTACGGCTCTCGGCGACCGCCCCGCAGCTCGCGCTCCCCGTGCTCACCTACAAGGACGCGATCACGATCCACCTGAACGGCGAGGAGGTGCACGCCTTCCCCGTACCGCCGGCGCACACGGACGGCGACAGCTTCATCCACTTCCGTGGCGCCGACGTGATCCACGCGGGGGACGTCTTCCGCACGACCGCGTTCCCCTACATCGACCTGGGGAACGGCGGTACGCTGCAGGGCACGCTCGACGCGCTCGCCATGCTCATCGGCATGTCGGGACCCAACACGAAGATCATTCCCGGTCACGGCGGGGTCTCGACGCGCGCCGACGTGACGGAGTTCCGCGACATGATCCTCGACGTCATGGCCAAGGTGCGTCCCATGGTCGCGCGCGGCATGACGTACGAGCAGGTGGCGGCCGCGAGCCCCACCGCTCCCTACAACGCGAAGTGGGGTGACCCCGAGCGGTTCCTGCAGGCCGTGTACTCCGAGCTCGGTGGAGGGCAGTGATCGGAGGCAGATCGACTGGTAGGCCCCGCGGGGCGTCTGTGCCCGCGGGGCCTTCGCACGTCCGGCTCCTGTCCGCCACGCTCGCGCTCGCCCTCCTCGCCGCGCCCACGGCCGCAGCCGCACAAGTACAGGGCGAGCCCCGCCCCGACTCGGTCGTCTCGCTCGAGCCGATCAACGTGGAGATCGGACGGCTGCGCGCGGGCGCGGTGCCCCTCTCGCGGACGCCGTTCACCTCTCACGTCGTGACGGCGGATCGGCTTCCCGCCCTCAGCGGCGGCGCGCTCGCCGCCGCGCTCTCCGACCTGCCGGGGGTCACGCTCACGAACCAGACGGGCAGCATCGCCCAGGCGGACCTCCGGGTTCGGGGGTTCACCGTCTCCCCGATCGTGGGCGTCCCGCAGAGCGTGAGCGTCTTCGTGGACGGCGTCCGCGTCAACGAGGCGGACGCCTCCCAGGTGCACCTGTCGCTCATTCCCGAGGGTGCCATCGAACGCATCGAGTTCGTGCGGGGTCCGGTGGGTGTCTTCGGCAAGAACTCCGTTGCGGGAGCGCTCAACTTCGTCACGCGGAGGGGCGGCGACACCCCGTCCGTGGATGCGGAGGCACACGCGGGGTCGTTCGGCACGGGCTCGGGCACGCTCGCGGTGTCGGGCCCGCTCGGGACCTTCGACGGGATCGTCGTCGGCTCGTACCGGAGGTCGGACGGGTGGCGTTTCCTCGAGGGCTCCGAGGAGCTCTCGCTCTTCGGCAAGCTGGGCTGGCGGGGTGAGCGCACGGACGCGTGGCTCTCGTATACCTTCGAGGCCGACTCGCTCGAGGGCCCCGGCCCGCTCCCCGAGTCGTGGATCGAGGGCGGTCCGCTCCCCCCCGACGTGACCTCACCCCCGGCCGACCGTCGACGCCTCCACTACACGGGCGGTCGTGGAGACTCCTTCCGACCCCGCCTCCATTTCCTGAACGGTACCGTCCAGCGGCAGCTCTCCGACCGCTGGATGCTTCAGACGGACGCCTTCGGGCGCTTTGTCGACTTCCGGCAGTCGAACGACAACATCAGCGAGCCCGACGCCTTCGGCCTGACGGACATCCGTTCTCTCGGCACGACCGTGCAGCTCCTCCACCGCCCGAGCGACCGTTGGCTCGTGTCGGCGGGCGCCGAGTGGACGCGCAACGACGTCGACATCGAGATCCGGGAGCGGCCGAACCGTTTCTTCCCCGGGATCCCGGAGTCGACCACGGAGCGTCTGCGCACGGAGGAGGACAACCTGGGCGCGTTCGGCGAGGCGTGGTGGGCAGTGACCGACCGCGTCGCGCTGTACGGGTCGCTGCGCTACGACTGGGTGAGCCTCCCGGTGACCGACGTGCTCGACCCCTCCGACAGCGGCGAGAACACTTTCTCCGAGCTCGGCGGCGGGCTGGGCGTGAGCTTCGACCTGCACGCCGGGCTCGGCGCCTTCGCGGGGTATGGGCGAGGCTTCCGCGCGCCGGTCATCCTCGAGGTCACCTGCGCGGATCCCGCCGACCCGTGCCAGCTCCCCTTCGAGCTCGGACCCGATCCCCCGCTGGAGCCGGTGAAGTCCGACACCTGGCAGGCCGGGCTGCGGCTGACGCGGCCGCGGGCCCAGGCTTCCCTGGTCGGCTACTGGATCGAGGTGCGCGACGACATCTTCAACGTAGTCGACGAGACGACGCCCACCCTCGGCTACTTCACGAACCTCGAGCGGACGCGCCGCGTCGGGCTCGAGCTGTTCGCGGCGGGATCTCCGCTCCCGGGTCTGCCGGGCCTGACCCTGACGGGCTCCCTCTCCTGGACCCGCGCTACCTTCCAGTCGGACGCGGTGCTCGCCTCGCCGCTCGTCGAGGAAGAGGACCCGAGCGCACCCCCGCCGCCGCCCGGGTCGCCGCCCGAAGAGGAGGGGGGAGTGCAGGTGGAGCCCGGCGACCTCTTCCCCATGATACCGCAGCTCGCGGGCACGCTCGGTGCCCGGTACAGGGCCGGGGCGACCTCCGTCCACGTCGAGGCCGAGTGGACCGGCGCCCAGTTCCTGGTGGGTGACGAGGGGAACGACGAGGACTTCGAGAAGGTCGAAGCGACCACGCTGCTCGACGTCCGTGTCGAGCACACGATCCGGCGCGCGACCCTCTTCGTCGAGCTCGCGAACGTGCTCGACACCGAGTATCACGCGTTCGGCATCGTGTCCGAGAACGCGCGCAACGCTCCGGAGGAGGTGGAGCGCTTCCTGACGCCGGGCGCGCCTCGGCGGCTGACCGTCGGGGTCCGCTTCCGACTGCTCGGGGACTGACTGGGCGCGGCACGTCCCACGCACCGCGGGAGACCCGCCCTGCGCTAGATCTCCTCGAAGACGTCGGTGGAGACCCAGCCGACCTTGCCGTCGTCCAACACGACCTCGGCCCAAGCTCCAGCCCTCTGGTCGACGCGGACCCGCGTCCCCTCGTGGATCTCGAAGAGCGTCAGGTCGTCGTCGGCTGCCGGTGCCGAGCGAACGGACACGACATCCGCGAGCACGACGGCGCGGTCGGGGCGGCCGATCCCGAACTCGCGCACGAGCAGATTCACTCCGAGCACCATCACCACTGCGCCACCGATCAGGGCCAGCCGTCCGCCCCATACGCCGACCTGGGTCACCCCTGCGAGCACCCTCGCGACCACACCGGTCGCGAGCGCGAGCCACGCCCCGGCCACCAGCGCGATCAGGATGCTCCGCGGCAGGAGGTGCACCCACCACGAAACGAGCTGGAAGAGCCAGAACCGCGGCAGCGGCTCCACGGCGTCGGCCGTGAGTGAGCGGGCGAGATCCAGGTTCGCCAGCGCGTCCGCATGGCCCGGCTCGAGCACGAGGGCGCGCTCCCATTCCAGGATCGCCCGCCCGAGCTCCCCGGCCTTGAAGTGCGCGTTGCCCAGGTTGTAGTGCAGGTCGGCGCCCTCCCAACCGGCGGTCCGCACGGCTCGATACGCCTCCACCGCCCCCGCGAAGTCACCCTGCTGGTAGAGCTGGTTCCCCTGCTCGAAGAGCTCCTGCTGCGAGTGGACCGGCGCCGGCATCGTCGTGGCGAGGACGGCCACCAGCGCCAACCAACAAACCATCCGCAAGTCGCGCGCGCTCATCGCTTGATCTCCCGGTCGAGCGCCGACATGAGGGTCGCGGCGCGCTCGAGGAAACGCTCCTTCTCCATCGTGTCGCCGCCTGGCGGGGCGAAGCGCTGCCGGTCGCAGTGCTCGAGCACCGCGCGCACCTCGCCGACCGTCCCGGCATCGACCCCCCGCTCCGTGAGCCGTGCTGCGAGCTCCGAGATCTGGAGCCCCGCCTCGGCGAGGTTCAGCCGGTCCGCTACGAGGCCGCGGAGCGCGCGCGCGACCTCGGCGTAGAACGCGCGCACGTCCGTGCCGGCCGACAGCTTGCGAGCTTCCGCAAGTCGCTTGCGCGCCACGCGCCCCGCGCGACGGCCGCGCGCGTAAGCCACGTCGCCCTCGAGCAGGTCACGGTGCCGGCGGAGCGCGACGGCACCGACGATGCCGGCGAGTGGGAGCAGCGCGAAGATCCAGAACGCCGCGGTATCGAAGAGCACGCGGCCGACCGGGCGCAGCGACGCGGATCCGAGGTGGATGAAACGGATGTCCTCCCGGAGCTGCGCGACGCCCCCCCGCGTGATCCTGCCGGGGCCCTCGATCGCGGTGCCGGACACGGTCAGCGCAAGCGGCTCGGTCACCGCGGTGCGGTAGGCGCCGGCTCCGGAGTCGTAGTAGCCGAACGTAATCGCCGGGATCTGCCTCTGGCCCGGGGCGCGCGGGATCAGCACGTACTCGAAGGTCTTTTCACCCGAGAGCCCCGGCCCGAACGGACGTACCGACTCCGTTACCTCCGGGGGGAAGACCTCGAAATCGGACGGGAGGCCGAGGGTTGGATTGGGGATGCCCCGGATGTGCCCTTCGCCCCGAGCGCGCACGGTCAGCGTGACCGCTTCGTTCGTCGCCACCGAGTCGCGGTCGAGCTCCGCCGTGAGCGTCAGGCGGCCTACGACCCCGCTGAACGGCTCCGGCCGCCCCGCCGGGAGCGGCTCCACGGCGATCGTCAGCGGGTTCGAGAGCACGGCGGCGGGCACCACGGTCGAACCGAAGAGCGAGCTCCGCCCGAAGAAGTCCCCGAACGGATCCCTGAAGGGATCCTGCCTGCGAACGCGCACCTGGGCCTCCACGCCCAGCGGCTCGAGCGCGCGCTCCCCCGCCCCGGTCGGCACGAGCGCGAGGCGACGGATGACTGCCGTCGTGTACTGCTGCCCGTTGCGCGTCAGCTGCTCGACCTGAGGCTGGCCCGTCGGTGTGACGTCCTGGGCCCAGAAGCCCCTCGGCTCCGGCAGGCGCGTAAAGTTGTACGAGCTCACGTCGACGCGGGTCCAGAGACGATACTCGACCACGAGTGGCTCGCCGTCGAGCACCCGCGACTTCGTGGCCTCCGCCGTGACGAAGAGGTCCTCGGCTCCCACGGCGGGTGCGCCCGAGGGGGCCGCTCCCGGCGCACCTCCTCCCTGGGGCGGCGGCGTGGCCGTCACCGTGATGCGCAGCGGCTCGGTCCTGCGTGTCTGACCCCCGGCGCGGACGGGGAAAGCCGGGATCTCGAAGGTCCCCTCGCGCAGGGCCTGGAAGCGGTACTGGATCGTGAGCGAGACGCTGGTCCGGCCGTTCACCATCTGCATGGACGACTGCGTCCCGCTCCCGAGGAACTGCGCGAAGTCGCCGAGGTCGGGCAACTCCGGGTCCTCGGTGAGCGACTGCATGCCGGTGACCTCGACGTTGAGGACGAAGGGTCGCCCGACACCCACCGTGGTGCCCGGGCTCAGGTAGGCGCGCACGCCCACGTCCTGCGCCCATGCGGCCGTGGGGCCCAAGCCGAGGGCACCGACGCAAGCGGCGAGCAGCATCACGCTGCGGCGGCGGTCGGGAACGGAACGCATCCTCACCTCACCAGGGCCGGCGCGGACGCGCTCCGGTCGCGGCCGCGCGGCGCCGCTCCACGTTCTCCGGGTCCTCGCCGACCGCGTCGAGCAGGCGTCGCGCCTCCTCGGGTGTCATCTGACCGGGGCGACGCTCGGGCTGCCCCTCCCCCTGTGGATTCTGCGGCTGCTCGGGCTGCTGTCGGTCCTCACCGGAGTCCCCCTGATCCTGCGGCTCTTGGTCCGGCTGCCGACCCTGCTGCGGATCTTGTTGCCCCTGCTGGTCTTGTGAGTCCTGGCTCTGCTGCTCCTGCTGCTCTTGTTGCTGCTGCTGGAGCTCCTGGAGCACCCTCTCGAAGTTGTGCTTGGCGTCGATGTCGCCCGGGCTCAGCCGGAGCGCCTGCTTGAACGCCTCCAGGCTCTGCTCGAGCTGCCTCTGCCGATAGAGGGCGTTGCCGAGGTTGTACCAGGCCGCGCTCGCCAGCTCGGGGGCGCCGGACTCGATCGCGCGGGCGTAGGCCTCCATGGCGCGCTGATAGTCCTGGCTCTGGTAGAGCGCGTTCCCGTCGTTGAAGAGGATCAAGGGCGACTCCGGCGCCGCGGCCAGACCCTCGAGGTACTTCTGGTGCGCCTCCTGATACCGGCCCTCCTCGTAGAGTCGGTTGCCCTCGCGGACTTGCGCTCGGCCCGCCTGCGCCGCGACGGCCCCGGGCACGGCGAACGCAAGCAGCAGCGCGAAGACCCCCACGAACGCGCGGCCGCTCATGCGAGCCTCCCGGACCATGCTGCCGCCTTGCGCCTCCGCTCGGGGAGCAGCCACTCGAGGAGAAGGAGCCCTAGGGCGAGCCCGAGGAAGAGCTGGAACTGCTCCTCGAAGAGCGTGACCTGGCGCTCCTCCAGCGCCGTTCCGGCACCCCCGGCGAGCTCGCGCACCAGGTCGTCCAGCGCTGCGCCGCCGGCACCGACGCGCACGTAGCGGGCGCCCGTGCGCTCCGCCACTGCCCCCAGTGTCTGGTCCCCGAGTCGGGTCGTGACCACGTTGCCTTCCTCGTCTCTCACGAATCCGGTCCGTCGGCCCTGTGCGTCGTACAGCGGGATGGGAACACCCTCCGTGGTGCCGATACCGACGACGTGCACACGCACGCCGCTCTCCACGGCGCGCTGGAGCTCCGCCTCGAAGTCGTCCTCGTGATCCTCGCCGTCCGTGACGATGACGATCACCCGGGCGTCCCGGGCGCCCTGCTCGAGCGCGTCGAGTGATACACGCAGGGCCGCTCCGAGATCGGTTCCCTGCACGGGCATCCAGTCGGGGTGCATCGCACCCAGGAACATGCCCGCCGCGGCGTAGTCGACGGTGAGCGGGCTCTGCACGAAGGCCGTGCCCGCGAAGGCCACCAGGCCGATGCGGTCGCCGTCGAGGCCGTCGATCAGCCGGAGGATCGCGAAGCGTGACCGCTCGAGCCGGCTGGGCACGACATCTTCCGCGAGCATGGAGCGGGAGAGGTCGACGGCGACGACGATGTCCTGACCCACGCTCCGCACCGTCTCGACGCGTGTGCCGAACTGCGGCCGTGCGAGCGCGAGCACGAGAAGCGCGAGCGCCACGGCGGTGAGCGCGGCCTTCCAGCGGCGGACCGCGGGGCTCACGGAGGAGGTGAGCCTCGCGACGAGCTCGAGATCTCCGAGCTCGCGGAGCGCGCTCGTGCGCCGGCGCGCCGCAGCCGCGTAGAGGAGCAGGAGAACGGGCACCAGCCCCAGTGCCCAGAGCCAGTCCGAGCTCGCGAAGCGGAACATCAGGGCAGCCTCCTGAGCACGGTCTGCGCGAGCCCGACCTCGAGGAGCAACAGCACGAGTCCGATGGACAGCACGACGGGGAAGCGCTCCTCGAAGCGGGTGAAGTTCTCCACTTCGATCTCCGTGCGCTCGAGCTCGTCGATCTCCTCCCAGATCGAGGCCAGGCTCTCCGTGTCGGTCGCGCGGAAGTAGCGCCCACCCGTGAGCTCGGCGATCTGGCGCAGCGACTCCTCGTCGATGTCGACCCGCATCGTGGCGTACACACGTCCGCGGAAGGGGTCGTCGACGGGGACACGGGCAGTTCCTCGCGAGCCTGCGCCGATGGTGTAGACGCGCACGCCCAGCGCCTCGGCCATCTGCGCGGCCGTGAGAGGCCCGATCTCCCCGCGGTTGCTGCGCCCGTCGGTGAGCAGGACGATCACCTTCGATTCCGCGTCGGACGCCTCCAGTCTCTTCACGGCGGTGGCGAGTCCCATGCCCACGGCCGTACCGTCCTCGATCATGCTCGGGTCGAGCTCCCCGAGCAGCATCGTCACGACACGGTAGTCGAGCGTGAGCGGCGCCTGCGTGAACGCCTCACCCGCGAACGCCACGAGCCCGATGCGGTCGTTCCGGCGCCCGTTCACGAAATCGGTAGCCACCGCCTTCGCGGCCTCGAGGCGGTTGGGCTGGAGATCCTCCGCGAGCATCGACGTCGAGATGTCGATCGCGAGCACGATGTCGATCCCCTCGGTGAGCACGCTCTCCGAGGTGGCGCCGGTCTGCGGGCGCGCGACCGCGAAGACGAGCGCGGTCAGCGCCCCGACACGCAGGAGCGCGGGAACCCGGTGCTTCCAGCGGCTGACCCCCACGCCGGACTCGAGGACGGAGTCGACGGCCGAGAAGCGGAGGGTGCCCATGCGGCGTCGCTCGATCCGCCAGCGCACCCACATCGCGACGACGACGACCGCCAAGAGGCCGAGCGCCCAAGGGTCCTGGAAGCGGAACATCAGCCGACCGCTCCCACCGGAGCCACCCTCTCCTCCTCGCGGGGGGCTCCTTCCGCGGCCTCGCTGGCGGCGGCCTCGGGGCGCGGCGCCGAGCGCTGCACGAGGCGGCGGCCGAGCTCGAGCACCTGCCGAGAAACGTCCGCATCGGGCCGCACCTTGGCGAACTTCACCATGTCGCACTGCTCGAGGAACGTCGTGAGGCCCTCCCGGAACGACGGCTCCACCCCCACGCGCTCGAGACCCTGCACGACCTCGCGGCTGGTCATCTCTAGCGCGTCCACGCGGAAACGGCGCTCCACGTACGTGCGCAGGATGTTCGAGACCTCGATGTGATACTCCTTCACCTGACCGCGCTCGAGCATGGGAGAAGCCTCGAGGGCCTCGAGCGCCTCGAGCGCCAGCTCGTGCGCAGGACGCTGCAGCGCCGCGTAGGCCGGCGTCCCCTTCTCTTCTTCCGGGGCCCGCAGCTTGCGAGCGAGGAGCCAGAGCACGGCCACGATGAGGAGCGGCAGCAGTAGCCAGAGCGCGAGGCGCAGTAGGCTCATGGGGATGCCGAGGGGCCCGCGGATGTCTCGGAGGTCGCCCGACTCGTCGATACCCACGCTGACGATCTCCACGCCGTAGGCGTCGGTGGAGAGCGCCTCCCGCGTGCCGTCAGCGGCGACGACCTCGACCGCGAAGGCGGGCAGCTCGAGCTCTCCCAGCTCGAACGCGGTGACCGTGAACGTAGCCGTGCTGCGAAGCCGGTCGCCCGAGCGGGTCGGCTGCCCGACACGAACGTCCAGGACCTCGAAGGGTGAGAGGTCCAGGGAGTCCGGCCACTCGACGCGGGCCGCGGGATCGTGCTCGACGGAAGCGGTCAGCGTGAGCCGGTCGCCGACCGTCGCCTGCAAAGGATCGAGGGACGTCGTGAGACGCGCCTGTGCGGACAGCAGAGAAGGCCCCGCGAGGAGCGCCAGCACGAGGAGCGCGACGCGCCTCACCGCCGCCTCCGCATCCGCTCCTGGAAGAAGCGCATGAGTGGTTGCACGTAAGGACGGCCGGTCTCGATGTCGATCACGTCGACCTTGCTCCGCCGCAGCTCCCGATCGAGCGTCGCGCGGCGACGGTCGTTCACGCCGCGGTAGGCCGCACGGAACGCCTCGCGCGAAGTGTCCACCACGAGGCGCTCTCCGCTCTCGGGGTCTTCGAGCTCGACGAGACCCAGAGGCGGGAGCTCCCGCTCGCGCGGGTCGGAGAGACGCACCGCGACCAGATCGTGGCGCCGGCCCGCCACCGCGAGCGCCTTCTCGAATCCCTCGTCACGGAAGTCCGAGACGAGGAACGTGACGGCACGCTTCCGCTGCACGTGCGCAAGATACTCGAGCGCCGCGGTGATGTCCGTCCGACGCCCTTCGGGCTCGTGATAGAGCAGCTCTCGCAGGACCCTCAGCACGTGGCGCCGGCCTTTTCGCGGCGGCACGAACTTCTCGACGCGATCCGAGAAGATGATGAGCCCGACCTTGTCGTTGTTCTTGATCGCGCTGAACGCGAGCAAGGCACACACTTCCACGGCGATCTCGCTCTTCATGCGCCCGCGTGTGCCGAAGTCACCCGATGCGCTCACGTCCACGAGGAGCATGACCGTGAGCTCCCGCTCCTCCTCGAAGATCTTCACGAAGGGCGCGCCGGTCCGGGCGGTGACGTTCCAGTCGATGCTCCGGATGTCGTCGCCGTACTCGTACTCGCGCACCTCGGCGAAGCTCATGCCGCGGCCCTTGAATACCGAGTGGTACTCCCCCGAGAAGACCTCGTTGACGAGCCCTCGGGTGGAGATCTCGATCCGTCTGACCTGTTTGAGGATCTCCCGTGGGATCATCGCTCGCGTGGGCTAGGGAACCTCGACGCTGTCCAGGATGCGCCGGACGATGTCCTCCGAGGTCACCTCTTCGGCCTCCGCCTCGTACGTGACGAGCACCCGGTGACGAAGCACATCCATGCCCATCGCACGCACGTCGTCGGGTGTGACGAAGCCGCGGTGCTGGAGGAAGGCGTGCGCGCGCGCGGTCTTCGCGAGGCAGATCGTCGCGCGCGGTGACGCCCCGTACGAGATCAGCTCGGCGAGGTCGTCGAGGCCGTACGCCTTCGGATCGCGCGTCGCGAGCACCAGGTCGACGATGTAACGCTCTACCTGGTGGTCCATGTAGATCATCTCGACCGCGGAGCGCGCGCGGACGATCTCGGCGGGCGTGACGACCGGCTCGATTTCCTCAGGAGCGCCCGTCGACATCCGGCGCATGATCTCGAGCTCGTCCTCTCCGCTCGGGTACCCCACCGCGAGCTTGAGCATGAAGCGGTCGACCTGCGCCTCCGGGAGCGGGTACGTCCCCTCCTGCTCGATGGGGTTCTGAGTCGCGAGCACGAGGAAGGGGTCGTCGAGCCGGTAGCTGTGCTCCCCGATCGTGACCGTGTGCTCCTGCATCGCCTCGAGCAGCGCCGACTGCACCTTGGCCGGCGAGCGATTGATCTCGTCGGCCAGGATGATGTTCGCGAAGATCGGCCCCTTTTTGGTCTTGAACTCCTGGTCCTTCGGGTCGTAGACCAGAGTGCCGATGAGGTCGGCGGGGAGCAGATCCGGCGTGAACTGGATGCGCCGGAACGTGGTGTCGATGGCGCGGGCGAGCGTCCGGACCGTGAGGGTCTTGGCGAGCCCCGGCACGCCCTCCATGAGCACGTGGCCGTCCGCGAGGAGCCCGATGAGCAGGCGCTCCACCATCGTCTTCTGTCCGATGATGACACGTCCGACCTGACCGAGGAGCCGCTCTACGAAGGCGCTCTCCTGGCGGACCTTCTGCTGGATGACCTCGATGTCGAGGCCCTTCGTTTCGGTCGCCGTCATGGCACGATCCTTCCTCCGGCGGGATACGTCGACTTCAGCCCCGATGCGACCTTCCGAGGCATGGGTGCGAAGTATCGTAATCGATGCTTCACGCCCTGGAAGGGTTGTTCGCCGACGAGCCTCCCGGCGTTCCGCCGGGGGCGATCAGATGTCGCTCGTGAGCCGCCCGTACAGGTCCGGCCGCCGATCCCGGAAGAACCCGAACGCGGCCCGGCGACGGGCGGCCTCGGCAAGGTCGAGCTCCTGCACGAGGATCCCGTCTCCAGCGTCGCCCAGCTCGGCGAGCACGTCTCCGAAGTGGTCGCAGATGAACGAGTGCCCGTAGAAGGATTGGGCCCCCTCCAGCCCGGTCCGGTTTGCCGCGACCACCGGCGTGAGGTTCGAGACCGCGTGGCCCACCATCGCCCTGCGCCAGGCGTGTCGCGTGTCCAGTCCGGCGTCCTCCGGCTCGGACCCGATCGCCGTCGGATAGAAGAGGACCTCCGCCCCCTCGAGCACCATCGCACGTGCGGCCTCCGGAAACCACTGGTCCCAGCAGATGCCGACGCCGATACGGCCGAAGCGCGTGTCCCAGACACGGAAGCCGGTGTTGCCAGGCCGGAAATAGAACTTCTCCTCGTAGCCGGGGCCGTCCGGGATGTGGCTCTTCCTGTAGTTGCCGAGCACGGCGCCGTCGGCGTCGACGAGCGCTAGGCTGTTGTAGTAATGCTGTCCGTCGCGCTCGAAGTAAGAAGTCGGGATCACGACGCCGAGGTCGCGCGCCGCGTCCCGCATCGCGTGCACCGCGGGATGCTCCTTCAAGGGGAAGGCCCGAGCGAAGTTCCCCTCGTCTTCGGTCTTGCAGAAGTAGTGGCCCTGAAAGAGCTCGGGCGGGAGGACGACCTGAGCCCCCCGCCCTGCGGCCTCTGCCACCAGCGCTGCGACACGGGCGACGTCCGCTTCGAGGTCGTCGGAGAAGCTCGTCTGGATGGCTGCTACGATCATCTCGGTTGCTGTTGAGTGATGCAGTGGAAGGCGCCGCCGCCGGTCAGGAGATGTCGGGCCGTCAGCCCCACGACTCTGCGGGTCGGAAAGATCGCCTCGAGCGCCGCGAGCGCGTCGTCGTCGTGTGGGGTTCCGTATGTCGGCACGGCAACGGTCGTGTTCGCGATGTAGAAGTTCATGTAGCTCGCGGGCACGATCTTCCCGGTGGCGTCGGTGACACAACCCGGAGACGGGATCGCGACGACGTCGAGGCCCGCGGCTTCGAGATCGGCTGCCACCGCCTCGTACACGGAAGCGTTCGGATCGTCGGAGCCGCTCGCGCGCATCGTCACCACGCGCCCGGGCCCTACGAAGCGGGCCAGGTTGTCGACGTGGCCATCGGTATGATCGTTGAGGAGTCCGTCCTCCAGCCAGACGACCCGGGTCGCCCCGAGCGCGTGCTCCAGCATCCGGGACATCCCAGGCTGACTCACCCCGCGGTTGCGATTGGGGTTGAGCAGGCACTGGCGCGTCGTTAGGAGGGTTCCCGCGCCGTCACCTTCGATCGCCCCGCCCTCCAGGATCCAGTCGTGGTCGCGCAGCGGCACCCGAGCGAGACGGGCGACGCGGGCCGCCACCTGCTCGTCGCCCTCGAGGCGATACTTCCCGCCCCAGCCGTTGAAGGCGAAGCCGACGGCGATGGGCTCACCTCTCCCGGTGTGCGTGAAGATGGGGGCGGTATCGCGCAGCCAGATGTCGCCGAACGCGACGTCGTGCAAGACCACATCGAGGCCCTCGAGCGCCCGCTCCGCGCTCGCCCGCGCCTCGGCGCTCGCCACGAGCACGTTCAGCTGCTCCCCCTTGGGGGAGCCGGTCATCGGATCTGGATCCGCAACGGCGCGGAAGAAGGCGGCGATCTCGCGCCGCGCGCCTTCCAGATCCTTCTCCCACAGCTCCGGATGACTCGGCCACGCGGACCAGAGGGCCGCGTGGGGCGCCCACTCGGGGGGCGGAGGAAGGACGGTGACGGACATGACGCCGGCGACGCTAGGAGAGCCCAGCGTCGCCGGCAAGTCGCTTCGCGTTTTTTTGGGAGCTTCGGGCTTAGGAGCTACTCACGATCGAGAAGTCGACATCCACCACGTCCTCGGCCTCCCCGACCGAGACCACGATGCTGTCGGGCTGCGTGGCGAGGCCCGTCGGGACGGCGACCTTCACCGAGTACGTGCCCGGGACCACGAAGCGGAGCGTGTAATCGCCCTGCGCGTCCGTGCGTGTCGTCGCGGTCTGGGACTGGAAGAGCTCCAGCAGCCCCACGTCGAGCGGCGTCGCGGTCACCGTGAGGGAGTCCACCCTCGTGTTCGCGAGCGCGGTCGACACCGTGCCTGCGATGGTGCCCGACACGTCGTTCACCACGACACGGAGCGTCGGCTTGAAGATCATGCCCTTGATGCCCGCCGGCGTCTCCGGGTTGCCCTGGATCACGAAGCTCTGGCTCACGTCGAAGTCGATCACGAGGACCATCTCGCCGCTGATCTCGAGGCCACCGTTCTCCTCGCCGTTCGCCGCGTCCAAGAGGAGCTTGATCCCAGTCTGTGCCCCGCTCGGCACCTTGAGCGCCTTCTCGGTCGAGCCGTCCTCGAACTGGTAGCCGTCCACCAGCGTCACGCTCGCTGACTCGACGATCAAACGCAGCTGCGCGTATGTGCCCGCCTCTACCTCGGCGTCCGCGAGCACCTGCGTCGCCGCGTTCTGCAGCGTGAGCAGGTCGACCGGACCGTCGGTGCCGTCCTCGGTGAGGAGCACGGGGCCCCCACCGTCCGACGGGATGAGCTCGACCGCGCCGATGTCGACCATCGCGGTGGCCACGTACTCGTACGGCGCGTCCGTCAACAGCACGGTCACCCGCGCGCTTCCGTCCAGGGCGACGCTGCCGTCGCTGCACGCGGAGATTCCGGCCACGAGCAGTCCCGCGGCGGCTGCGATCATCTTGTGCTTCATCTTCGACATCTCGTCACTCCTGGAAGTCATCAATTGCCGGGTGCTCCACCCGGTCGGCCGCGCCCCTCGGGGCGCCGGCCGCGCTCGTTCTGAGGCCCTACGGGTACGTTCACTCCGGCCACCGGGACCTCGAACCCCGCGAGCCCTCCGGCCAGCGCGGTGCCCACGTGCTCGGGCCGCATTCCGGCGCCGAGTCCGCGCGCCACGTCGGGAAACGCCTCGAGCAGCGCCGCGTCGTCCGCACGTCCTTGGAGCCGCTCACGAACCGCCGCGAGCGCCCGATCGGAGGGGAGCCCACGCTCGGCGAGCCCACCCATCACGAGCAGCGGCACTGCCAGGCTCCGCCCGGAAGGTCCCGACCGGGCCAGCTCGCTGATCGCCCCACCGTCGACGCCCATGCGAATCGCCGCCGTGGCGGCCTCGACCTCACCCTCGACCGGGACGTGACCGGCGGCCCGCAGGGCCTCCTGCGCGCGACCCATGTCGCCGACGAGGAGCTCGACGGCCGCCAGCACCTCCGCGGCGCTACGGCCCTTGGCCACACCCTCGAGCGCGAGGTTCGCCATCGCCTGCTCGGGCAACCCGCGGGCGCGGGCCGCCTCGACCCGCGTCACGACCTGCTCCGCCACATCGGGAGGCAGCACCTCGCGGAGTCGCTCGACGGGATCGGTCTGCGCGACGACCGTCACCGGCGCGAGCGCCAGGGCGGCCGCCAAGAACGTCATTACGTTCGTCGCCTTCTTCGTATGGACCATGGCTCGTTCCCCCTTGCCGCGACTTTCCCCAACCGTGCGGCTCGCCCTGAACACTTCGCGAGGACGCGATCGGTCACATCGAGACGTCATTCGGGCTCCGACACGATGAGGAGGCCCACCCGCCCCCCGTACCCGTCCTCGACCGAGGGCACCTCCTCCGGGACGATCCAGCGGTCGCCGTCGACGCGCAGGTTGAAGCGGTAGACCCCGGGCCCGACCGCGGCGGGGAGGAGCCATCTTCCCGAGGCATCCCGTCGCATGGGCTCCGGGATCCACGCGTTCCAGTCCCCGGCGATCTCGACCCGAGCCGCCCCCGACACCCGGAATCCGAGGCCGCCGGAGCGCGTCTGGTCGGTGGTGTACACGATCGGGGCGGCCGCCGAGACCGGGATGGGACGGGAGCGGCGCGGAGTCAGCCGCAGGCCGATCGAGACGAACTCACCGCCCGGCAGCGCCTGGAGCAGGTCCGCCCCGTATTTGCCGCCGGCTAAGACGATCGCGGCGTGATCGCCGAGCCACAGCGCTCCGGACACACCCGCCCACCGCTCGTCGAATCCGACCACAGGTGAGTCGCGCAAGCCTCCGAACACCGTCAGGTCGAGCCGGCCCTGGCTCAGCGTGAGCGCGGCATGTGCCTCGGGATGCGTGGAGCCGGATACCCGCGGCCGCATGTAGGCGAGCGAGGCGCGCACGGAGCCCGTCTGCGCCCAGGCGCCCAAGCTCGGGATCAGGCTCCCGACCGAGGCGGTGTCGAACGAGTTCCGCGCCCTCGCCAGGCTCGCGCCGAGCCACGCACCCGCGCTCCGGCCGTAGAGGTGCAGCCGGAAGTCGGTCCGCGCGACGAACGAGTCGAAGCCGAACGAGTGGTGGGAACCGCCGGCCGAGCCCCCCGCCTCGACCCGTAGCGGGCTCAAGACACCGAGTGGGGCGAGCCACCAGGCGAGGTTGCCCCTCCCCTGCACGGACCAGCCACCGCCTTCGAAGGTGGTGAGCCCACCCGTCACGCGCCCGAACCAGGACGGCCGCTGCCACTCGGCGAGCGCGGCGACCGAAGGCGCGTCGAGGGGCGCCAGCGTGTCGTACTCGATCCGCGTCGCGCTCAGGTCGAGCTCGAGGCGGGGCACCTGGCCCACCAGCTGGCCGGCGCAGGCCAAGGTCCCGACGCTCGCGAGCAGGACCGGAACGGCATACGTCCGACGTCCGGGGCAGCCGCGGGGGGCGCGGCTGCCGCGGGCCGGACTCACTCGTTCCGTCTCCGCCCCGGGGGCTCGGGTATGTTGAGGTTGCGCATCGCCTGGCCGAGCGCCGCCCCGGGGGGCATCCCTGCGCGCACGGCGCCGTCCACCCGCCCGGGAAGCTGCGCCGCCACTTCGAGAGGCACGGCCGTGCGCACCACGTGGGCCATGGCGGCCGAAGCTTCGCTCGCGGGAACGCCCCGGCGGACGAGCTCGCTCAGCACGGTCACCGGGATCTCCAGCGATCCCCCGTTGGGACGGGAGGCCCAGAGCGCGCGCACCGCCTCGGCGGGCAGCCCCTGGCGGTTCGCCAGCGCCACGGCCACCACCTCCCCGTCCACGATCGGGCGTTCCGGGAGCCCCTCTCTCAACATGAGGCGCGCGTCGTGCAGCTCGGCGGCGAACCCGGCCACGACACTTCCGATCCGGTCGGGGGGCACGGACTTCGTCACACCCTCGAGCACCTTCGAGCGCAGCGCGCCGAGGGGGAGCGAATCCCGCGCGGCGGCCTCCAGCGTGGGCGCCACCGCGGCCAGCGTCGCCGCGTCCACGCGCCGATCCCACTCGTCGGCCTGCCCGTACAGCGCCGCCGGCACCAGCGCTCCCAGGAGCGCCGCGAGTCGCACGACCCTCCTCACACGTCGCTCCCGCCCGGCACGATGACCACCGAGTTCACCTGGCCGAAGCCGTCGTCCACCTGCGAGACCGCACCGGGGTCGGAGCGCCACTCCGTGCCGTCGATCACGAAGGTGTACTGGTACACACCCGGCGGGAGCGGCACGTCCGCCGTCCAGACCCCGGTCCCGCGCGGATCCAGGAGCGGGATGCCCTGGGGGCTCCACGAGAGGAAGTCTCCGGTGACGTGCACGGACGTCGCCTCGGGCGCGACGAGCACGAAGCGCGTGACCGCGGCGCCCACCGGAGCAGCGGCGTCGCCGGGTCCCGCGGGGGCTGGAGGGCGGAGCAGGAGCAAACCCGCCAGCGCCACCGCCGCGAGCAGACCATGGGCGGGACTCAAGCGGAGCGGACGCGGTCGCAGCCACCAGTCGAGCACCCGACGCCCGAAGGAGTCGGGCACCTCTTCGACCGCCCGCATCACCGACGCGTGGAAGCCGGCGGGTGCGTGGATCTCCTCGCGCACGCTGCCCAGGAGCTCGCGCACGCGCTCCTCCTCGGCCCGGCCTCCCTGCCAATCGCGTCTGTCGCTCATACCTCGGTCACCTCTTCGAAAAGCGGCTCGAGGAGCGCCCGTAGCCCCTCTCTACCCCGCTTGAGTCGCATCTTCACCGCCGAGGCCGAAGCCCCGGTCAGCTCCTCGATCTCCTTGACCGAAGAGTCCATCAGGTACATGAGCACCAGCGCCTCCCGCTGGTCGGCCGGCAGCTCGTCCAGGGCCCGCCTCACACGCTCCCGGGCCCAGCTCACCTCCGCCTGGTCGTCCGGACCGGGCTCCTCCGCGGGTAGCGACCGCGCGTGCTCGTCGAGCGGCTCGGTCGCCCGTCGCGAGCCCTTCCGTCCCGCGGTCTTGCAGAGGTTCGCCGTGATTCGGAACAGCCAGCCCGCGAACCGCTCGGGCTCGCCGCAGCGCCGGAGGTGCCGGAACGCGCGCACGAAGGCCTCCTGCGCGAGATCCTGGGCCGCCGCCTCGTCGAATCCCATGTAGCGTACGTAAGCCAGGATCCTGTCCTGGTAGCGCTCGACGAGCGTGCCGAATTCCTGGCGGTTGCCCGCCAGCACTCGAGCCACGACGGCTCCGTCCGACGCGCCGGTCATCGCCACGGCGGCAGGTCAATCCGGGTGTTGCGAGCGGTTTGTGCACATGCTCCTCCAATACTACACACTCGGGGAGCCCCGCGATGGTCACCGTTGCGCCGGCCGGTGAGGCGACGAAACGTCGAGTAGGAGCCTCCATGCCCGATCCCACACCAAATCCCCGAGCCGAATCCGTCGAGGCCGCCGAGCGGGCCGGCCTGCGCTACACGTCCGACTCGGCGCCAGGCATACGCCGCCGGAAGGCCGGAGGCCGCTTCGTCTACGTCGCGCCGGGCGGCGAACGGGTCACGCGGGAGCGCGTGCTGGAGCGCATCCGTGGACTCGCCATACCCCCGGCGTGGACCGACGTGTGGATCTGTCCTCAGGCGAACGGACACCTCCAGGTGACGGCACGCGACGCGCGCGGACGGAAGCAGTACCGGTATCACCCGAAGTACCGCGCCATCCGCGACGAGACGAAGTTCGACCGGATGTTCGACTTCAGCCGGGTGCTGCCCTCGGTGCGGCAGACCGTGGAGGCGCATCTTTCGCTGCGCGGGCTCACGCGGGACAAAGTGCTCGCGACCGTGGTCTGGCTGCTCGAGCGCACGTTGATTCGAGTCGGAAACGTGGAGTACGCCCGGGACAACGAAAGCTACGGGCTCACCACGCTCCAGGACCGGCACGCCCGCGTCCGGGGCTCGAAGGTCGGCTTCTTCTTCACAGGCAAGAGCGGCAAGGAGCATGAGGTCTCGATCGAGGACCGCCGCCTCGCCCGCATCGTGCAGCGCTGCCAGACCCTGCCCGGTGAGAGACTCTTCCAATACATGGATGAAGAGGGGGAGCGACGGGACGTGGACTCGGGCGACGTGAACGCCTACCTCCGCGAGATCGCCGGACCGGGTGTGACCGCGAAGGACTTCCGGACCTGGGCGGGGACGATGCGCGCGGCCGCGGCGCTTCGAGAGATCGGCCCCGCCGAGTCGGAGCGCGAGCGGAAGGGGAACATCGTCCGCGCGGTGGACCGCGTCGCGGCCGCGCTCGGAAACACCCGAGCCGTGTGCCGCAAGTACTACATCCACCCCGTCATCCCCAACGAGTACATGCGTGGCCGCGTCGTGCCCGACGCGCCGCGCAAGCGGCGCCGGAAGTCCGAGGCCCGGCTGCGTGAGGACGAGGTCGTCGTGCTCCGCTTCATCCGTCGGGCGCAAGACGGCTGACCCCTTGTCGCGGGAGCGACGACCCCCACAACTTCCCCTTGCCCATTCAGCACGGGTCGGTTCTCGATGGCTCCCAGGCTCCTCATCGCGGCGCTCGCACTCGTCGTCCTTGCGCCCGACCGCCTCGCCGCGCAACGCCCCGATACCCGCACGGTGCACCAGAACGCCTGCGACCAAGGGGACCTGCGTAGCTGCAGCGTGCTCGGGCTCATCTACGAGACGGGCGCCGCCGGGGTGCGCGACCTCGGCCGGGCCACGGGCCTCTACGAGCGAGCGTGTGCGCGTGAGGTCGAGGCCGCGTGCCACCGGCTGGAGCTGCTCCGCGAGGCCGGCCCCACGCCGGTTCCCGAGGGGGAGTTCTTCCGCACGGGTCACGTGGCCGACGCCGACAGCGGGGCTCCCATCGCGCAGGTCCTCGTCGAGCTTCCCCGGCTCGGGATTCGTCGCATGTCCGACGAGCGCGGCTACGTCGACCTGGGCGAGCTCCCGCGTGGAGCCCATCGGATCGTCGCCCGGCGCCTCGGCTTCGAGAGTGTCGAAGGGGTGCTGCCCGTGCCGTGGAGCACCGATTTCCTGCTCCTCATGAACCAAGACGAGGTCGACGAGTCGCCGGCGCTTGGAGGTGTCTTCGGCCAGGTCACGGACGCCGCCACCGGCGCCCCGCTCGCGAACGTCGACGTCGTCCTCCTCGCGCCGAACCCGGTGCGCACGATCACGAACGGACAGGGACGCTTCGGCTTCGGCGGCGTCACGCCGGGGGCCGCCGAGGTGCGTCTCAGCCTGATCGGCTACGACGAGCGGCGCCGTGAGCTCGACATCCAAGCGGGGCGGACCGTGGAGGTGTACGCGACTCTCTCGGCTCGGGCCATCGAGCTCGAGCCGATCGTGGTCACGGTCGGGTCTTCCTATTTGCAGCGCAGCGGCTTCTTCCGCCGCGCACGGGCAGGCGCCGGCTACGTTCTCACGCGGGCCGACGTGACCGCCGGCGACCCCATCCTCCTCTCGGAGATGTTCCGGCGTGTGCCTGGGGTGTACGTCGAGCAGACACGCCAGGGCGCTCGGGTCGTTTCCAACCGGGAGGTCGCCCGCGACCGGCCGGGAGCGTGCCAGCTACGCTCGTACCTCGACGGCGTGCCGGTGATCGATTTCGACGTCGACGGGGTGCGCCCCGACGACGTCGATGGTCTCGAGATCTACCAGGGGCTCGCCGCCCCGATCGAGTACCGCAACCTCGTGAACCCCGACGGCACCCGTCCCTGCGGCGTGGTGCTCATCTGGACGACGCGCGGAGGTCTCTGACATGTCAGCGTTTCCGCCCGTTCGCGAGTCATCTGGCTAGATCGGGCGACAAGGCACACATTCCCCCGCCCTGGGTAAAGACTCCACGCACAACGGAAGGTCGCATGATGCGGAGCTCCGATCGCACGCCGAAGCAACTGGTGACGCGCGCCCTCTGGCGTGCGCTCCTCGCCCTGTCCCTCCTGCCGCTCACGGTCCTGGCGCAGGCTCCCAACCTCGGGCAAAGCGGGAGCATCCCGCGCACCCCGACGGGCCAGCCCGACATGAACGGCCTCTGGCAGGCGCTCGGCAACGCACACTGGGACATCGAGCCGCACGCGGCGCGCCCGGCGCTCCAGGTGCAGCCCGGACCGATCGTCCCCGTGCCGGCGAACGAGGTGCTCGCGCTCGGCGCGCTGGGCTCCGTGCCGTGGCATTGGGGGGTCGTCGACGGCGGGCAGATCCCCTATCAGCCCGAGGCGCTCGCGCGCCGCAACGAGAACCGCGAGAACTACCTCGAGCGCGATCCGGCCATCAAGTGCTACCTGCCCGGAGTCCCGCGCGCGACCTACATGCCGTTCCCGTTCCAGATCTTCCAGAGCCAGAGCCACTTCTTCATCGCCTACGAGTTCGCGGGCGCGGTGCGGAACGTGTACCTCCAGGATCCCGGCCCCCCGCAGGTCGACAGCTGGATGGGGCAGTCGGTCGGCCGCTGGGAAGGCGACACGTTCGTGGTGGTGGCGAACGGCTTCAACGACCAGAGCTGGTTCGACCGTGCCGGAAACCATCACAGCTGGCAGATGACGGTCACGGAGCGGTACACGATGCTCAGCCCGTACCACATCTGGTACGAGGCGACCATCGACGATCCCGAGGTGTTCACGCGCCCCTGGACGATCCGCATGCCGCTGTACAAGCACGTCGACCCGAACGCGCGCCTCGGCCAGTTCAAGTGCGTCGAGTTCGTGGAGGAGCTGATGTACGGGCACCTCCGGAAGGAACCCATACGACCCATCAACTGACTGGTGAAAGACACCTCATGAGGACCCGGGCTTCGAGGGCGCTGCTGGCGCCGGCCGTCGCGATGCTGTTCGGTGCACTGTGCGCCCAGGTCGCGGAGGCGCAGACCCCCCGCACGTCGTGGGGGCATCCCGACCTCCAGGGCAACTGGAGCAACGCCACGATCACCCCCATCCAGAGGCCTGCCGGCCAGCCGCTCGTCCTCTCGGCCGCGCAGGTCGCCGAGATCGAGGGGCAGCGGGAGGCGCGGATCGAGGAGGAGGCCGCTCCGAGCGACCCGAACCGAGGTGCACCTCCGGTGGGTGGCGACGGATCGACCGGTGCCGCAGGCGGCGTGGGAGGCTACAACTATTTCTGGATCGACGCGGGCGACCGTGTCGCGGTCTACAACGGCGAGCCGCGCAGCTCACTGCTCACCCGCCCGGCGAACGGACGCATGCCCGACCTGCTGCCCGCCGCGCGCGAGCGCATCGCGGCGGCGAGGGCGCCTCTGCGGCGGTTCGGGCAATACGACAACCCCGAGAACCGCCCGCTCGCCGAGCGGTGCATCCTCTCGTTCGGCTCGAACCTGGGCCCGCCCATGACGCCGAACTACTTCTACAACAACAACTACACGATCGTGCAGTCGCCCGACGCCGTCATGATCATGACGGAGATGGTGCACGACGTGCGGGTGATCCGCCTGGGCGAGCGGACCAACCCGTTGCCTGCCCACATTCGACCCTATGGCGGTGACTCCTGGGGTCACTGGGAGGGGAACACGCTCGTCGTCGAGACGACGAACATCCATCCCGATCAGTCCTTCCAGGGCATCCCGCCCACGGCAGAGCTCAAGGTGATCGAGCGCTTCACGCGCGTCGATCCGAACACCATCAACTATGAGTTCACCGTGATCGATCCCACGACCTTCACGGAACCGTGGGGCGGTGAGATCCCGTACTACAGGCTGGATGCCCAGGTGTACGAGTACGCCTGTCACGAAGGGAACTACGCACTCGGAAACGTTCTGAGCGGAGCGCGCGCCGAAGAGCGGGGCGCACGCCAGAGCCAGCAGAGCTCGAATTGAGGACGGAGAAGAACATGACCAAGAAGACCACAGCGCTCCTTCTGGGCGGCCTCGCCGCCCTGGTGGCTGCCGGACCCCTCGTCGCCCACCACGCCTTCGGCGCCGAGTTCGACCGCGATGCTCCTATCCGGATCGAGGGTCAGGTGCAGCGCCTCGAGTGGGTGAACCCCCACACCTGGATCCACATCGCCGTCACCGAGATGGTCAAGCAGGGCGAGACCATCCGGCCGAACGACCCGACGCAAGAGGTATGGGCCGTCGAGGGCGGCACGCCCAACACGCTGCTCCGCCGGGGGCTGCGCCGTGACTGCCTCACGCCCGGCACGGTCGTGATCGTCGACGGCTACCAGACGAAGGACCACTCGCTCAAGAGAGCCAACGGGCGCGACGTCACCTTCGCGGACGGCTCGAAGATCTTCCTCGGCTCCTCGGGCACGGGCGCACCGTACGACGCGGACGCCGTGGCCGCGCGCGAGGCGCAGGGCCGCTGCTGACCGATCGCTCGACACCGCACCTACGGTGAACGGTGGGCGGGCGCTCGAAAGCGCCCGCCCACTTTCGTTTTGCGGCTGAGGCTCTATTGACAAGCGCCGACGGTCCCGGTATTTGGGAGGCGTTCAAGCGCCTGCCCAGCCATTGGCTTTCGAGGTCTTTCATGCGATTGGTCGGCATCGCCCTCGCACTGTCCCTCGCCGCTTGCAGCTCCGGCGGCTCGCGTATGCCCGAGACAGCGCCCACGGGCAACCTGGCTCAGATCATGCGCGGCATCTTCTTCCCCAACTCGAACATCCTCTTCGACGTCCAGAGCATCGATCCCGCCAATCCTCCGGCGGCGGACCCGACGGCCCCCGGTGCGACCGCGGCGTTCTCGGGCATCTATTCCGGGTGGCCAGTCGTCGAGAACGCGGCGATCGCCCTCAGGGAGGCGTCCGCTCTCATCAACGTGCCCGGACGTCGCTGCGAGAACGGCCGGCCGGTCCCGCTCGGACAGGCCGACTGGGCCGTGTTCACACAGCAGATGATCGACGCGTCCGACGTCATGCTGGCCGCGGCGCGGAGCCAGAATCAGGAGCGCGCGAGCGACGCGACCAACAACATCGCCGAGGCGTGCTTGAACTGCCACGAGCGGTATCGCGACGTAGGCGGCGATCGATGCGTTCCCTGACGGGGTGCACGGTGCACCCGGTCACATAGCAGTCCTGAGGTCGACCGGCTCGTCGGCTTGCCGACGGGCCGGGCCGCGCTGCATCCGATCCCACGGACGAGGGGATGAACCTGCGTAGCCTTTTCGAGTGGATGGACGCGCTTCCGAGCAGCATCGCGATGCGCGAGTCCCTCTACGCCTATCCGGCCCTCCTCACGGCACACGTCATCACGCTGGCGATGTTCGCGGGACTGGTGGCCATGATGGACCTGCGTCTCCTCGGCGTCGCGTACAAGACGACTCCGTTCTCGGAGGTGCAGAGCCGCCTGTTTCCGTGGCAGATGGTGGGCATGACGCTCAGCTTCGCCACGGGTGCGCTGCTCTTCTACAGCCAGCCGATGCGGTATTTCCCGAAATTGCTCTACTGGCTGAAGATGGGGCTGCTCGTCGTGGCCGGGATCAATGCGATGCTCTTCCACTTCACGACGTACCGCAGCGTGGACAAGTGGGACACCGACGGACGGCCCCCGGGAGCGGCCAGGACGGCGGCCTTGTTCTCTCTCGTGCTGTGGGCATGTATCGTCGTTTCCGGCCGACTGACGGCCTACGACTGGCTGACGCTCGAGTAGACGACGATGCTCCTTCCCTTCTTCGAGTGGCTCCAGGACCTCTCGTTCGCCGGCTGGATCCGCGAGTCGATGTACATCGTGCCGTTCATCAACGTCGCGCACCTGCTCACGCTCGTCGTCGTCTTCGGGGCCTTGCTCGTCGTGGACCTGCGCCTGCTTGGACGGGGAATGCGACATCAACCCGTCGCGAAGGTGGCGTTGGACGCGCGCCCGTGGCTGATCGGTGGCCTCGTGCTGATGCTGCTCACCGGCGTCCCGCAGCTCCTGGCCACGCCGATGAAGGAGTACTACAGCCCGTTCTTCTGGACGAAGATGCGGGTCCTCGTCATCGCCCTGGTCTTCACCTTCACGGTCCGCCACAAGGTCACCATGGCGGACGAGGCGCGGGTCGGTCCGATCTGGGGAAAGGTCGTGGGGCTGGTGTCGATCGGGCTCTGGACCTTGATCGCGGTCGAGGGACGACTGATCGGCTTGCTCTCCTAGCGAAGAGCGCCGCGGGGCTCGGCCGAATCAGGCCGTCTGGCGAATCAGATCAGTTGGTGCGCGGATCGTTCGGGCGGAGCGTCTCCACCGCGTAGGTCGCGTGGCAGTTCGTGCACACGTAGTAGATCTCGGCGCCCATGTCGAAGACCGCGTCGAGGCTGCGGGCGTCGGCGGCCTCCACGGCGCGCTTGCCGACCTCGATCAGCTGCTGCGACATGACCATCCAAGCCCCTTCGTCGAGCGCGTAGCCCGGGAGCATCATCAGGTTCCCAGCCTCGGCAACCGTGTACGCCGCGCTGCTCACCGCCAGCCATTCCTCTTCGTTCGTGGGAGCCATCTGGTGCTCCCCCTCCGCGTCGACGATGATCCCGACCGCGTCCCAGTACACGTCGGCCGCGGGCTCCACGAGATACGCCATGAGCTGCTGCATGTCTCCCACCGGGGTGTAGGCGGGACCGTCGTCGGCCGGTTGGGCGCAGGCTGAAGTGAGCGCGGTGACGGCGAGAACGGTGGTCTGGAGCAGCGTCGGTGGTCTCATGGCGCGCCAACTTAGGCGGGTACGGGAGAATGCACTACCCCGGCGACGGGCCCGCCCCGGAGCCGACCCAGCGTGTGCCCAGACCCGCCTCGTTGCGGAGCCGATCGGCGAGCTGCGTCGAGGGCGCGTTCACGTGCTGCGCGCCGGTCCACAGCTCGTCGGGGAACCGCTCCACGACGTCGCGGAGCATCGCCAGCCCCGCGTGGTACTGACTCTTCAGTGCAGCACGCAGAGCGCGCGCCGTCCGGTCGACCCCTTCGGCTCCGGGACCGCTCATGACCCCTCCCGTGGCGCGCTCCGCGGGCGCCACCGATGTTGTTGCCTCAATCGGACACGATCCGAGCGCCGCTACACCCGTCCCCGAGGAATGAGCCCATGACCGGAAACCGCGCCTCCCGGCTCTCCGCGCTCGCGCTGCTCCTCCTGCTCTGTGCGCCGACCCTCGCGGCGCAGCAGGCCACGCTCCCGGTCCGCACCGGGCAGCCTCAGGACGTCGGGCTCTCGAGCAGGGTCCTCCAACGCATCGGTCCCGAGATGCAGCGCCTGATCGAAGAAGGCCGGACCGCGGGCGTGATGACGCTGGTGGCGCGTCGCGGCACCGTGGTGCACTGGGACGCACACGGCTGGCGGGTGCTGAATGAGGATCCGCTCGAGCGTGACGACATCTTCCGGATCTACTCGATGACGAAGCCGGTCACGAGCGTCGCGGTGATGCTGCTCGTCGAGCAGGGTCGCCTCTCGCTCGACACCCCGCTGCAAGACGTCCTGCCCGCGTTCCGCGGCCAGCAGGTCTGGGAGCAGGGGCGGCTCCGTGCGCCTGCGAGCCCGATCCTGATCCGCCACCTCCTCACGCACACGTCCGGACTCGGCTACGGCGACATCGGCCGCACGCCCGTCGACTCCCTGTACCGTGAAGCCGGGCTCGGCGTCTGGGGCACCGCTGGGAACCTCGAGCAGACCGTGAACGCGGTCGCGCGCCTGCCGCTCATCTTCGACCCCGGAACCCGCTGGAACTACAGCCTCTCCGTCGACGTGCTGGGTCGCGTGGTCGAGGTCGTGTCAGGGCTGTCGCTCGACGAGTTCTTTCGTACCCGGATCTTCGAGCCGCTCGGCATGGAGGATACGGGATTCTCGGTGCCCGCCGGCAAGCTGGACCGGTTCACTGCTGTCTACGGTCCCGGACAGGGCGGCTTGCGCGTGCTCGAATCCCACGTCGACGGGCAGCATACGCGGCCCGCTGTCTGGCTCTCGGGTGGAGGCGGTCTCACTTCCACGGCCAGTGACTATCTCCGCTTCGCGCAGATGATGTTGAACGGCGGGGAGATCGACGGAGTGCGCCTGCTACGCCCCGAAACGGTCCGGCTCATGACCCGTAACCACCTGCCCGACGACCTGGTGCCGATCGGCATCGGCGGCGCGGACCTGGGCTTCGGCCTCGGCTTCGCGGTGGCGATGGGTGAGAACGCCGGTACGTACCGCTGGCTCGGCATCGCGGGCACGTATTTCTGGATCGACCCCACCCAGGAGCTGATCGTCTTCGCCTGGAATCAGCTCCGCCCCTCGGGCGGCGCGCCGCTCGACCGGATCATGGCCGAGATCGTCTACGAGGCGATCCTGTCGGGGTCGGCCACTGCCCCTGTCGCCCCGATCGTCCAGCCCGGCCCGCCGGGGGCCCCGAGCCGTCTCGTCCGCCCCGAAGACGTCACGGTGCGCGGGCCCGAGCCCACCGCAGCCGACTTCCGCTTCATGCAGGGCATGATCCCGCACCATCGGCAGGCGCTCGACATGACGGCGCTGGCGGAGGCACACGCGAGCAGTGAAGCCGTGCGCGCGATGGCGCTGCGGATGCGCATCTCGCAGCGGGACGAGATCGCGACGATCGAGCAGTGGCTCAGGGGCCAGGGAGTGACGCCTGCGGGCGCGCACGCGAACGGCCACGCCGTCCTCATGCCCGGCATGCTGACGCCCGAGCAGATGGGCTCGCTCACCCGGGCGCAGGGCCCGGACTTCGACAGGCTCTTCCTCGAGCTCATGATCCAGCACCACGAGGGAGCCCTCACCATGGTCGAAGAGCTCTTCAGGACTCCCGGCGCCGGGCAGGTCTCGGAGATGTTCCAGTTCGCGACCGAGGTGGAGGTGGATCAACAGATGGAGATCGATCGGATGCAGGCGCTGCTCGAGGAGCGCGGCTGGAGATAAGCCAGGACCGACACGAGAAGGCAAAAGGAATGCAGATGACGACCTACGACGTACGAAGCATCGCGCTGGCGCTGATCCTCACGCTCGGAACCCCCCTCGCCCTGCTCGCGCAGGACGACGACCGGGCCCCAGGGACCGATTCGGCGGGCGTGGCCGGCCCCGCGTTCGAGTGGGATCCGAACGACCCCCGCATCGGCCTCCGAGCCGGTTGGATGGACGCGGGTGCGGCCGGGCGCGGGCTCGAGCTAGAGGCGAGCGCCGCCCGCCCGCTCGGGTTCTTCAACCCGGCCACACCGGACGACCGCCGCTTCTTCAACTCGGACCTCGCGTTCCGCAGCGATCTGCTCTTCCAAGGCAACTACCAGGGCTTCCAGATCTACGACATCTCCGACCCGGCGGCGCTCGAGCCCGTCACCACGGTGCTCTGCCCCGGTGGCCAGGGGGACGTCTCGATCTATGGAGACATCCTCGTGGTTTCCGCGCAGGAGTCGCGAGGGCGGCTCGACTGCGGGCTGCAGGGCGTCGCCGACTCGATCAGCGCCGATCGACTGCAAGGCATTCGCGTCTTCGACGTCTCCGACGTGCGCCGCCCGCGTCAGGTCGCGGCGATCCAGGCCTGCCGCGGCTCACACACGCACACCCTGGTCACCTCCCCTCGCGATCCGGACAACCTGTACGTCTTCATCCAGGGAACGGGCCGGGTACGCGACGCGGCGGAGCTCTCGGGCTGCTCGGGCGCGGAACCGGAGGAGGATCCGAACACGTCGCTCTTCCGTATCGAGGTCGTGCGCATCCCCCTCGCCGCGCCCGAACGGGCCGAGGTGGTGAGCATGCCCCGCATCTTCGCCGACCGGGGTACGGGCGCGATCGCGGGCCTCGCACGCGGCGAGGACCAAGGCCCCGGTGCGCGGCGGGCGGGCGTGACGAACCGCTGCCACGACATCACGACGTATCCCGCGATCGGTCTCGCCGCGGGCGCTTGTGGCGGAAACGGCATCCTGCTCGACATCAGCGATCCCGTGAACCCGGTCCGCGTCGCCGAGGTCTCGGACCCGAACTTCGGCGCTTGGCACTCGGCGACGTTCAACAACGACGGGACGAAGGTCGTGTTCACGGACGAGTGGGGTGGCGGCACGCAGCCGCGCTGCCGCGCGAGTGACCCCCTGACCTGGGGTGCCAACGCGATCTTCACGATCGGAGAGGGCGGCCAGCTCGAGCTCGACGGATACTACAAGCTCCCCGTGCCCCAGACGGAGACCGAGAACTGCGTTTCGCACAACGGCTCCCTCATTCCGGTCCCCGGGCGCGACATCCTCGTCCAGGGCTGGTATCAGGGCGGCCTCTCCCTGATGGACTTCACCGACGCGAAGAACCCGGTCGAGATCGCGTTCTTCGACCGCGGCCCGCTGAGCGACGAGCTGCTGATCACGGGCGGGTACTGGTCCACGTACTGGTACAACGGTCGCATCTACGGGGCCGAGATCCAGCGAGGGATCGACGTCTTTCGGCTCGTGCCGACCGAGCACCTGTCGGCGGCGGAGATTGCCGCGGCCGAGCTTGCGATCGTCAACCAGGTCAACGCGCAGCACCAGGAGCGGATCGTGTGGCCCGCGGCTCCCGTCGTCGCGCGTGCCTACCTCGACCAGATGGTGAGGGCACGGCGTATCCTGACCACGCGAGCCACGGAGATCGACCGGGTGCTCACCCGCGCCGAGCGCGGGCAGGCCTCCCCGGCCGAGCTGCGACAGCTCGCCGGCGCGCTGGAGGCCGACGAGGCGGCGATTCGCGCGGGCACACTCGGCGGAGATGTGGACCGGATGGGCAAGCTGGCCGGGGTGCTCCGGGAGCTCGCCGGCTGATCGTGACGTCGACTCCTCCGTGACGAAGCGCTTCAGCATCTTCACCAAGAAGGTCGGGCTCGCGCCCGGCCTTGCCGTCTTCACCGGAGAGCAACGCGTCGACGAGGTGAAAGTCTCGTGGATGCGCTTCGGTGCGAAGTCGGTCGAGCAGAGCGATGCCGACTCCGCGGATGAGGTCCCCGCCCCGACACCGGGATCGCGCGACGTGCTCTGGGTCAACGTCGACGGCCTCCACGACACGGCCCTCGTCTTGGCCATCGGCGAGAAGTTCGACCTGCATCCGCTCGCCGTAGAGGACATCGTCAGCGTCGGCGGTCGCCCACTCGTGGCCGACTACCGGACGCACATCTTCTCGTCGCTCAAGATGCTCCAGGTAGGCCCGGACGGGGGCATCCAGTCCGAGCACGTGACCCTCGTCTTCGGCCCCGGGTGGGTCCTCTCGTTCCAGGAAACGCACGGCGACGTGCTGGGCAACGTGCGGCGCCGCCTCCACGACCCCGGCGCACGCGTGCGATCGAGCGGCGCGGACTACCTGTGGTACGCTCTGCTCGACGCCATCGTGGACAACTACGCGGTCGTCTTGAGCCACCTCGGCGAGCGCATCGAGGACCTGGAGGACGAGGTGTGGAGCGACCACATGGCCCAGGACCTCCCACTCCGTGCCCAGGAGGCACGGCACGAGCTGCTCGTCGTCCGCCGTGCGGTCCGGCCGCTCAAGGAGCAGCTCGTCCAGCTCACCGGCGACCACCCGGCGCTGATCCCCGAAGCGACCCAACCGTTCCTCGTCGACCTCGAGACCCACCTCTCCCAACATCAGGACGCGATCGATCACCTGCGCGACGCAGTGTCCTCCCTGCTCGACGCTCATGTATCGATCGTGACCATGCGCACCAACGAGGTGATGCGCGTGCTCACGGTCATCGCATCGATCTTCATTCCGATGACGTTCGTGGCGGGTGTGTACGGGATGAACTTCCATAACATGCCCGAGCTCGACGTACCCTGGGCGTACCCGGCGACCTGGGTGGTCATGCTCGGGATCGGGATCAGCTTGCTGATCTACTTCTGGCGGCGGGACTGGCTCTGAGCACGTCGAAACGGCGGGGGACGCCTCGCGTTCCCTGGCCGTCCGCGTCCGG
>JBFGFY010000008.1:0-37151 GCA_041579355.1 Longimicrobiales bacterium | reverse complement strand
CTCCTGCTTGAGCACCTCGAGCTCCTCACTCGAGCCCGGCTCGGCCGCCTCGGCTGGAAATAGCACGTCGGGGTTCTCGACGAGCTTCTCGAAGAGGCCGTAGAGCTTCGCGGGCTTCAGCCCCGCCTTCGCGAGATCCTCCAGAATCAGATCACTCTCGCGCGTCATCCGTTCCAGATAGCCCTGCCAGAACCGGCGCCGCAGCGTAAGCCGCTCTTCGAGCGCCAGCTCCTCGAACGCTGGATCCAGGCCGACCTCCAGGGGACGCTCCCTGAGGAGCCTCGCGCAGAACGCGTGGATCGTTCCCACGAACGCACGGTCGATGTCGTCGAGGCCGCGGGTCAGCCGCTCGAGCGCGAGGTCTTCGGCGTCGCCGGCGGCGCGTACCTCGGCGATGCGACGCTCCAGCTCGGCCTGGAAGCGCTCACGCAGCTCGGCTGCCGCCTTCCTCGTGAAGGTGACCGCCGCGATCTGGTCCGCCGCTGCGGCCCCGGCCTCCACGAGAGCGACCATGCGCCCGACCAGCTCCGTGGTCTTACCGGACCCGGCACCCGCCTCCACGAGGAGGTTGAGGTCCAGGGCCGTGCGGATCCGGTCGCGTGCGGCCCGGTCCCGGAGCGGAAGGGAGAGGACGGTCGGGTTCGTCACCCGCCGAATGTGCCAGGGCGCTCAGGCCGTGAAAAGTCGCCCACGCCGGCCGCCCCGGGACGGACTATCGGCCCTGCACCACCGTGTTCCGAAGCACGCCCACACCGCGGATCTCCACCTCGTAGACGTCGCCGGGATTCATGGCGCGCGTCGTCCCCATCGTTCCAGTCCAGATCAGGTCACCGGGATAGAGCGTGAAGTGCTGGGATATGTAGTGAAGCATGTACGCGAGGCTGAAGATCAGGTCCGAGGTGTTCTCTCCTTGGACGCGCTCCCCGTTCAGGCGTCCCTCGATCTCGAGGTTCGCCGGATCCAGACCGGTGACCAGATGAGGACCGACCGCGTTGAAGGTGCGGCTCCCCTTGGCTCGGCTCCACTGGATGTCTCCCGCCTGCCAAGCCCGCTCGCTGACGTCGTTGCCTGCAGAGACCCCGAAGATGTAGCTCGCGGCCTGGTCGAGCGGCACGTTCGTGGCCTCGCGACCGACGACCGCCACGCCTTCGGCCTCGTAGTGGAGGTTCTGCGAGTCGCGCGGCCGGACGATGTTCTCCTCGTGCCCGATGATCGAGGACGGAGGCACCAGGAAGAGGCCCGGATACTGTGCCGGCTCACCGGTGATATGGCTGCGGAAGTTGAAGGCCGTCATGAAGATCTGCTTGGGGTCGACGGGCGCCTTGAGTCGGACGCCCGAGCGCGCCACGGTCTGACCCGTACGGCGACCTCCCAGGTAGGGGGCGTCCGAGAGCTGGTGGATCGTTTCTCCGACGAGCTCACCCCAGGCGACGGCGCCACCCTGCTCGTAGCGCACGAAGCGCTGCACGTCCTGGGCCTCGAGCGAGGCCTGCGGGGCGGCGAACAACACGGCACCGGCGAGCAGCGACAACACGGCACGCTTCACGAAAACCTCCTCGGGTCATTCGCAAGGGAGATGCACACGGCGGCGCTGGACGGTTGGCCGACGTCCGGATCCGCAGGATGTTTGGGGCCTGAGAAGTAACGAGCGTCTTCGGGCATCACAATGGACAACCTCACACACGCCTTCGTTGGGGCCGCGATCGGGCGAGCCGGCGCGGACCGGTTGACGCCTCTCGCCACGCCCGCGCTCGTAGTCGCCGCAAACGCACCGGACGTCGACATGGCGGCCTACCTGGGAGGCCCCTACACGGCGCTCGCACTGCGACGCGGTCTGACGCACGGGTGGCCGGCGCTCCTCTTGCTGCCGTTCCTCGTCACCGCCGCCTTCCTCGCCTGGGACCGGTGGTTCCGCAGGCGCCGATCTCCCGACGCCCCTCCCGCGCGCGCCGCGCCCCTCCTCGCACTGTCCGCCGTCGGCGTCGCGACCCATCCCACGCTCGATTGGATGAACACCTACGGCATGCGCTGGCGGCTGCCCTTCGACGGGACCTGGAGCTATGGCGACGCGCTCTTCATCATCGACCCTTGGATCTGGCTCACTCTGGGAGGAGCCCTCTACTTCTCTTGGAACTGGTCGCGCCGAGGCACCGCCGCGTGGGTCGCGCTCTCCGTGGTGGCTTCCGCCCTCGTCTTGCTCGCGGTGCCGCCTGCGCGAGTCGGGTGGACCGCAGTCCTGGCGACGCTGGTCGCGCTCAGGCTCCTCGCGCCAATACCGGGTGTGGCCGGGCGACGCCGGGCTTGTCTCGCCGCGCTCACGGCGGTGTGCGCCTACATCGCCGTCCTCGTGGTCGCCGACGGCGTCGCCCGCACCCACGTGAGCGTCGCCGCGGCGGCACACGGGCTGGACGCCCAGGACCTCATGGTCGCTCCCGTACGTGGCAACCCCTTCGTGTCCGACGTCGAGGTCGTGACGGAGGAGTCGTACGTCCCGGGCGTCCATCGCTGGCTGGGCGAGCCGCGCGTCGAGCTCTTCCCGGAGCGGGCGGTTCCTCGTGTGGTGGCGCCCGCCGATCTGGCGCCGAGTGAGGTCGCGGCGATCCTGGCCAGCGCCAGGCAGGACCCCGACCTCGCCTCGTATCTGGTCTGGTCCCGCTACCCCTTCGCGCGTATCGAGCCGGAGAGTACTGCGTGGCGGGTCCTGGTCTCGGACGCGCGGTACGACGGCGTGGCCGAGGCCGGGAGCCTGGGCGGTGTCGTGGTGACGGTGCGCCCGGCGGCAGAGGCGCCGGGTAGTCGGACACCGGGCCCTGGAGGGGCCCCCTAGCCCGTGCTTCTCCGGACCGAGGCAGCCCGCTAGATTGCCTGTCACGCTCCGGTGGGACGGGCGACCCGCCCCTCCGCCTGGAGCCACCCGAACAGGACACACGATGCGGGGGCCCAGCTCCCGTCTTGCCGCTTTCGCCCTGGCGCTCGCAATCGGAGCCGCCGGGGCGCGCTCGTCCGGGGATCCCCTCCCCGGCGCAGCGGCGTCCTGCTCTCCAGGGTCCGCCCCGTCACACACCGCCGCGCCCTTCTCTTCGGGAGCGCAGGCGGTCGGCCCCCGCACTCCGGGGTCGCTCCTGCCCACCGGAGCGGAAACCGAGCGCGCATCCTCCGGCTCCGACGGCGGACCCGAGACTCGCCCCCCACACTCCGAGCCGCAGCGCTGCCGCCCGCACCCGGCGGGCAGCGAAGCCAGCCCCGTCCGCGACGGTGTGCGGGGCTTCGGCGGGCTGCTCGGCCTCGTCGCCTCCTCTCCAGCCAACGCACCCCCAGGGTCGTGAGGCTCGTGCGGACGTCCCGTTGAGGGACACGCACGTGCTGCCCTGACACCGCACCCGCCGGCCCTCGGCCGCGCGGGCTCACACTCTGACACGCGCCTCGGGCGCGAGGGGTCAACATGTACGTGCCACACATCATCGCGACGGTCGCCCAGACCGGCGCGGACGGGCTGACGTTCGACGAGGTCGTCGCGGAGCTGCCCACCGATCCGGCCTCCCTCTTCACCATCTTCGTCCTGCTGGCCTCGCTGGCGCTGGTCTTCTGGTACGGCCGCCCGCGCGGCGGCAAGGGTGGCAGACCCGCGTGAAGGACGCCCCGCTCCATGTGAAGATCCTCGGCGGGCTGCTGGGCGGCGCCGTAGCGGGCGGCGTCGCCAACGGCCTTTGGCGTGACGCTCCTTGGCTCTCCTGGGCCGTGGACAACGTCGCGCAGCCCGCCGGGCAGATCTTCCTGCGCATGCTGTTCATGGTGGTCGTGCCGCTCGTCTTCACGTCGCTCGTGCTGGGCGTGACCGGGCTCGGCGAGACCTCCCGCCTCGGACGGCTGACGGCGCGAACGTTCGGCCTCTTCCTGGCGACCACGCTCGTGGCCGGCTCCCTGGGCATCCTCCTCGTGAACCTGGTCGGCCCGGGCCGGACGATCGCGCCGGAGGTTCGCATCGGCCTCATGGAACAGTTCCAGGGCCAGGCGGCCGAGCGGGTCGCGGCGGCGGCCCAGACCGGGTTCGGCGTGCAGACGCTCGTGAGCATCGTGCCACGTAATCCGGTCGACTCGGCTGCCCGCGGCGACATGCTGGGCCTCATCTTCTTCAGCGTGCTCTTCGGTGTCGCGCTCGCGAGCATCGGGCGAGAGCGCGCGAAGCCCCTGCTCGACGTCGTGTCGTCGATCGCGGGGGCGGTCGAGGTCCTCATCGGCTACGCGATGCGACTCGCGCCCGTGGGTGTCTTCGCCCTGATCTTCGCCGTGACCGCACGCTTCGGGTTCGAGCTGCTCGGCTCGCTCGGGCTCTATGCGGTCGTCGTGGTGACCGGCCTGTTGATCCACCAGCTCGTCGTTCTGACGCTCGTGGCGAAGATGGCCGCCGGAGTCGCGCCGTCCGTTCTGCTGCGACGCTCCCGGACGCTCATGCTGACCGCGTTCTCCACGTCGAGCTCCAATGCGACCCTGCCCACTACCATCCGCACCGCGCGTGAGGAGTTCGACGTGAGTCCCGAGGTGGCCGGCTTCGTGCTTCCCCTCGGCGCCACGATGAACATGAATGGGACCGCACTCTTCGAGGGCGTGACCGTGCTCTTCCTCGCACAGGCGTTCGGCGTCGACCTCTCGGTCGGCATGCAGGTCACGGTGCTCGCGCTCGTAGTGCTCACCGCAATCGGGTCGTCGGGCGTGCCCAGCGGCTCGATTCCTCTCCTCATCGTGGTCGCGGAGACGGTGGGCGTGCCGGGTGAGGGGATCGCCCTCGTGCTGGGAGTCGACCGCATCCTCGACATGATGCGCACGGTCCCGAACGTCACCGGTGACCTGGTGACCTCGATCGCGGTCGACCGCTGGGAGCGTAGGGACAGGGAGCGCCGTGAGGCGGGAAGCTCCCCAGGCCGGAGTCGCCTTCCCAAGCGCGACGCCGTGCTCGCCGTGTCGTGAGCGAGCCGCAGCCTGTCGTAGCAGGCCGTCGGCAGTGGGGCACGCGAGTCGGGCTCGTGCTGGCCATGGCGGGCAACGCCGTCGGCCTCGGCAACTTCCTCCGGTTCCCGGCGCAGGCTGTGCAGAACGGGGGCGGCGCGTTCCTCGTCCCTTACCTGGTCTCCTTCCTCCTCATGGGAATCCCGCTCCTCTGGGTGGAGTGGGCCATCGGGCGGCACGGCGGTCGGTACGGCCACCACTCGGCGCCGGGCATGCTGGACCGCCTCGGACCCCACCGCTGGCTCAAGTACGTCGGTGTCTTCGGTCTCTTCACGAACCTCACCGTCGCCGCCTACTACTGCTACATCGAGTCGTGGACGCTCGCCTACGTGTTCCACTCCCTCACAAGCACGTTCCGCGACGTCCTGCCCACCGAGTTCTTCCCGGCGTACCTGGGCATGGAGGAGGGATCGATCTTCGCGGTGCCGGGCGAAGCGATGCTCTGGTTCCTCGCCACCCTGGCGCTCAATGTCTGGCTGCTGTCCCGCGGGCTCGCGAGGGGAATCGAGCTCGCGGCGAAGATCGGCATGCCGCTCCTCTTCCTCTTCGGCGCCGTGCTCGCCGTCCGAGGTCTCATGCTCGAGCCGGGCGCCGACACCGGCGTGGTCCAGAGCCCGCTGGCCGGCCTCAACTTCGTGTGGCAGCCACAGCTAGGAGGACTACTCGACCCCAGCACCTGGCTCGCGGCAGCTGGGCAGATCTTCTTCACGCTCTCCGTAGGGATGGGGTCGATCCACTGCTATGCCGCGTATCTGCGCCACGAGCAGGACATCGCTCTGAACGCGGCTTCCGCGGGATGGATGAACGAGTTCGTCGAAGTGATCCTCGGCGGTACGATCCTGATCCCCATCGCCACCGCGTACCTCGGACTCGAGGTCGTGCAGGCCGCAACGGCCGGCGGGAGCGGCTTCAGCCTCGGCTTCCTCACCCTCCCGACGCTCTTCAATCACTGGGGCTGGTTCGCGCCCTTCGCCGGGGCCATGTGGTTCGGCCTGCTCTTCTTCGCGGGCATCACCTCGTCGCTCGCGATGGGCCAGCCGCTCGTCGCCTTCCTGGAAGACGAGCTGCACTGGAAGCATGAGCGCGCCACTCTCACGTTCGGGGCGGCGACGCTCGCCCTCGGTTTCGTCTGTGTGTGGCTCTACCCCGGTGGCGCGTTCGACGAGTTCGACTTTTGGAGCGGCACCTTCGGCCTCGTGGCGTTCGCGCTCGGTGAGGCCATCATCTTCGCTTGGATCTTCGGGATGGACCGGGGCTGGGAAGAGATCACACGCGGAGCGGACATGCGCGTGCCGGGCTTCTTCCGCTACGTGATCCAGTACGTCACCCCACTCTTCATCCTGGTGGTCTTCGTCGGCGCGCTCGTCGAGCCAGTGGGGCGCTGGGGGGCCGCGGTCGGCTCGGTCTTCCGCGGGGAAGGTTGGCCATTCTCGTCCACGAGCGTCATCGGCCGCGTTCTCCACGTCGGAGACGACGCGTATCGCTGGGTCGACGACTCGGGCGAGCTCACTCGCGCCTTCGTCCAGGATGCCACGCGCCTCCTGCTGCTGGCCGTCTTCCTCTTCCTCACCTACCTCGTCTGGAAGGCCTGGCGCCTCCGGGAGCAGGTGGACAAATGACCACCGCGGCGTGGGCGATGCTGGCGGTCACCTGGGCGGTGATCTCCTTCTTCACCATCAAGTTCTTCGTGGCCGTCCTGCGCACGCCGCCGTCCGACGATCGGGACTGACGCGCGCTCCGGCCTCAATCTTCGAACTTGCGCACCCGCTTCAGATCGGCGAAGGCGGGCCAGACGCTCGCGTTCAGGTGCTCCTCGGACCAGTCGGCGAGCGGCGAGTGCACCTTACCGTAGCCGATCTCGCGCACTCGACATATCGCAGCGAAGTCGCAGAACCGGCAGTCGTCAGACCTCTCGGTGGGGACGAAGCTGCCGGCCGCCACACCGTCCAGGAGGTGGTCGATCAGCGATCCCACCCCCGCCAGAGAGAGCCTGTCGAACATCACGACGTGGTTTTCACCCCGGATTGTCGGGAAATGGTACCCGGCGAGCCGGACCGGAGCCCCGAGTCGCTGTTCCGCCACGTGTGCGTACAGCGCGTGCTGGAGCCGCCGCCCCCCGTGGAAGGTCCCCGTGCCCCCGAACTCGCGCGGGACGCCCGTCTTGTAGTCGATGACGCTCAGCCCCTCCAAGTCCTCGTCGATCCTGTCTATGGCTCCGCGCAGTCGCAGCACACCCTTCGGCGTTTCGATCTCGACGGCATCGTCTTCCCCCAGGCCGAAGCGCAGCTCCAGGGCGCTCCACGGAGCGCCAAGCTGTCGGATCATGCGCACGAAGGAGCGCACGTCGTTCTCCAGCGCGAGCGTCTCGCGGTAGAGCGCCCCCTCGCCCGGCAGGGGCATCTCCGTCTGCATCCGGACGATCCCACCAGCGAGGGCTTCGTCGGCCACGCCGTCCAGGTCCGGGTCGTCCAGCTCGAGCCCGCGCGCCCGGGCGGTGCGCAGCACCTCCTCGAAGACCGCGTGCAGGAGCTCACCACGTCGCAGCGCGTCGAGCCATCGTTCGGGATCGAGCTCCGGGTCGTCGGGAGGCCGTATCCCGAGCACGGTGCCGTGGAGGTAGCGGAGCGGGCAGGTGCCGAGCGCCTCGAGACGGCTCGCCGAGACGACGAGCGCCGGGTCACGCCGGGGGTCGAGGCGGTCGGGGCGAGGAGAGACGATGCCGCGGCCGGGGCCGGGCCTCTCGTCCTCGGCTCGCCGCGTGGCCAGCCCTGCGGCGAGCCGAGGGTAGGCCGCCGCCACCGCATCCGTGCCGGACGCGAGCACGTCACCGCCGCCGAGCGCCGACATCCAGACGTCGTCTCCGTCCAGGCACGGCCGTCCCCGCGCGGGGAGCACGCAGACGACGCGGTCGAGTGCGGTCTCGAGGTCGTCGTACGTCAGCGTCGGGTCGGAGCGCGAGAGCCGGAGAGCCTGCAGCAGGAGCGGCGCCGGACCCTGCATCCGCGCCTCGGTCGCATCCCATGCGCAGTAGCTCAGAGTCACGGAGCCGTGTAGCCGCGCGAAGAGAGCGGCGAAGCGGAAGACACGTTCCCGGTGCAGCTCGGCGGAAGTGGGGAGGCCGTCACCCAACACGCGCCGGTCACGATCGGGAAGCACGGGATCCTGACCCAGGAAGCCCGGTACCCGGTCGGCGTCCATTCCCACCAGGAAGACCGCCTCGCGGCCCGTGTGCCCACCGTGATCGAGATCCGACAGGTGCAGGTGCCCGCCCTCGGAAGACCACGGTGCGACCTCCCCGTCGGTTCCTCGACCCACATCGGCACGCACGCGCAGGTCGAGGCTTCGACGCAGCACTGTGACGGCGGCCCGGAACGCGGTCCGCCGGACGAGCGTCGCCTCGACCCGCTCCAAGACGTGCTCCACGGCCTCGCGGGCTTGCAGGTCGGGTCCGCGACCCTTCGGCACGCGCCGGAGGAATGCCCTGAGCCCCCGTGCGATCTCGGCTGGCGAGACCCGTCCCCCCTCCTCCGTCAGGCGGTCCGGGATGGTCGGCGTCGCCCGCAACGCGGGGAAGAGGATCGAGCGGAGGGCCTCGAGCTCGGCGCGCGTGCGGGCCCGGCGCCGGGCGAGCGCTTCCTCCGACTCGTGCCGCCGTGCGACCATCGACTCCACCCCCTCGAGCGCATCGCGGATCTGTGCGCGATAGCGTTGCCGGCCCCACCCGATGCGGAGGCTGCGGAACCGGCGTGCCAGGGCGGCCGGTGCGTGCGCGCCGTGCTTGCGGTGGGGCCGCAGGTCACCGGCCTCGAGGAGTCTTCGGACCGGATCCGCCAGGAATCCCTCTTCGATCCAGTCCAGGTACGTGCGCACGACCCGCCCCACCCGCGTGCGTTCGATCGGGAGCCCGACAGCGTACGTGACGGGCACACCGAGCTTCACCGCCTCCGCGTGGAGCGCGGAGCCGTAGGCGGCCGCGTCCGACGCCACGATCTCGACCTGGTCCCAACGCAGTCCACGCGCCACTACGCGGCGCAGGACCTCCCGCAGCTCATCGTGCGGAGAGGCCGCGCGGAAGAGCTCGATATCGTCCGGCGTGATCGCTTGCGGAGCCAGCCCGGGAGCGCCCAGGTAGGAGCGGGCGTGCCCCTCCTTGCTGGGTCTCCAGAGCACCCTGGGTGGGGTCTCGATCCCTTGCACCGCGTCGGTCTCGAGCACTTTCGCCCCTCGGGCCGCGAGTCCGCCGACGAGCCTTCCTGAGAGGCCCCTCGTCCCCAGGCCCGGCACGAGCAACAACACGGCGGCGTCCAGGGAAGCGGGAAGCCGACCGCCCTCGGCCTCGAGCGCGTCGGCACCCATCCGGAAGAGGTCGGCGGAGTCCACCCTGCGTCGCTCCGAGAGGAGCTGCTCGTAGCGTCGGAGCACGCGGACCAAGAAGCGCTTCTTGCGCGGATCGGAGAGGCGGGCCCGGTCGAGCTCCTTGGGGCCGATACCGGCGAGCCTGAGCGCCTCGATCGACCCCTGGATGGCATCGCGCAGCCCTACGCCGTCGGCGAGGTCGGCCAGCTCGGAGCCCTCGGAGAGAAGCGCGACGTCGATCGCGTCGTCGAGCAACGCGCGGGCCTCGAAGGCATCGAGCATCGAAAAGTGCAGGCGCTCCATCGCGGGCCGTGCGAGCCGGAGGGCGAGCGGCCGGGGCGTCGTCACCTCGAAACCGATCCAGCCGCGACCCGAGAGCGAGAGCCGACGCAGGAGCTCCCTGCCCACCGACCGCGTCGGGGCCACGACCAGCTTCCGGTCCACCGGATGTCTCGCCGCCACGCGAGCCAGGGATGCTACCAGACGGGACGGGGCTCCGTGGGGGCTGTCGGTCATGATGGCCGGCAAGATAGGCGGGGCGGTCCGCAGCCGGGAGCCCGTGGCGGAAGGGCCTCCCAATCCCTACCGTACCCACTCAGGAAGATCCGGCGCCGAGCCCGGGCGGTCGAGGGCGGCGCCAGCACACCGGCTGGAGACTCATATGCAAGCGCGTACCTCGACCTCGCTGGTCGGCCTCTCCCTGCTCCTGCTGCTCGCGCTCGCTCCGCAGCCCGCGCTCGGACAGGCGTACTTCCCAGGGGCTTATCCGGACTGGGAGCGTCGGGCGCCGGCCCAGCTCGGCCTGGACGCGGCGCGGATCCAGCGGGCCGTGGAGATCGCGATCGCCGGTGAGACCGACGCGCCGCGAGACCTCGCGGTGAACCACCACCGCGGCTTCGGGCGAGAACCCTTCGGAGACGCGATCGGACCCTTCACGGTCCGCGCGCCGCAGAATGGCATCATCGTGTACCGGGGCTACATCGTCGCCGAGTGGGGTGACACGGAGAAGGTCGACAACACCTTCAGCGTGGCGAAGAGCTTCCTGTCCACGACCATCGGGCTGGCCTACGACCGCGGCATGATCCGCGACGTGAATGACCCGGTGCGCCCGTACATGGCTCCGGTCGTGCTCCCGGACGGGGATGGCGAGCCTGGCGACGAGGCCGGCCGGCGGCCCAAGCTGCTGTTCGAGTCGCAGCACAACCGCAAGATCACCTGGGATCACCTGTTGCGGCAGACGAGCGACTGGGAGGGCACTCTCTGGGGCAAGCCTGAGTGGGCGGACCGTCCCGACCGTGACCCTTCGACCTGGGGCACTCGGGCGCGCTTCGACCCGGGCACGGCGTACGAGTACAACGACGTCAGGGTGAACCTGCTCGCGCTCGTCGCCACGAACGTGTGGCGCGAACCTCTCCCCGAGGTCCTTCGTGAGTACGTGATGGACCCGATCGGCGCCTCACCCACGTGGCGTTGGCATGGCTACGACAACTCCTGGATCACGCTGGACGGGCGCCCGGTCCAGGCTGTGAGCGGTGGCTCCCATTGGGGCGGTGGCATGCTCATCAACGCGTACGACCTCGCGCGCTTCGGCCTGCTCACCATGCACAAGGGCAAGTGGAACGGGCAGCAGATCGTCTCGGAGCAGTGGATCGACATGTCGACCACACCCGACGAGGTGAACCGGCAATACGGGTACATGAACTTCGCGCTCAACACCGGGCGCCGTCAGTACGCGAACGCACCCGAGTACACCTGGACACACACCGGCGCTGGCTCGAACCTCGTCTACGTCGACCCGGAGAACGAGCTCGTCATCGTCGCGCGGTGGATCCAGGGCAACGCGTTCACCGACGTGGTGCACACCGTGGTGGGCGCAATCGGCGCTCGCGCGGCTAGCAACTGAACTTCCCCCAGACGTGACCGGGCCGCGGCAGGCTCCTCGCCCGCCGCGGCCCCGGTCTTTCTTCCACAGCTCCCGCCGCGCGGGAGCGCGGGCTCAGACGTCGAGATTCTTCACGTACTTGGCGTTCTTCTCGATGAACTCGCGCCGTGGCTCCACCTCGTCGCCCATGAGCCGGTCGAAGAGATTCGAGGCGATGGCCGCGTCCTCGATCTGAACGCGTAGGATCGTCCGCGTATCGGGATCCATCGTCGTCTTCCAGAGCTGATCGGGATTCATCTCGCCGAGCCCCTTGTAGCGCTGCATGCGGATCCCCTTCCCGTCGGTACCGTCCTTGCCGCCGCCCATGCGCTTCAGATACTCATCGCGCTCCAGGTCGGAGTAGGCGTAGTGCTCCTGCTTCCCCTTCTGCAGGCGGTAGAGCGGCGGCTGAGCGATGTAGATGAAGCCGGCCTCGATGAGCTCGGGCATCTGGCGGAAGAAGAACGTGAGCAGCAGCGTCCGAATGTGCGCGCCGTCGACGTCCGCGTCTGTCATGATGAGGATTTTGTGGTAGCGCGCAGCCGTGATGTCGAACTCGTCCTTGATGCCCGTGCCGATCGCCGTGATGATGGCCCGGATCTCCTCGTTCGAGAGGATCTTGTCGATGCGGGCGCGCTCCACGTTCAGGATCTTGCCCCGAAGCGGCAGGATCGCCTGGTAGCCCCGGTCCCTTCCCTGCTTCGCGGACCCGCCGGCGGAGTCCCCCTCCACCAGGTACAGCTCACACATCGCGGGATCGGAGATCGAGCAGTCGGCGAGCTTGCCCGGCAGGATACCTCCTTCCAGAGCGCTCTTCTTGCGAGCGAGGTCCCGTGCCTTACGCGCCGCCTCTCGGGCTCGGGCGGCCTGGAGTGACTTCTCGATGATCGCCTTGGCGGCCTTCGGATTCTCGTCGAGGAAGATCGAGAGGTGCTCGTTCACCGCGGCCTCGACGGCTCCACGCACTTCGGAGTTGCCGAGCTTCGTCTTCGTCTGCCCCTCGAACTGCGGCTCCATCACGCGCACGCTCAGCACGCAGGTGAGCCCCTCGCGGACGTCGTCACCCGAGAGCGATTCGTCCTTCTTGAAGATGTTGTTGCGGCGGGCGTAGTCGTTGATCGTCCTCGTGAGCGCCGCCTTCAAGCCCGTGAGGTGCATCCCACCTTCGTGGGTGTTGATGTTGTTCACGAAGGTGTGGGTGTTCTCGCTGTATCCCTGATCGTACTGGAGCGCGAGCTCGATCTCGGCCTCGGGCTTGGACGTCTCGAAGTAGCACACCTTGTCATGCAGGGCCCCGCGGCCTCCCCGCAGGTACTGTACGTACTCCGCGATCCCGCCCTCGTACTGGTATTCCTCCTCGTAGCCGCCGTTGCGCTCGTCGACGAGCACGATCTTCAGCCCCTTGTTGAGGAAGGCCAGCTCGCGAAGACGGTTGGACAGCACTTCGAGCGAGTACACGAGCTCGGTGAAGACCTGAGGGTCGGGCTTGAACGTGACCTTGGTGCCGCTCCCCTTGGCCTTGCCGAGCTTCTCGAGCTCCTTCGCCTTGACCCCGCGCTCGTAGCGCTGGTGGTAGTGGAAGCCCTCGCGACGGACGTCGACCTCCAGGTACTCGGAGAGCGCATTCACGACGCTGACACCCACGCCGTGCAGTCCGCCCGACACCTTGTACGTATTCTTGTCGAACTTCCCGCCCGCGTGGAGCATCGTCATCGCGACCTCCACACCCGGCACCTTCTCGGTCGGGTGCTTGTCGACGGGAATACCCCGCCCGTCGTCCTCCACCGTGACCGAGTTGTCGGTATGTACCGTGACCGTCACTTCGGAGCAGTATCCGGCCATCGCCTCGTCGATCGCGTTGTCGACCACCTCGTAGACGAGGTGGTGCAGACCCCTTGCCGACGTGGACCCGATGTACATGCCGGGACGCTTCCGGACGGCCTCGAGCCCCTTCAGGACTTGGATCTGTCCGGCCGTGTACTCTCCGCCCTTCTTCTGCTTCTTCTTCGCCATTTCCACTCCGAAGCGTGAAAGTGCGACGCCCTCGGCGCCGCCCTACGTCGTCTCCGCCAATACGAAGACGATCCGGTCGATCGGTGCCGCCCCGAGCCGGTCGTTGACCCTCTCGAGGAACGCACCCTTCATCATGCTCAGTTCCATCAGCCACGCGCTGCTGCGCACCTCGACGAAGAGCGTGTCTTCGTCGAGACCCTTCACCCGGGTCACCCGCGCGAGTTGCTCGCCCACGATCTCGGGCCACAGCTCCAGCACGCCGATGCGCTCGACCTGCTTCTGCACGCCATGCTTCTCGAGCACGCCGGCCAAGACCGAGTCGACGCGCACGGGTCCCGTGCGCTGCGTCACGTACAGATCCGTCCCTCGCGGATCCGCCAGCGGACCAGCGACTCCCGTCTGAGGCGCACGTCGGCCTCCTTCGGCGCCGTCAGAAGCACCTGACCGGTGCCTTCGCCGTCCATCACCGTCAGCACGCGCTCGCTCCTCCCCTCGTCGAGCTCGGCGAAGACGTCGTCGAGCAGAATGAGCGGCGCAGAGCCTAGACGCTCCCGAATCGTCTTGGCCTCGACGAGCCGCAGCGCGAGTGCGGCGGTGCGTCGCTGCCCACCCGACCCGTAGTCGCGGAGGTCGAGCCCGTCCTCGGTCTCGAGAGTGAGCACCACCTCGTCCCGGTGCGGGCCCACACTCGTAGTCCCGAGACGGCGATCCCTGTCACGTGCGTCCACGAGGGCATCACGGAACGCCTCGGCGATCGCGTCGACGGCTTCCGCGCCCGCGAGGGGCACGCTCGAGCGGTACGTCATCTTCGCGCGTGCCTCCTGCGCGACCCGGACGTAGTAGTCTCCGAACGCCCCCGTGCTCCCCTCGATCCAGCGCTTGCGCGCAGCCACGACCTCGGCCCCTCGCCGCACGAGGCCGGGATCCCAAGCCGCCACGGCCGTGCCAGACTCGCCGCCCTTGAGCGCGGCGTTCCGGTGCGTGAGGATGCGCTTGTATTCTTGGAGCGACCCGAGGTAGCCCGGCTCGTTGAGCGACAACACGACGTCGAGGAAGCGTCTCCGCTCCTTGGGACCACCGCTCACGAGCTCCACGTCCGCCGGGGAGAAGATCACCGCGGCGAGGCACCCCAACGCGTCTGCGAGGCGCTCGGACTCCTTTCCGTCGATGGACACCTTCTTGCGCTTCCCCCTCCGCTCGAACGCGGCGGCGATCTCCACGGCACCGTTCTCTCCCGGGCCCGATCGGGCTGTCCCGACCACCCGGAAGACGTCCTGGCCGAAGCTCACGAGCTGCTCGTCGCGCGCTCCCCGGAAGGAGCGGAAGGTCTCGAGATAGTAGATCGCCTCGAGAAAGTTCGATTTCCCTTGGGCGTTCTCGCCGACGAGCGCGACGCCTTCCGGCGGGATCTCGAGCTCCTGGCTCCCGAGGTTCCGGAACTGGCGGAGGGCGAGCGCGCTCAGACGCACGGACCGCCGCTCGGGAGGGACCCTAAAGACATGGGGAAAGCTAACGTTTTTCGGCCCCGGGTACCACCCCGTGCAGGAGGCTTGAAGCGCTTGCGCCGTAACGATTTTCGCCACTTCCGGGCCCCGGCCCGCGCCCCTCTCGCAAGGGCGGAAACAGATGGCGCGGCGGCCGTCCGAGGGGCGCTGCCTCGCCGACCCTTCTCAGCGCCCCTGGAAGTCGGCCTTCCGCTTCTCCAGGAACGCCTCCATGCCCTCGCGCATGTCCTCCGTGGAGGCGAGCACCGCGAAGAGCGAAGCCTCGAAGGCCAGGGCATCCGCGGCCGACGTATCGAGGCTCCGGTAGATGGACTCGAGCGCGAGTCGGACCGCGAGCGGGCCGTTCTTGGTCACCCTGCGCACCAGGGCCTTGGCCTCGCTCATTAGGGCACCCGGCTCCACGACGGCCGACACCAGCCCGTATTGGTGCGCGCGCTCCGCATCGACAGGCTCGCCTGTGAGAATCATCTCCACGGCGCGGCCCAGCCCGACGAGGCGCGCGAGACGGACCGTGCCCCCGTAGCCCGGGATGATGCCGAGCCCGACCTCCGGTTGGCCGAAGCGTGCGCCCGTCGCCGCGATACGGAGGTGGCACGCCAAGGCGAGCTCGCAGCCGCCCCCGAGCGCGTACCCCCGCACGGCGGCGACCACGGGCTTTGGGAAGCGCTCGATCTCACCGAACACCGCCTGTCCCGTTCGGCTCACGCTGACCGCCGACAGCGGATCCATCCGCGCCAGCTCGGCGATGTCCGCGCCGGCGACGAAGGCCTTGTCGCCCGCCCCGGTGAGGACGACCCCGTGAACGGCCCGGTCGTCGCGGAGGTTCTCGAAGACCTCGCCCAGCTCGCGGATCACGTCCGCGTTGAGCGCGTTCAGCTTCTCGGGTCGGTCGACGGTCACGATCGCGACCTCGCCGTCCCACTCGACTCGCATGTGCTCGAGGTCCGACATCGAACGCGCTCGCTGGCGACGGGGGAAGAGTGGCAAGGCGCGGCAAGATAGCCCTGCCGGAGCGGATTGGAAAAAGCTCCGCGCACCCTTACCTTCGAGCGCCCTCAGCCCCCCGCGCACGTCCGAGGAGTGCGAACCCATGAGCCGCTCGCTCAACAAGGTGATGTTGATCGGAAACGTCGGAAACGACCCCGAGATCCGGGCCACGAGCGGTGGGGCGCGCGTCGCCAAGGTGTCGCTCGCCACGAACCGCTCCTGGTCGGACCGCTCGGGTCAGACGCAAGAGAAGACGGAGTGGCACCGCCTCACCTTCTTCGGGCGGCTCGTCGACATCGTCGAGCAGTGGGTCAAGAAGGGGGACCGGCTCTACGTGGAGGGCCGGGTCGAGTACTCGCAGACCGAGGGCGAGGGAGGGACTCGTTACTGGACCGACATCGTCGTCAACGAGATGGTGATGCTCGGGTCCACCGCGGGCGGCGGCGGTCGCTCTTCCGGCGGCCACTCGGGAGGCGGGGGCGGGGACCAAAGCCCGTCGCTGTCGGAGCCCGACGACGACCTGCCGTTCTGAGCTACCGGAGGTTGGCGCGCCTCACTCCGGCTCGCCCGGCTCGTTCGCGTCGCTCTCCCAAAGCCCCATGAGGTACTCTTGGTACTTCTCTGGATGCGCTCGGTAGTCGTCGAGCCACACTTCGAATGGCGGGAGCGCGATGCGCCGCGCGAGCCAGTCGGTCGCAACACGCACCATCTCCATGTACGAGATGTCGCCCTCCCCACCCTCCTCGCGATAGGCTCGATGGGCGAGCAGGTAGATCTCGTCGGGGCTCATGTAGACGAGTAGGTCCGCGACCTGCGCTGAGCAGTAGTCGTGGTACTTGGCGCGCAGGACTTGGAGCGGCTCCTCCGAGCCCTTCTTTCCCGCGTCCAAATGCGGTCCTCCGCCGGACGTGAGGCAGTCCCCGGCTTCGCCGGACACGACCGCGCCGATCGCGGCGCGATCGCGCAAAGGTATGCAACGGGGTGACTTGGACGCGCAAGCCTCTGGGCCCCGGGGGCGCCCTCAGCGGTTGGCCGGCGGAGTCTCCTGCGGCGCTTCCACCGACGCGTCCCGGTCGCTCTCGCGCAGGTGGCGATAGATGGATCGACGCGTCAGGCCGTACAGCACGACTCGACTCAGGAAGTCCGGATCCGTCTTCTGGACCTCCTCAGCCTGGGCCGCGATGTCCCGCGGAAGCCGCACGGACAGCTGCACGGATCGCGTCTCCCACATGAACACACCTCGCCCGGCAGAAGGGTGGAAAAGTTGCGCTTTTGTTGTCGCCACAGAACGCGACTGGCGCGCGCGACGTGCGACGAGCGAGGTGCTAGCAGAGCCTCGAAACGGCTCCTACTGTAAGCCGGCGCCATCTGTGGCGCAACCCCTTTGTTGGCCCCGAAACAAGAATTTCGGTGTGTCGCTAAATCATTCAGGAACAACGACTTACAATTTCGCTAAAAACACTAATCCATGTGTTCCTTCAGCGACCCGCAGGAAACACGCTCTCCGTGGTTTTACGCCACAAGTCCAACAAAATCACGGGCTTTGGGAGGCTAGCCACGTACTCGCAGGCCTGAAATCAGTTGCAGGATTTTTGCAAAAAAATAATCAGGGGAGAGCGGACCGCAGAAAGGCCTGGAGCGCCGCTTGATCGAACGCGAGGAAGCGCTCGCGCACGTCGACAGGATCGTCTTCGCGAAAGATGAGAGCCGTGTGGTGGACTCTCCGCGACTCCGCCTCTTCGAAGGCGATGTACCCCCGCCACGTGCCTCCATCCCGATACGAGCGCAGGTGCGCGACCCACGGATTGCCTTCGAACGGGAAGGGCCGGGCCTCGACGGTGGCGGGCGCATCCGCCGTCGGCACGTCCGCCGAATCGTCCACGTCCTCGAGGTGCGCGTCCGGGTGCCTGCGCAGGTCGTCAAGCCAGGTTTCGAAGGAGGGCAGCGGCAGGAGGCGCTCGCAAAACAGGAGGAGCGACCCCAGGGGATCGTGCTCGGCGCCCTCCCCACGCGCCTCCACGGCCCGCCGGTAGAGGGGCCTCACGGCCTCACGGGGCAGGAGCCGGATGAGCCCCCTCGCCTGACGGCGGCGGTACGCGGCGTACTGGGCCTCGAGCTCTGCGCGCGCGAGGGGTGAGGTCGCCGGACTCCCGGCGACCTGCCCGTCGGAACGCTCCGTGATCACGAAGGGCGCCGGAGCCGAATCAGTGGACGAGGTATGAGCCGGCGAAGAGTGGTGGCACCGAGACCGCGTCGTGGAGCGGCTCGTGGATGTGAAGGCCCGCGAGGGTCTCTCTCTCGCCGAAGGTCTCCATCAGGGCCGACAGCGACGCGAAGCGGGCGGGCTCGAAGCGAGCGAGCATGGAAGCGAGCCCGCGCCGCATCGAGGCGAGGCAGGAGCGTGTCTCGGCCAGCGACGTCGGAAGCGGGAACCGCACCTGGTAGACGATCGAGTCCGCCACGGTGACCGGCTCGACGCGACGGAGCGTCGCGGCCGGAAACGCTTCCATGAGCGCATGCTCGAGCGTCGCGTCCGGCTCCTGGAACGCCGTTCGGAAGACCATCTGACACGCGTCGTAGTCCAGGTGCGCACGCGTCAGGCGACCCGGACCCAGCACCATGCGAATGGAGGTTCCCTCGTGAAGGTCCAGGTCCCGACAGACATCGCGGTATCCCACACGGAGGAGCGTCGGGCGCGTGAGCGGGCCGAACCCCAGTCGCTCCAGCACGCGCATCGCGAGCCGGAAACCGTAGCGGCGAAGCTCCGTGTGGTCCTGCATCGCGGCCGACGCGGTGATGAGCTCGCTCACGTGGTCGAGGGTGGGCTCGTAGACCCAGTCGAGCACGACGAGCTCGGTGCTCAGGTCCAACACCTTCAGCCGACCGCTGCCGAGGTCCAGCGCCTCTGCGGTGGCGGCGTAGCGGCCTTCCACGACGAGCGCGAGGCCGATGTCCTCGATACGGCCGCCGGGCGTATCCATCTCGTGGATGTCCCGGTACTGCACGACCGCGCGCGTCAGAGGCAGCTCGCAGATCCCCGGGACATCACCCATCGCCTCGATGCGCGCGTCGGCGCGGACGTTGAGTCGCATCACGTCTCCGTCCCCCTCTTTCGACAAGAAACCCGGCCGTGGCCGGGTGCGGTGCTCGACGAGAGCAGGCGCCCCGACGGAGTCGGGGACACGGGCCGCGCTCGCGCTTGGAGATGTCCCCGCAACGATAATCGAGGCCGCTCGGGCCTCGCAAGAAAAAATCTGGCTGGACGGCGGCGCCTTGATGGCCCTACCGCGAGCGGGCATCTTCGGGCTTTCGTCGATGGCCGAAGGGCCCGCGCAGCCCTTGGCCCGCCCCCGCGAGAGTCCACATCGCATGACCGGATCGCGAGAGCGCCGCCGCTCGGTCGCCTTTCTCGAGGCGCGAGACGACACTTGGGCCTGTTTCCTGGTCACGGAGCCCAGACCGGGCGGCAGCTGGCACGGGTTCTTCTCGTTCCGGCCGAGTCACGGGGAGGCCGACGAAGACGAGGTCCGCACGGCGGACATCTTCATCGAGCCCTCGGAGGCCGAGATCCACGAGAAGGCGAGGGGTCTCGGCCGCCCTCTCCTGGCCGGGCTGCTCGAGTCGGCCCTCTACACGCGCGAGCGCGACGGAGGGCCGGCCCTGCGCCTCCGGGGCCGCTTCCGGTCCTTGCTCGCCGAGAACTCCGCGGAGATGGCCCCCGACTGGAACGGCTCGCCCGCCTCCGAGACGCGGAACGCCGAGGAGCTTCGCTCCCTGTATGCCTCGTACCGTCTCGACCAGGTGGCTCACTTCATCTGTCTCGTGGAGCCGGCGCATTTCGACGCCGCCGTCGACGTGATCCTCGAGGGGGAGAGCATCGACTTCCGGGCCAAGGATCGCATGCAGTTCGCGATGATGGTCGTGGACTACATCGAACAACGCCTGCCGTTGCCGGACTTCGAGACGTGGGTACGGGACTACCTCGAGCACCCCGAGGCCTATCGCCTCTACACGCACGTCCTGCACCGCGAGGGTCGGCTTCCCTGAGGGGCGGGCCCCGGGCGCCGGCTCGGCCCATGGGCCCGGGCTAGCCCCCCCGGGGCCGTAGGGCGTTGCCCCCTCCTGGGGGTGTACTTAGCTTGCTTTGCTGGTCTACGAACTGAGGGAGGTCCGTCGCTTGGAAGTCGTCGTTCAAGACAACGAGAGTCTCGAGAGGGCGCTCCGCCGCTTCAAGCGCAAGGTGCAGCGCTCCGGCCTGTACTCCGAGCTTCGCAAGCGCCGGTATTACGAGAAGCCCAGCGCACAGCGGAAGCGCAAGCGCGAGGCAGCCATTCGCCGCGAGCGCCGGCGTCAGCGCCGGGGGCGTCGCTAGACAGGTCCTCCCCCCAGGACACGACGCGATTCCGTGCTCGAGGCTCCCCGAGAGGGGGGCCTTTTGTTCTTTCGGGCGAGCGGGACCCGTCTACGCCGCCCGGCGCGCGAAGAGCCCCTCGAGACCCGCCCACGCGTCCAAGGCGTCGGGCGTGAGGTGCATCCAGGCGAAGCTGATCAACAGGGAGTTCCATCCGCGCACGCTGCGCACGTCGGTCGGGGTGAGTCGAGTCAGCGACGCCATCATGCGACACAGGTTCCCGTCCGAAGTGAAGCCCAGGCGGTGCGCCGCCTGCGCCACCGTCACCGAGCGGTCCGACAGTAGCGCGGCCACCGCTATGAGACGGAACCAGCGCAGATAGGTGTACGGGGAATCGAGGCCACGCCTGCGGAAACGCGCCTTCAGCGCGCCCCGAGTGAGTCCGCATCCCTTCGCCACGGGATGAAGCGTCGTGTAGTGCAGCGGAAACTCGAGGATCCTGCGGGCAAACGCGCGTAGCGGCAGAGGCAGACGGGCGCCCGCGGCCCGGCTCAGATCCGCCAGGGCCGCGTCGACCCACGACGCCTCCTCCGTGGAGCGCTCGATCAACGCACGCAGCCGACGCGTCATGAAGTCCAGCTTCGGGAGCGGAAGCTCCTCCATGCGCCGCTCCGCATCCCAACGACGCAACATGACCTCGTCGATGTCGAGGACCGGAACTCCGTACAGGCGCCCATCCCCCTCGTGGCCGCCCGCGCGCACGAGCAAGCGAGGGAATCCGTAGTGCAGCGCATCCAGCACCAGCCCCGCCTCGACGATCACGTCCTCCTCCGGATGCGCGGCTGCGAAGAGCGCCCTGCGCAGGAGGGGGTCGGTGACTCTCGCGACGATCATGGGCCTGGGGGGGTGGAAACAACTGGCGCCGTCTCCTTCCAATGTGCGATGTCCCCCCCTGGACGCGCCACCGAGCCGCCCGGCGTGCGTGTCAGATCGGTAGCGGAACCGGCTCCGGGCCCTCCCAGTCGTAGAAGCCGCGGCCGCTCTTCTTGCCGTACCGTCCGAGAGCTACCAGCCGCCGCAGGAGCGGCGGCGGGGCGTAGCGGTCCTCCCGATACTCCTCGTACATGATCTCGCTGATGCGGTGCAGCGTGTCGATGCCGACGAAGTCACACAAGGTGAGCGGACCCATGGGGTGACCACAGCCGAGAGTCATGGCGGCGTCGATGTCCCGCACGCCGGCGACGCCCCTCTCCAGCTGGCGAATCGCGTCGAGCAGGTAGGGGACCAGGAGCAGATTCACCACGAACCCCGAGCGGTCCTTCGCGGCGACCGGGACCTTGCCGATCTGCTCCGCGAACGCCAGCGCGCGCGCGAAGGACTCCTCGCTCGTGGCCACGGTCCGCACGACCTCCACGAGCTTCATGACCGGGACCGGGTTGAAGAAATGGAGGCCCACGAAGCGGTCCGCACGGGAGGTGGCGGCGGCCAGATCGGTGATCGGCAACGAGCTCGTGTTGGAAGCGAAGATCGTCCCTGCCGGACAAGCCTCGTCGAGGGCGCGGAACACTTCGCGCTTGGCCCCCGCATCCTCGACGATCGCCTCGATGATGAGGTCGCAATCCACCAGGGCCTCGAGAGTCGTCACGAAGTCGAGGCGGCCCGCTGCCGCGTCGCGATCCACCTCCGTCAGCTTCTCCCGCTCGACGGCTCGCGCCATCGACCTCTCGATGCGAGCGCGCCCCGCGTCGAGGAGCCCGTCCGTGGGCTCGCGCACGACCACCTCCACGCCGGCCCGGGCCGCCACCTCCGCGATGCCGCTCCCCATGAGGCCGCAGCCGACGACGCCGACCCTGGTGATCCCCACGGGCCCGCCCCCTGCTTTGGCCTCGGTCATCGATCCGATCTCCTGCCGCCGTCCCAGTTGAAGTCCTTGGCCATGCCGTGGAAGTAGCGTTTCACCCACCGGCGCCAAGACGGCGGAGGAGGCTCTAGCGACTCCCCGGTCTCGAGCGCGTCGAGCACGCCCTCGACCTCGCTCTGCACCGCGGCCACCTTCCGCTTGTGGGCGATTCCTGTCGCATACGTGATACCGCCTACGACCCCCGCGCCTACAGCCGTGCCGGCAGCCACGGCGAGCGCGAGAGGGGCGATGGCGGCCGCGCCCCAGCCTACGAGCCCGCCGACGGCGAGGCCCGCCATGCCGCCCCCGAAGAAGGCTCCCGCCGCATCGTCGCCGCGCGTCCCGGGGTCGACCACGAGCTCGACCTGCGTGCCGCCCCCGTCCACCGCCTCGAGCTGCACCTCGACCGAGCGAGCCGAGGCGATGTAATGCTTCTGGGAGCTGAAGCTCGCCGCGCGCGCCAGCTGCGACGCCCAGTCCAGCGCCGGACGATACTGGAGCATGGTCGGCGTGCGTCGTACGCGTTGTAGGAGCTGGGTACCCGCGAGGAAGTCGTCGAGCCCGTCCGTGAGCTGCTCCGGCGTGCGCGGCACCACTCGGACCGCGCGCACTTCCGACGGGCCGAAGATGCGGTCGAGGACACCCGCCTCCTGTTCGCCGCGGCGAACTTCGACGAGCGCGCGGCGGACATGCTGCTCGGTGAGACCGACCTCGCCCGCGATCCGGAAGAGCTCGTCCTCGGTGAGGGCCCCCTCTCCGCTGTCCGGATCGGACGTGGCCAGCTCGGTCGCGCGCCGGATGACCGCGTCGAACTCCCTCCTGGTCAGGCTCCTCCCCTTCGCCACGTTCCGTCTCCTAGAGTGCCTCCACGACGACCGCGCCACCCTGCCCACCTCCGATGCACGCCGACCCGAGCCCGTAACGGCCGCCGCGACGGCGCAGCTCGTGGAGCAGATGGATCGTGATGCGCGCGCCCGAGGCGGCGAGGGGATGAGTGAGGGCGATCGCGCCACCGTTCACGTTCGTCTTCTCCGGATCGAGACCGAGCTCCTTCTCTACCGACTTGTACTGCGCCGCGAACGCCTCGTTGACCTCGACGAGGTCGATGTCCGCGAGCGACAAACCGGCCTTCTCGAGCGCCCTGCGCGCCGCCGGAGCCGGCCCGATCCCCATGACCCGTGGCTCGACGCCCACGAAGGCCCAGGAGACGAGTCTTCCCAAGGGCCGGAGTCCCTCGGCGGCTGCCCACTCCGCACTGGCCAGAACGGCGCTGGCGGCGCCGTCGCCGATGCCGCTCGCGTTGCCGGCCGTCACCAGCCCGTCCTCGCGGAAGTGGGGGCGGAGCCGCGCGAGGACCTCCATGGTCGTCTCGGGACGCATGTGCTCATCGGTGGCGTACGTGGTCCTCCCCTTCCGAGTTTCCACCTCCACCGGCGCAACCTCCGCGTCGAAGACACCTGATTCCCACGCGGCGTGGGCACGCTGCTGGGACCGCAGCGCCACCTCGTCGGCCTCCTTCCTCGTGACGGCGTAGCGCGACGCGAGCTCTTCGGCGGTCTGCGCCATCGGCAGGTCGCAATAGGTGTCCACGAGAGCCTCCCAGAGCACGTCCTCGAAGTGCTCACCGGGAGGGCCGAGACGCAGTGCGCCCCACCGCGCCCCGCGCACGGCGTGCGGGGCCTGACTCATCGACTCGGTGCCGCCCGCGAGGCAAACCTCCGCATCCCCGAGCACGATCTCCTTCGCCGCCTGGACGACGGCTTCGAAGCCGGAGCCGCAGAGGCGGTTCACGGTCAGGGCCCCACTCTCCTGCGGAATCCCGCACCGGAGGGCCACGTGGCGCGCGAGATAGAGCGCGTCGGCGGAGGTCTGCAGGGCGTTGCCATAGAAGGTGTGGTCGACGTGCTCCGGCGAGATCCCCGCCGCTGCGATCGCGGCCCGACCGCTGAAGGTCCCGAGGTCCGTGGCCGAGAAGTCCCTCAAGGTCCCCCCGAACGCCCCGAAGCCGGTCCGCTTGCCGGAGAGAAAGACAACCTCGCGCGCCTGACCCTTGGTCGCCATGGCGCTCCCTACACGAACTCCGCCTGAGGAACCTGCTTGAGGTGCTCCTTGAAGGCCTGCTTGTTGTTCGCCTTCATGTAGGCTTCCTCGGACGTGATCCTGCCGGACATGAGGAACTCGAGGATGTGCTGGTCGAGAAGCTGCATCCCGTCCTTCTTACCGGTCTGGATGATCGACGGAATCTGATGGATCTTGTTCTCGCGGATCAGGTTCCCGATCGCCGACGTGCCGACCATGATCTCCATGGCGGCGAAGCGGCTCTTGCCGTCCTTGGCGCGAAGAAGCACCTGGGCGATGACCCCCTTCAGCGACTCGGCCAGCATGGAGCGGATCTGCTCCTGCTCGTCGGCGGGGAAGACGTCGATGATCCGGTCGACCGTCTTCGGCGCCGAGTTCGTGTGCAGGGTGCCGAAAACCAGGTGCCCGGTTTCGGCCGCGGTGATGCCGAGCTCGATCGTCTCCTGGTCGCGCATCTCGCCTACGAGGATCACGTCCGGATCCTCACGGAGCGCGGCGCGCAAGGCGTTGGTGAAGCTCTTCGTGTTCGTGGACACCTCACGCTGATTGACCAGCGACTTCTTGTTCGGATGTACGAACTCGATGGGATCTTCGATCGTGAGGATGTGGTCCGCTCTGGTGTCGTTGATCAGGTCCACCATCGCGGCGAGCGTGGTGCTCTTTCCCGACCCGGTCGGGCCCGTGACGAGCACGAGGCCCTTGGTGAGCATGCAGAGCTTCCGCACCACGTCGGGGAGGCCGAGCTCGCTGGCGGTCATGATCCGCGAGGGAATCGTGCGCAACACCGCGCCCAGACCCTTCCGCTGCCAAAAAACGTTCACGCGGAAGCGCGCCAGGCCCTCGATCTCGTAGGCGAAGTCGTAGTCCAGGCGATCGACGAACTTGATGCGCCACTCCTCCTCCATGATCTCGTAAACCAGCGCCTCGAGGTCCTTGTTCGTTAGCTCCCGGAACTTCAGGCGCTGGAGGTGGCCATGGACGCGCATGATCGGAGGTGCCCCCACGGTGAGGTGGAGGTCCGATCCCTGCTGCTCCACGAGGACCTTCAGGAACTGATCGATCTGCGCCATTCAGGAGGCTCCGTGCGCCGGAGTGTGAGTGTAGTGGTTCCTTCAATCCGCTCTCGGTAGGGGCTCGAGTGACCAATCGAGTCCCCCCTCTCCGTCTTGTTCCAACCGCATGTGCCAGCGTGCGCCCGCTTCGTAGGCGCTGTCCACGTCGCCCTCGGGCCAGAGCACGAACGCGACGGACGCCAGGTCCAGGGCACCCGCGGTCCAATCCCTATCCCCTCCCTCCAAATCGACCGTCACCACGTCGAAGTGGAAGGCACGCAGCGCCTTCAGTTCAGCCTCCCACGTTCCGGAGTCGGCGGGCAATCGCCTGCTGAACGCCTCTCCCTGCGCGGGCCGTTCGGCGGCATGGACGTAGATGCTCCGCCACGTAGGGTCGAGCACGAGGTCCGGAAGGTGGGGCAGGATGGAATGTCCGAGTTCCGAAGGCTCGGTCGTGACGACGAATCTCGCCCGGCCCGACCGCGCGAGGAGCCGCACCTCCGATACGACGCCCTCGGGGGCGGCCGGAAACGGCCGCCGCTCCGTGCGCTCCTCGTGGCTGGGGAGGAACAGGTACTCCGAGCCCGACTCGTCTGCGAGAAATCGCACGCGCATGGGCGTGACGGCTCCCGCGCGGCTGAAGCTACCCACCCAATCGGCTCGGCTCCGGCCGGAAGTCTGCTTGGCGGCGCTCGGCTCCATCGCGCTCTCGAGCTCGTGCATCCAGTCGCCCGCGAGCGGCCTCCTGCGGATCGTCCCGGATTCGTCCCACCACACCTGAGCACGGGGGCCGCGCACCGACACACCGAATCGTGCCGCATCGACTTCGAGGACGGCATCGACCGCCTGCAAGAGCTCCACGGGCGAGGCGGGCCTCTCCTCTTCTTCGGCCGCGGTGCCCCTGGCGTACACCTGACGGATCAGTTCGCGGATCCGCGACGGCGAGGCGAGGGCGAGCTGGATGTCGACGTCGACCCGGGCGGCCAGCTCGGCCAGAGGCTCGGTCTTGAGCGGCGAGTCGATGATCACCGAGAGCGTATCTTCCGTCTTCATGATCGGAAGCGTGAGGTGCGAGAGCGCCCACTCCGGCGACACGATCGAGGCAGCGTCGTAGTCGATCGCCTCGACCTCCGGGAAGACATAGGGGAGGTCGAACTGCGACGCGAGCCCCCATTCCACCTCGCCCTCGGTCAGCATCCCACATGCGACGAGCGCCTCCCCGAAGAAGCCCCCGTGCTCGCGCTGGTACGCCAACGCATGCTCCACGTCGGCCTCGGAGATTCGGCCGGAGCTCATCAGGATCTCACCGATCGTGCGTCTGTCGGTCATGGCGAGGCGTCGGCGGAGCGGGTGAGTCGGGGCGGGTGCCGGGAGGGGGAACGCAGATTAGGGATCGACCGGAGCGGGCGCTAGCGCCCCACTGCCCGCGTCACGACACGCTTCGAGGCATGAGCCATCAGCGGCGCTCGGGTGGGGGCGCGACTACGATCACCCCTCGGCCCGAGCGTCCGTTCCCCTCGAGCGTGTATACGTACCGACCCACGGGAGCCCCAGCGAAGGTCAGCACGTAGCGGCTGCCGCGCTCGATCAACGGAGGCGATGCGATCTGGTCGGTACGTTCGAGGAACCCCCTCTGGGCCTCGGAGAGACTATCGGCCTCGAAGAGGACCTCGTGTAACAGCCAATCGGCGGAAACGAACTCCACGTACGCACCCGGCTCGATCGAGACGACCGGCGGGTCCGCAGCCTCTCCTCCGCCACCCGTGATCCGCACGCGGTGCACGCGGTCGGCGACCGTGAGCCCGAGCTCGGCCTGGAGCAGCGCGTCGGGCTCGAGACTCGGGTCCCTCCGCTCCTGGCACCCCGTGGCGACGAATAGGGCTGCCGTCAGCGCGAGGGGCCTCAACCGCTCACTTCGGTCCCGCACGAGATACAGAACCGCCACTCGGGCTCGAGCTCCTGCCCGCACTCATTGCAGGGGACGACGTTGAGGTCGGTGCCGCAGAACGGACAGAAGTTCAGGTTGTCCCGCTGGGGCAGCTCGGCCCGACACCACTGGCAGGACGCGGGAGGATCTCCGTCGGTCCCGGCCCGGGCCGAACCGGTGAACACGTCGACGCCCGGGGGCACGAGCGCGAGCTCCTCGACCGCCGCCTCCGAGGGTGCGAGCTCCGCCATCGAGACCGGATCTCGGGCGTCGAGCTCCGCCGCCAAGTCCGCGCCGTCGCCGGCAGCGGTGGGGGCGTGATCGAGGAGGGCCTGGTTCAGGTGTACGTCGACCGCGGCGTACTCCCGGTACAACCCGGTGTTGGGGTTGGCGGTCCGGAGCTCGGCGCGGAGGTCCTTCAGCGCCGGCTCGGACTCGAGGACGAGGTAGCCTCCCTCACCGGCCAACAGCCTCAGGAGTGCGTCCTCGTAGTCGCCGTTCATCTCCACCCCGATGCGGTCCCGGTGGGTGCCGTAGGGCACCAGGTTCTGATAGATCTCCGCAACGGTGAAGGGACCGGTCAGATACTCGGGCCGATGGGTCTGGATCGCCTCGACGAGAGCTCGGTGGAAGCGCTCGAGCACGTGATTCGACTCGCTCATCCCTTCCTCACTCCTCCACTTCCAGTCGCACCAGGCCAGCCTGGACGGCCGCGCGAAGAAAGGCCTCGGGGTCCGTGAACGGAATCTCCACGCCGCTCTGCTCGTGCCAACGCTCGGCGAGACGGCGCATGTACTGCGCGGTCGATTCGTGGGAGAATCCGGCGTGATCTCTCATCTGTCGGACGATCTCTTGCCATGTGCCGCGGAGCAGGAGGCCGTCGCCCAGTCGCACGACGTGTCTCTCGCCCGTGCCGCCGCGCTCGAACAGCTCCAGCTGGCTCGGATCGTAGCGAACCTCGCCAAACGCAGCACCCATGCGGCTCTCGACCTCCGCGAGGAGCCGGTCGATCGGGTCGTCGAGCTCCTCCAGATCCCGAAGCCGCTGCTCCCAGGGTGCGAGCCTCGGATCACCGGACTCCATGTGCCACAGCGTCCGCTTGAGCTCCATCAACCTCCATACGCCGAGCGCATCCCAGTGCTCCTGCGGCGGCACGCGCTCCAGCTCACGGAGGGCGCCTTCCCAGTCGCCTCGGTCGTAGAGGAGGTGCCCGAGATAGACGCGCGCCTCGTGGAGGTCCGGGTCCAACCGGAGCGCGCGCCGGATCTGTCGTCCTGCCCCGACCTCGTCACCGAGCCGATGCAGCGCGTAGCCCAGGGAAGCGGCGGCGTCCGCGCTGTCCGGCCGGCCCGCGGCTGCCTGCGCGAAGATGTCCCGGCAGTCCGCATACAGAGCGGCACGATAGAGGGCGCGGCCGATCGTCAGCATGAGCTCGATGTCGTCGTCATACCCGCGGGCGGCGACCTCCCGGAACAGCTTGAGGGCGGTGTCCCTCTCACCGAAGCGCAACAGGACCTCCCCGAGTCCCACCTGGGCATCCTCGTGCTGCGGATCGAGCACGGTCGCGCGCTCGAAGGCGTGGCGCGCCCACGCGTACTCCTCGCGTGCGAGCCGGGCGTACCCCAGCCCCACGTACAGCTCGACCGCATTGGGATAGAGGGAGAGGCCCTCCTTGAGCATCTCCAGGGCCCCGTCGTAGTCCCCGTCGTTATAAAGCTTGTGCGCCTGCTCGTCGTATTCCTCGGAACTGAGGAACCCTTCGGGCATGTACGGGATCTCCTTGGCGAGCGCCGCGGCCGGCCCCGGAAGGCTGGAATTTGCTCAACTATAATGCGAGCCCCGAGGCCTTACCACCCTGAAATCGGGACGCCCCCGGGTGGCGCGGGAGGAAAGGAACGTTTGTTTAGAACGCGCTTTGGGGCCTACTGGGCACGGGCGTAAGCGACGCCGCAGGCCATACACACCAGGTCGCGTCCGGCCCGCACGAGGCGCGTCCCCGGCCCGTGGCGTGGACAATCGGGATCTTCCCCGTTGTCCAGCGCGTCCTTCACCTTCTTGCGCTCCGTCCGGGTGGCCTTGGGGATCTCCATCTCGTAGCGCAGCGAGGAGGCCGAGCATTCGAAGATTCCCACCGCACTGCCTCCGTCGATGGGCCGGATCCCCAAGAGCATGAGGTATCCCCCGTTAGGGGACTCCATCCGCTGCCCGGCGTAGTACTGCTTCAGCAACCGCTTTTCGTCGTCGAGCGGCAGCGTGCCCTCGAACACGCCCCCCTTCTTCTTCTTCTTGCCTTTGGCGCGTGCGGGCACGGACTCCTCCGGAAGGGGCGCGCGGGGGGGCGCAGAGCACCCGCGGAGGGCCCGGGTGCCGCCCCCCCGAGGGCGCCAGGACAAAAGCGGGCGGAAGTATATGGGGGGGATGACTTTTACGCTACCGGCCTTCGAAAAAGGCCTGCGGATGCCAAAAAAAACGGAGCGGGTGCCCGAATGGGCCCCGCCCCGGTCTCTATCGGGAAAAACGCGCTGCCGCGCCGTCAGGCTACGGTCGCGTCCTCCATCTTCTTGGCGGTATTCTCCGCTCCGTGCGCGATCGCCGGCTTGCAGAAACGGGTCCCGATGGCATGCAGCCCCTTGAGGTCGACCTCGGTCAGGTCGGGGTAGCGCTCACCGATGTAATCGATCGTTTCGTCCATCCACTGCCGCTGGTCTTCCTCCGCGGCCTCCAAAACGCCACACCGGTTGATGTGGCTGAACAGCTCGTCGCGCGCACGGTCCAAGAGCTTCTCTTTGGACAAAGTGTCTCTCCCTGGTAGTCTGTGTTCGATCGCGTGCCGGCAGCACGCCCTGCACCTGCTTCAGCCGTATAACGTAATGACGAACGGACCTTACACAAACGGGCCGGCCTCGAACTGGGCGGGCTCGCCCGAACCCTCGCCGGTCGAGCTGGAGATCTTCCGGCACCTCTTCACCGCCCTCGCCGAGGAGATGGGCGCGGCGCTCCGCAGGGCTGCGTTCTCGCCGAACATCAAGGAGCGTCGGGACTACTCCTGCGCCCTCTTCGACCCAGAGGGGGTGGCGGTCTCCCTCGGGGATCACATGCCGGTCCACCTCGGCGCGATGCCCATGAGCGTGGAGGCGGCGCTCCGGGAGCTGGGCGAGCTCGGGGCGGGGGACGTCGTCTGTCTGAACGACCCTTTCCTCGGAGGCACCCACCTCCCAGACGTGACGCTGATCCAGCCTGTCCATAGCGACGGCGTGCTGCTCGGCTACGTGGCGTCCCGCGCCCACCACAGCGACATCGGAGGCTCTACGCCGGGCTCCATGCCCCTTGCCAGGGAGATATACGAGGAGGGGGTACGCATCCCCCCCGTGCGGCTCTATCGGGCGGGAGAGCGCAACGAGGACCTCTGGCGCACGCTTCTCGCGAACGTGCGCACTCCTGCGGAGCGCGCCGGGGACCTGGACGCGCAGCTCGCCGCGCTCAACACCGGGACCGTCCGCCTCCTCGAGATCGCACACAAGAGAGGCGTCACGGCAACGCTGGCCGCGATGCGGGCGCTCATCGCCTATGCGGACCGCCTCGCGGCCGCGGGGCTCGACCGAATTCCCGACGGCCGCTATCAGGCCAGCGATTTCCTCGAGGACGACGGATTCGGCTCGGGCCCGATCCTGATCCAGGTCGCGGTGACCATCCAGGGACCGCGGGCCCTTGTGGACTTCGAGGGCACCGCGCCCCAGGTGCCCGGGGGCGTGAACGCGGTAGCGGCGATCACCGCTTCGGCCGTGCGCTACGTCTTCCGTTGCGTGCTCGAGGCCGTCCTCGGAGAGGCTCTGCCCGCCGGCGGGGGCTCGATGGCCGCAGTGGAGCTGCGCCTCCCTCCGGGGACCGTGGTGAACGCACGGCCGCCCGCGGCGGTCGCGGCGGGGAACGTCGAGACTTCACAGCGCATCACCGACGTGTTGCTGTCCGCGTTCGCGCAAGCGCTCCCCGACCTCGTCCCGGCGCTTTCACAGGGCACGATGAACAACACCACCGTGGGGGGCATCGACCCCCGCTCGGGCGAGCCGTTCGCGTACTACGAGACCGTCGGGGGCGGGATGGGCGCGGGCCCGTCCGGTGACGGGCTGAGCGCGGTCCACGTGCACATGTCGAACTCGCTGAACACGCCCATCGAGGCGCTCGAGCACGCGTTTCCCTTCCGCGTGGCCGCCTACACGATCCGCCGCGGCTCGGGGGGCGAGGGCCTCCACCGCGGAGGCGACGGCCTGAGGCGGGACCTCGAGATTCTCGTCCCCGCCCGGGTCGCGCTGCTCACGGAGCGGCGCGAGCGAGGTCCTTCGGGGGCGCGGGGCGGCGCACCCGGCGCGCCGGGAGAGAACGTCCTCGTCCGCGCGGGGGTAGAGGAGCCCCTTCCGGCCAAGGTCACCTTCTCGGTCGAGGCAGGTGACATCGTGAGCATCCGCTCACCGGGAGGGGGCGGTTGGGGCGATCCCGGTGGCCGACCCCAGCAAGGCTGAGCATCCACTCCGACGAAGAAGGCCATGCATCTCCGCTTTTCAGCCGTCTGTGAGGACGCCCGGACGACCCCGGACGGCAAGGTCGACGTTCACGGCGTCTATCACGACCTGGCCGCACCGGGCTTCCCCGCCCGGCAGGACCGGCTCGTACTGGTGCTCGTGCTCGAGTGGGAGCGCGAAGACCACGGGCGCTTCCTGTTCAAGGCCGACCTGGAGGACGAAACCGGCAAAGCGTCGCTCACGGTCGAGGGTGAGACGGAGGTCCACCATCCGAAGCCCGGCCACCCGCCCGCGCGCAGCCAGCTCATCATGCAGCTCGAGGACGTCGTCTTCCCTCGGGCGGGTCAGTACCAGTTCCGCGTCCAGGTGAAGGGGCAGACCTTCCCGGGCCCGAGCATCTTCCTCATGGAGGCCCCGGAGGAAGCGGCCTCGCCGTGAGCCGGGCCGGTCTCCCGGAAGGCTACGTGCCGGTTCGGCAGCGCGGAATCGACGCCTTCGCCTGGGAGCCGGCCGCACCCTGGCTCGTGGAGGTGTTGGATCGGCACGCGTCGCTGGCCACCTGGGCCGCGTCGCATGCCGTGGGCACGCTTGCAGGCAGGGGACCGGTCCGGGTGGTGCCCGCGCACGCTGCCGGGCCAGGTGGTTCGGCGGGTTGGGCAGTGCGGCACTACCGCCGCGGAGGATGGGCGGCGGCTCTGCTCGGTGACCGTTACCTCGCGCTCGGCCCACCTCGCCCACACCGTGAGGTCCACGCCAGCGCCCTCGCGCGGGCTCGGGGGGTACGAACCCCCGCGGTGGTGGCGGGGGCGGCGTACGCTGCGGCAGGCGTATTCTACCGCGCCGATCTCGTGACCGAGCTGGTTCCCGCGGCACGTCCGCTCAGCGACGTTGTCGTCGCGGCCGACCAGGCCGAGGCGACGCGCGCACTCCGGCATGCAGGCCGGCTGATCGCAGGCCTCGCGCGAGCCGGTGTCGCCCACGCCGACCTGCACGTCGGGAACGTCCTGATCGATGCGGCCGGTGAAGAGTGGGTCCTCGACCTCGACCGGGCCCGTGTCTCGCCGCAAGGCGGCGTCGCCGCTGGTCCCCGCATGTTGGCACGCCTCGAGCGCTCGCTCCGTAAGCTCGCTCGACGCAGCGGGCGGGCCATCACGACCACGGAGCTCCGCGCGCTCCGAGATGGCTTCGCGGAGGAGGTGTGAGGCACGCCGACGGGTGGTCGGGTGCGCCGCCGCGCGAGATCTGCATCGTCATGCTCTCCGCCATCGGTGACGCGGTGCACGTGCTCCCCGTTGCGAACGCACTCGACCGCGCCTGGCCCGACAGTCGCATCACCTGGATCGTGCAGCCGACGCCTCACGCGCTCGTCGCCGGTCACCCGGCGATCGACGACTTCGTGGTCTTCCGACGCCGTAGGGGATGGGGGGCATGGCAGAGCTACCGCGAGCTCACGCGCGCGCTCCAGGGACGTCGTTTCGATCTCCTGCTCGGCCTCCAGGTCTACATGAAGGCAGGGCTCGCGACGGCGCTCGTGCCAGCCGAGATCAAGCTGGGCTTCGACCGGAGGCGTGCGCGCGACGCGCAGTGGCTGTTCACAAACCGCCGCATCCCTCCGCGCCCGGATCAGCACGTCCAGGATCAGTACCTCGAGTTCCTCCACTACCTGGGCGTGGATCCCGAGCCCGTCACGTGGGGGCTCCGCGTGGCCGACGCCGAGAGGGCGCAGCAGGCGGACTTCTTCGCACGCCTCGACCGACCGGCATGCGCGGTCGTGGTCGGCACGAGTCGGCCCGACAAAGAGTGGCCTCCCGAGTGCTACGCAGAGCTACTCACGCGCATCAACGCGGAGCATGGCCTGCGGCCCGTGCTCGTCGGCGGACCGTCGGAGCGCGAGCGCGAGCTTGCAGCCCGAGTCGTCGCCGGCACGCGAGCCCGCGTCGTGAGCGCGCTAGGGGACGACGTACGGCGGCTCCTGTGGCTGCTCGAGGGGAGCGCCCTCGTGGTGACGCCCGACACCGGGCCACTTCACATCGCCCGGGCGCTCGAGAAGCCCGTCGTTTCCCTCTTCGGTCGCACGAACCCCAAGCGCTCCGGTCCGTATCGCGCCTACGCGGACCTCGTCGTGGACGGGTACGCCGAGTATCCGGGAGAGGAGTACCCTGCGACTCCCGTGTACCGGGACGGCATGGGTCGCATCACCGTCGACGCCGTGGAGGAGAAGGTCGCGCTCGCGCTGCGGAGGTACGTCGGGTCTCCCTGACGGCCCGCTCGACTCGATCGGCGCTGGACCATCGTCCTAGGATAGCCAGCGCAGCTTCGCCGCGAGGACGGCAAACGCGGCCGCACACCCGAGAAGCGCCTCCCACTCGCGATGGCGCAGGTAGCGGCTCCACGTGAAGCCTGTCTCCACCTGCGGCCCCGAGTAGGGAGTGAGCCTCGGCCGGACCGGCGGCACCTCCCGCGCGTACGCCACGTAAGCATGGCCGAAGAGCCCGGTGAGTCGCGCCGCCTCGTCGGCTACCGTGCGCCGGTATAGCGTGACGAAGAAGGCCAGGACGAGCGCCGGCCAGACCCAGTGGCCTCCGGCTGCGGCCAGACCCATGCCCACCAAGAAGGAGCCCACGTAGAGCGGGTGGCGCACGTGTGCATAGGGGCCGGACGTGGTGAGCGCCTCGTCCTTGCGGATCGTGCCGGCCGCCCACGCACGGAGCGCGAGCCCCGCGAGAGCGAGCGCGGCCCCCGCAGCGAAAGCGGCCAGCGTCGGCGTCGCGAGCAGAAAGAAGGGGATCGCGACGAGCCAGGCGCTCCGGGTCCGAATTCCGCGAGGTCTCTCGATCCGGTCCGTGGGAGGCGCAAGCATCTCAGTCGGTCTCGCTCAGGTGCTCCTCGACGGCCCACGCGAGCATCGGGATCATGATCTCGTGGTGGCCGGTGATCTGATACCCCCGTCCGCCGCCCGTGCGCGTCGGACGCTCGACGACGTTCACGCGCGGACGGTAGTGGCGGATCATGTCGAAGTCCGCCGTGTCGAACCCGCGGGGCACCCCGTCGTTCAAGTTGCGTGCAATCGCGAGAGCCTTGAGAAAGACCTCGGGCATGAGCACAGCCGAGCCGACGTTGAGGACCATGCCTCCATCGTCCAACGCGGGCAGGTAACCCGCAAGACGCCGGAAATCGCGCAGCGAGGTTTCGCCGATCGCCGCTCCATCGGCGGTCGGGTGCTGGTGGATGATCTCACCCCCGATCGCCGCCTGGATGCTGCACCCGACGCCGGCCAGGTAGGCCGAAAGCAGGACCGAGCGTCCGGGTGCCGCCAGGTCGTCCCGCTCCGAGAGAGCCCAACCGAGGGCTTCGCCCATGCCCATGCCCCGCTCCGCGCCCGCGATGATCGCCTCGTTCATCTCGCGACCCGTCTCCTCGGCCATGCCGAAGGTGCCGTCGGCGAGCCCGGCTTCCACGTCCTCCGAGGTGGCACCCCAGCGCGCGATCTCCCAGTCGTGGATCGCGACCGAACCATTCCCGGCCAGGAAGGTCGCGCCCCCTCGCTCGACCATGCGTACGACGACGGGGGACAGGCCGGTCTTGATTACGTGCCCGCCCATGAGCCAGAGCACGCCTCTCCGGCTTCGGATCGCCGACGCGACGCGCCGGGCAACGGCGCGAAAGGACTCGGCCTGCAGGATGTTCGGAAGCCCGTCGACGAACTCCCGAAAGGAGCGCCCCGCCCGCGGCTCCTTCGCGAAGTCGGACGCGCTGACCTTGTTCAGCCGCCCGGTGACTTCGACGGTGCGCAGTCGCTCGACATCGGCCTCGGGCGGGGCCGTGTAGGGACGGGAGGGACGGTCCTCCGCGCTCACGGACCCTCCGCCCCGCCGGGCCGCCGAGTCACGCGCCTCAGCGCCGCGCGCTGGTGGCCTTGCGCTGCTCCGCCGCGCGGAGCACCGCGGCCCGCGACTTCGGGTTGACCGGGAAGCCGTCCTGCACCGACTGGAGGTGCAGCGAGATGCCGCCGGGGAAGTTCGGCATGTCCACCTTCATGTAGACGAGGAGGCGACGCTCGTCGTCGGAAAAGTGGAGCTCGGCCTCGCCGTCCTCGGAGAACAGGCCCTCGCTCTGGAATGACGGCCGCACGACGATCGTGTTGAACTCCCCGAGCGGCGTCTTCCGGCGGTCCTTGCGCACGACGCGGACGACAACCGGGTTGCCCTCTTCCTTGAAGTACCGGTTGAAGGTGTACGTGCGGCCGACCTCCAGTGGGAGCGTGCGCAGGAAGTACACGAATGCGATGTCGTCGAGCGGATTCTTCGTCGGCATGGGGCCGAACTCGTCGTTGTCCTCCCGGTCCCACAGGTCACGCTCCGGGTAGAACTCGTAGTGCCGTTGGCTCGAATACGAGCCACGGTAGAGGCGGACGAAGCGCCAGCTCTGCAGCGTCCGGACGTCGAACCAGGTCGTGTAGCGGTCGTTCAGGCTGAAGCCGAGCGCGCCTCCGTTGATCGCCATGGCCGCGCGATAGGTCCGGTTCCCCCGCACGTTGTCGAGCCCCTCGACCGTGAGCGCACCCGAGCCCACCCCGAACCACCCGAGCTTCACGTTGTAGACGAGGTGCTCACCGGGTCCGAAGGGCGCGAGCGCCGCCATGGAATCGGTCGGCACCATACCCGCGGTCCAGCCGGAGCCCTGCGCCCGCACGGCGGACGGCGACACGAGGGTAGCGGCTGCGGCGAGCGTGACGGCCCAGAGACCGGCAGAGGCAGCGGTGGATCGAGGGAGCTTCACGGGCGTCGTCATGAGGCCGCCTCCATGTCGGGCGTCCGGGTCGGCAGCGCAGCACGCACTCGGAAGACCGAGAGCAGCGTCCGCACGGGCCGAAAGCGTGATGGCCGCATGCGCAGGTCGTAGCGAGGCCGCAACGGCACCTCACTGACGCGGCGCGCATGCGGCACGAGCTGGCCGAGGATCTCGACGTTCGCCGCCCATCCGTCCGTACGGACGAGGGGCTCGTCGCGGTCCCGCAGCGCCTTCTTGAGCACGATGACGCGATAGGCACGCATCCCCGCAAGTGGATCGGAGACCGCCGATCCTCGCAGGAGCATACCCCCGAGCCTGCGCACGTAGCGCACGCCCGCGGGGAGCGGCCCCGCGTCGGGGGAGACCGTGCCCGCCACGATGTCCGACCCTCCCTCGATGATCTTCACGAGCGAAACGATGTCACCCGGGTCCTCGGTGAAGTCACCCTGGAGGACCACCGCGCAGTCGCGCTTCGGGTAGGGCGCCTCCTCTTGGACGTGGCGCAGGAGCTTCTCCACCGAGCGGCCGTATCCGATGCGGGCTTCGGACCGCAGGATGGTGAGTGGAAGCGTGCGCTCGTACCGCTCCAGGACCTGGGCCGTATCGTCCGTCGAGGCGTCGTCGTGCACGACGATCCGGAAGTCCCGCCCGAACTCGTTCAGGACCTTTCGGGTCTTCCACAGCAGGACCCCGATGGTCGCGGCCTCGTCGTGTGCGGGAATGCAGACGTAGATCACGGGCGGGCGGG
>JBFGFY010000007.1:0-42062 GCA_041579355.1 Longimicrobiales bacterium | reverse complement strand
ATGGCGACGAAGCGGCCGTACGACAAGCGGATGAGGATCCTGGCCGCGGCCTTCACCGGGACGCTCGACCTCACGGTGCTGCTCGGCTTGGCGCACCTCTTCACGAGCAGGTTCTATCCGCAGCTCGGTGGCCACATCGTAATGATGGCGCTCGCGGTCGCGGTGGCCCATATCGTCTCCGTCGTCATGAGGAGGCGTCCGCCCGAGCAGCGCACGTACGCCCCACACCTCGTTGCGACGCTGATCGTGCTCACGATCGTGGCGTTCGGGATCGTGGCGATCGGCAGGCCGATCGTCGGATAGCGGTGCACACCTTCGAGCCGCTCACGCCGAGGCCGGAAGCAATGAAGGGGCACGGCCCCCCCGACCTCGGCATCGTCATGACTGGGGGCGGCGCGCGCGCCGCCTACCAGGTCGGATTTCTGCGCTGTGTGGCGCGCCGTTTTCCCGAGCTCCGTGTGCCGTACGTCACGGGCGTGTCCGCCGGTGCGATCAACGCCGCACTGCTGGCGTCGCACCACGGCACGTTCTCACAGGCCGTCGAAGAGCTCAGCGAGCTCTGGGCGAACCTGACCGCGGGCGACGTCTTCCGCACGGACACCCGCTCGCTCATGATGAACGCGATCAACTGGATCCGGCAGCTCGCGTCGGGCGGTGTAGGCCTCTCGGCGAAAGGACTGGGCTCACCCAGGCTCGTGCGCGGCCTCGTCGACACCCAGCCGCTCCGCTCGTACCTGACCGAGGTGCTGCACTGCGTCGACGGCGAGCTCACCGGCATCCAGTACAACCTGGACGCGAATCGCCTTTCGGCCGTCGCGATCAGCGCTACGAGCTACTCGACGGGACAGTCGGTCACCTGGATCCAGGGGAAGAACGTCGAGCTCTGGAAGCGACCGCAACGAGTCCCGCGCCTCGCCACGATGACCGTCGACCACGTGATGGCGTCGGCGGCGCTTCCGCTCTTCTTCCCCGCCGTGCAGGTCGACAGCGCCTGGTACGGGGACGGGGGGATCCGCCTCGTGGCACCTCTCTCCCCCGCTGTACACCTGGGGGCCCGACGCATCATCGCCGTCTCGACCCGTCATGCGGCGCCCGGCTCCCCCGAGCCGGAGGAGTCCATCCATGGGTATCCGCCCCCAGCCCAGGTCATGGGGATCCTGCTCAACTCGATCTTCCTCGACCTGCTCGACCACGACGCGCTGCGGCTACAGCGACTGAATCAACTCATCGAGGAGCTCCCCGAGGAGAAGCGCCACGACCTCCGGGAGGTGAAGCTGCTCACGCTCCGTCCATCCCGAGACCTCGGGCGCATGGCTGGCGAGTTCGAGGCGCAGCTCCCCCGCGCCTTCCGCTTCCTCACCCGAGGCCTCGGTACGAAGGAGACCCGAAGCCCGGACTTCCTCAGCCTCATCCTCTTCCAGCCCGACTACCTGCGCGCGCTCATCGAGATGGGGGAGCGCGACGCCGACGCTCGGGCCGCGGAGATCGAGGCCTTCCTCGGCGACGAGGCCTGATCACGCCCCACACGAGGCGTGCCTCCGTGATGACACCTGATCGGTCACGCATCGCGCGGCCTTTCCGAGACCGTCCAGGCGCGCTCGGGTATTAGATTTAGGGACCTGCCGAGGTGCCGTACCGAAGAGAGGAGTCCGCATGACGAGCCAGACGAAGCTCGCTACCGAGCACGAGGCACGAGAGGTCGCCGAGCACGCCCGAGAGCAGGATTGGGAGAAGCGAAGCTTCACGAAGTCCCTCTTCGAGGGCAGCCCACAGCTCGGGCTGGTGCATCCGCACCCCGAGCCCGACCCCGAAGAGCAGGAGCGGGCCCGCGCCTTCCTGGCGGCCCTGGGGGCATACGCCCGCGAGCACATCGACGGCGATGCGATCGACCGGGACGGGCATGTCCCACAGGAGGTGCTCGACGGGCTCGCCGAGATCGGGGCCTTCGGCATCAAGATCCCCCGCGAATACGGCGGCCTCGGCCTCTCGTACCTCACCTACGTGCGCGCCCTCGCGCTCGTGGGCTCGCGCTGCGCCTCGACCGGCGCGTTCCTCTCGGCGCACCAGAGCATCGGGGTGCCGGTGCCGGTGCTGCACTTCGGCACCGAGGACCAGAAGAAGCGGTACCTGCCGCGGCTCGCGCGCGGCGCCCTTTCCGCGTTCGCGCTCACGGAAAAGGACGTCGGGTCCGACCCCGCGAACATGTCCACGACCGCCGAGCTCTCGGCGGACGGCAAGCACTGGATCCTGAACGGCGAGAAGCTCTGGACCACCAACGGGCCGCGAGCCGACATCATCGTCGTGATGGCGCGCACCCCAGCCCGGGAAGGCGGCAGCCGGAAACCGATCAGCGCCTTCATCGTCGAGACGGATTGGCCCGGCGTGGACGTCGCGCACGAGTGCTCGTTCATGGGGCTTCGGGGCCTCTCGAACGGCGTGCTCCGATTCACGAACGTGAAGGTGCCGAGGGAGAACCTCCTTTGGGACGAGGGGAAAGGGCTCAAGCTGGCCCTCATCACTCTCAACACCGGTCGGCTCGCGCTGCCGGCGTTCTGCGCGGCGGGCGGCAAGGGCAGCCTGGACATGCTGCGGGACTGGGCGGCCAACCGCGTACAGTGGGGCCGGGCCATCGGTAAGCACGACGCCGTGGCGCAGATGCTCGGTGCGATGGCGGCCGACACGTTCGCGATGGAGTCGCTGGCTGAGCTCACTGCGTCGATGGCCGATTCGGGCCGTCTGGACATCCGGCTCGAGGCGGCTATCGCCAAGATGTGGGCCAGTGAGACCGGCTGGGAGCTGGTGAACGACGCCGTCCAGGTGCGCGGCGGGCGCGGCTACGAGACACACGACTCGCTCGCGTCCCGCGGCGAGACGGCGTATCCGGTCGAACGCATGCTCCGCGACATGCGCATCAACATGATCTTCGAGGGCTCCTCCGAGATCATGCGACTCTTCATCGCGCGCGAGGCCGTCGACATGCACCTTCGCGTGGCCGGCGACCTCGTGAACCCCAAGGCTCCGCTCGGCGCTCGCGCAACCGCCGCGGTGCGCGCGGGCCTCCACTACGCTTGGTGGTACCCGACGCGCTTCCTGGGCTGGGGGTTCTGGCCGCGTCACCGACGCTTCGGCGTACTGGCGAAGCACGTGCGTTACATCGAGCGGGCCTCGCGTCGCCTGGCGCGCGCCACGTTCCACGCGATGGTGCGCTTCGGTCCCGGGCTCGAAAAGCAGCAAGCGGTCCTCGGCCGACTCGTCGACATCGGCGCCGAGCTCTTCGTGATGACGGCGGTGGTTTCGAGGGCGCGCATGCTGGCCGAGCACGGAAGCGCGGACAAGGGTGTGCAGGCGGTCGCGGACGTACATTGCCGCCGGGCCCGCAAGAAGATCGCCGAGCATTTCCGGTCGCTCTTCCGGAACAACGACCGTGCGACGTACGCCATCGCCCGCCGATTCCTCGAGGGTGAGCTCGACTGGCTCTCGCGCGGCATCGTTTCGCTCGACGTCTATCGGTTGCAACTCGAGCACGCGGCCTCGGCCGAGCCCGTGATCGAGCGGGACCGTGTCAGCGAGGCCGTGACCGCCTGATGCTGCACGCGCGGGCGTTCCGCGTCTCGGTCGTGTGGACGCTGGGCCTCCTGTTCCTGGGAAGCGTCGTGCACGCCACCGAGTCGAGCCTGGCGTGCCCCGACTGGCCCACCTGCTTCGGCACCATGGTGCCCGAGATGACCGGGGGCGTGTTCTGGGAGCACCTCCACCGGCTCGTCGCGGGCGGCCTGCTCCTCCTCTGGGGGCTCGGCACCTGGCTCGCGTGGCGAGAGGTTGCGCCCCGGTCGGTCTTCCACGCCTCCCTGGCGGGCCTCGGTCTCCTCGTCGTGCAGTCCATCTTCGGTGGTCTGACCGTCATCTACCGTCTCCCGGACCTGGTGTCCACGACGCACCTCGCGCTCGCGCTCGCCTTCCTGGTGCTGGCCACCGCCCTCGCTTCCTCGACCAGCCGCCCCCCACGCGAAAACGGACATCACGCCGGGCCGGGCCTGCGGCGCTGGGCGGTCGCCGCGGCTGCCCTCGTGTTCGCGCAGTCGGTCCTGGGCGCGCTCGTTCGACACATGGACGCCGGCATGGCCTGCCCCGACGCGCCCCTCTGCCTCGGCCAGGTCGTGCCACCGCTGGTCAACGCGCCCATCACGGTCCACTTCCTGCACCGTGTCCTGGGCATCGTCGTCGCCCTGGTCGTGTGCTGGCTCGCCTATCGGCTGTACACGTCGGAGCTGGCGCATCGGGTGCGCCGCTGGGGACCGGTCGCCTTCTTGCTCGTGCTCGTTCAGGTCGGGCTCGGGTTCGCGTCCGTGCTCACGGTGCTCGCGGTCGTTCCCGTGTCCCTTCATACGCTCGTCGCCGCTTCGCTGCTCGCCGTGCTGACGCACGTCGCGGTCGTTGCCGAGCCAGCGCGCATCGGTGAGAGCCTCCGCGTCCCCGCCCGGACGGCCTGACCCAGCACCTTGCAGACCGAGCAGATCGGAGACGCCCTCGCGGCCGTCAACGCGACGCTGAACGCCACGAGTGCGCTCGCGCTCCTCACCGGATTCTTGCTGATCCGTCGTCGGAACGTGCGCCAGCACCGGCGCGCGATGCAGGCGGCGGTCGGAGCGTCCGCCCTCTTTCTGCTCTTCTACCTGACCCGCGTGGGCCTCACAGGCACCCACGAGTTCGCCGGCGAGGGTGTCGCTCGCACGGTGTACCGGGCGCTCCTCTTCTCCCACATGCTGCTCGCGATCGTCGTCGTGCCTCTCGTCCTGCGCCTTCTCTGGCTGGTGCGGGCACGTCGCTTCCACGAGCACGCACGCCTCGCGCGCTGGGTGTTCCCGGTTTGGGCGTACGTGTCCGTCACCGGCCTGCTGGTCTACGTCCTCCTGTACCAGGTCTACGGCTACTCGTGACGGGGGAAGCCGCCCGAAACGAGCGCCTGCTCGGCTTCGTGGAGGCGCTGGCGGCCTCTTGCCTGTGGGCCTCCTCGGGGATCTTCGCGGTGCACCTCTTCCGCATGGGGGTCCCCCCGGAGACGGTGGCGCTCCTCCGACCCGTCGTCGGTGTCGTCCTGCTGGGGGCCGTGCTGGCCGCGTCACGTCGCGGTGTGCTTCGTGTCGGCCTGCGCGACCTCACCCTGATCGGTCTCGGGGGCGGTGCAGCCGTAGGTGTGTTCCAGGTAGCCTACCAGTTCTCCACGGACGCGGTCGGCGTGCCGACGACAGTGGCGCTGCTCTATCTGGCTCCCGCGCTCGTGGTCGCGGCTTCGGGCCCGCTCCTCGGCGAGTGGCCACGCCCTTCGCGTGTCGGGCTCGTCGTGCTCACCGTCGCGGGCGTGTGGATCTCCGTGCTCGGCGCCGAGGAGGTGCCGGCGACCTTCGGGACGTCCGGGCTGGCTTGGGGCATCCTCGCGGGCGCGAGCTACGCAACCTACACGCTGTTCGGCCGCTGGGCTACGCCCCGCTTCGGCTCGGCCCGCACCGTCGTCTACAGCACGGCGGGTGCGTGCGTCGTGCTCGCCGTGCTCGTCCCGGCCGCGACAGGCCCGCTCGTGTGGCCCGGTACCACGGAGGCCTGGCTGCTTCTCGTGGCCTTCGGCGCGCTGACGATCGCGGTGGCGCAGTTCCTCTTCTTCGACGCGCTCGGCCGGATCGAAGCGAGCGGCGCGTCCATCGCAACGGCCGCCGAGCCCGCCGTGGCCGCGATTCTCGCGACGGTGCTGCTCTCCCAGGGGCTCAGCCCCGTCGGTTGGGCGGGCATCGCCATGGTGGTATTGGGGGTGGTGGGCGTAGGCATCACCGCGAAGCGACAGCCGATCGCCTGATGAGCGGCGCCGGCTATGAGGCCGGCAAAGACAACTCTACCTCGGCGCCCCCACCCGGCACGTTTCGCAGCTCGATGCTTCCCCCCATCGACTCCAGCAGCTTGCGTGCGTGAGGAAGACCCAGGCCGAGCCCATCGTCGGAGGTGGAGTAGAAGGGGTCGAACGCGCGCCGGAACGCCTCCTCGGAGAAACCCGGTCCATGGTCGCGCACGGTGATCTTCGCGCGCCCGTCCTGCCGCGAGACTTTGAGGTCGATGGTCTGCCCCGCACCGAAGCGCGCCGCGTTGTGCAGCACCAGATAAAGCGCGTCCATGACAGAGTTCGGGCTCACCGACGCGCGGATCGAAGCCTCGCTCAGGGCGAGGCGGACGCCGATGCCCTGATCGGTGACGAACTCGTGCGTGACCCTCTGTGCGAGCTGGGCCAGATCGGCGCCCTGCCTCACGTCGGTGGCCTCGGCGACGAAGAAGTCGAGGTCCTGGAGCGCGCCGAGCGCCCGGGAGACGCTGTCCCGAAGCGTGCGCTCGTCCGCCGCGTTTTCGGCCCCGGCCAGCGGCGCTCGCACGTTCCTGTCCAGGAAGGCGCTCACCCGCCCGACCGCTTCGCGCAGCGCCGCGTGCCGCTCCACCTCGCGGGGAGCCCAGCCGTCTTCGAGTGCCTTCTGGAGATCGGCCTCCGGAGACCCAGCGGTCGCGCTCGGCAGCTTGCGCCCCCGCCGCACCGCCTCAACGAGCGCACGGAGCCGGGCTTCCGACTCACCACGCGCCTCGTCCGCGCCGGCGGCGCGGCCACGGGCGGTACCGACGGCGAGGCCCAACGCTCCGAAAACGAGGGCCGCGACGATGGCAATGACGACTTCCATGCTGCTCCGGTGGATCGTGGTGGATCGAAGGGCGAAGGATCTTCGCACCCGGCCCGGGTCCGAGCAACCGACGTTGCGGCCACGGGCAGGGCGGGCCTATCGTCGCCGACCGTGAGCGACTTGACCGAGTTACGCAGCCTCCTGGACGCCTCCTCCGATCCGCACAATCCCAGCGCGGAGGAGCTCCGCGACCTCTTCGCGGCCGCGCGGCGGATCGCGGTGATCGGGCTCTCCCGGTTCCCCGAAAAGGCGGCGCGGCGCGTCCCTTCCTATCTGGCCGCGAAGGGATACGACATCGTGCCGGTCAACCCGAACGCCGAGCGGATCCTCGGCAAGACCGTGCACGCGCGCCTGAGCGACGTGCAGGGCGAGCTGGACATGGTCATCGTCTTCCGGCCTTCGGCGGAAGCCGGCCCACACGTACGGGAGGCCGCAGCGCGACCGGAGCGTCCCGTCATTTGGCTCCAGGAAGGGATCCGAGCGGACGCGGAGGTCGCCGCGGCGCGGGCCGACGGGATCCTCGCCGTGCAGGATCTATGCTCCTTCAAGGTCCACCGGGCGCTCAACGCCTGAGCGAGGAAGCTCAGTCCCCCGAGAGCACCTCCACCAGCATGTCGGCGTGCCCCTTCGGCTTCACCTTCCGCCACACTCCGGAAACGCGGCCGTCTTCGTCGATGAGGAATGTGCTCCGCTCGATCCCCATGAACTTGCGGCCGTACATGCTCTTCTCCTTCCACACGCCGTACGCCTCGCACACCTCGTGGCCCTCGTCGGCGAGGAGGGGGAAGTTGAGCCCGTGCTTGTCGCGGAACTTTCGGTGCGACTCCACCGAGTCGGCCGACACGCCCAGGATCACGGCGTCGACATCGTCGAACGTCGGCAGTGCGTCCCGGAAGTCGCAGGCTTGCGTGGTGCACCCGGGCGTGTCGTCCTTCGGATAGAAGTAGAGCACCACCTTCCTGCCACGCAGATCCGAGAGCGTGACCGGGTCGCCCTGGTCGGTGGGGAGGGTGAAGTCCGGGGCGACGCTGCCTACTTCGACCATGAGCTCTCCTGACTCCTCAGGCCTCGACCTCGGCCTGCGGCCGGTCGGGAACAGTGGTGTAAGCTTCGGCGACATCCGCCTCCCAGCGGCAGACCTCGTCGGCCTTCGCCTGGCAGTGCGTGTGCACGACCCGCGTGCTGGCTCCGAGCGTTTGCTCGACGATCTCCTGGCAGAACCCCGAAAGCAGGTGGCAAGCGTCGCCGCCGGGGTCGCTCTCGATGAAGAACAGGGCTCTACCCTCGATCACGAACGGTCCTCGGCCGAAACCGCCGATCTGCCGGCCGAAGACGCGCTGGAGACGCCGGCGCGCACGTGTGCGAGCGAGCGCGAAGCCGGCCCTACGCGGCAGGATTCGGCTCCACCGTCGGGAGCGCTCGCCCGCGGCGAGCAGCCGTCCCACCTGGTGGAAGATCTCCTCCCCGTCGGGGCGCCGGATCACGAACCGGAAGAGGCCTTGTACCTCTTCGTCCGTAAGCCGCCCACCGCGCCGCACGTCTTCCCTGTAGGTGCGGATCTGTCGCTCCACCACGTCACTTAGGCCGAAACGACGAGGCATGGTGCGCACGGGGTCCTCGTCCTCGAGCAGCTCCCGCGGCAGGTCGCGATCACGAATGACCTCCAGAAGTCGCAGGGCTACGACCGCCTGCACCCGCCTCGGGCCGTCCGACGTGGGCTCTTGGGGACCTTTCAACGCGACTCACGAGTTCGGAGGGTGACGGTCGCCAATCTCAACAATCGTTCCATCCGCGGCAACGCGGGGGCACAACGGCCGATTTCTCAGAACGTACCAAATTGAGAGTGACACCCCCTTGAGGCCGGACTATATAGGAGATGTCGACGTCCTCGTGGCGTCGTGGAGCGGGGCGAGTGTGAAGGTCATCTCGTTGGCCCACCCTGGGGGGGCTGGTTCTTCGTGCCATCGAGACCCTTCGCGCCGCCCCGTTCGTCTTTCGGGCGCACCGCCGCTTCCCGACACGTCGGGTCGCCGCGGGAGCCACGATCGGCTTCCCAGGGAAGGACCACGTGGCGGGCCAAAAGTCCCGCTCGGTGCGATCCAGCGCGCGATTAAGCCGCGAACCTCGGCCTTGTTCGATCCGGTGCAATCGGGCATCTTACCCACGTCCCGCAGACGGCCCAGCGAGCGCTCACTCGCGAGCCGAGCCACGGAAGAATCATGGTGAAAGCCGACCTCAAGAAGGCGAAAGCCCTCCTCGACGAGAGGGCGCTCGAGGAGCTCACCGACGAGGAGCTGGTGACGGCACACCTCGAGGGTCGTCCGGGCGCGTTTCAGGAGCTCTACGATCGGTACCGCGATCGCCTGATCCACTTCATCACTCGCAAGACCGGTGACGCGGATCGGGCCCAAGACCTCGTGCAAGAGGCCTTCATCAGAGTCACTCGGCACCTGCACAGGTTCGACACGTCCAAGAAGTTCTCGACGTGGGTCTACACGATCGCGAGCAACCTCTCGAAGAACGAGCTGCGCAACCGATCCCGTAGCCCACTCGTGCTCTTCCAGCGGCTGACGGGGAACTGGGAAGACGATCACCGTCCGATCCAGTTCGAGGACTTCTCCATGCGCCCCGACGACCTCTACAGGAAGCGCTACCTGCGCCGCCTCGTGGAGGACACAGTCGAGGAGCTGCCCGAGCACCACCGGTTGGTGTTCCGACTCCGCGAGCTGGAGGGTAAGAGCTACGAGGAGATCTCGGAGATCACCGGCGTGAACCTCGGCACGGTGAAGAGCCGACTGCACCGAGCGCGCAACTCGTTCGCGCAGAGGATCGAGCCCTTCCTCAACTAAGGGGCTCACCTCTTCGATGTTCGAAGACCTCCGCGCCGCCTTCCGCGAGGCTCTGGAGAATTTCAACCGCGAGCTCCGGCGAGAAAACGTCTCCGAGACTGCCGATCGACTCCTCGTCGGGATGAAGAACGAGATCGCGGACGAGAAGGTCCAGATCCGTGACCTCGAGGCACAGCTCGAGCAGGCCGTCGGAGCCTCGCGCCGCGAGAAAGAGGCGGGGGCGACGTGTCGCAGGCGTGAGAAGATGGCTCGCGACATCGGTGACGACGAGACCGCGGACCTCGCCGCCCAGCACGCCGTGAAGCACGAGGGACACCACGCCCTCCTCGAGAAGAAGTCGGTGGCGATCCGCGAGGAGATCGAATTCCGGCAGCGTAACGTCGACGAGATGATCGAGAAGTTCACGGAGGCCAAGCAGAAGCGCGATGCGCTCTCGGCCACCGCTGGGCGCGCCGGCGCGAGGCATACCTTCGCAGAGGCAGACGACCTCTTCGGTGAGCTCGACCGCATGGCGGAGAAGATCGAGGGCGAGCGGAACCGCGGCGAGGCGGCCGAAGCGATCGGCGACCTAGACCTCGAGGGCACCGTGGACCCGGACTACGACATCCACCTCGACGAAGAGTCCTCGCCGCGCGAGGAGCTCGACGTGGACGCTGCGCTCGCAGAGCTCAAGCGCCGCATGGGGCACGACGACTAGCGTCAGGCTCGCCCGCCGCCCATCAGTCCTCGGTCGGATCGTCGATCAGGTCCGCGAAGTCCCGTAGGAAGAGGAGCCCCGCGCACTCGCCCGCCAGGAACAGCACGTCTTCGCGCCGGTTCGCTTCGAGGTCGGCGTCCCTGCCGCCGCCCCCATCCGCAAGCAGGTACCAGGTGCGTCCGTCCCGGCCGCCGAGGCACACGAGTAGCCCCCGCCCGCCCAGATCGTGTAGGGTCGCCGACTCGGAGGGGTCGCACTCCGGCAGGCCTCGGACTTCGACCGGGAGCCGCGCGGGGTCACGCGCCAGATCGATGACGACGAAAGGCTGGGGTGTGGGGTCACCAGAGGCGCTCCGCCAAAAGATCACACCGCGGTCGGCCTGTGCGAGGTGCACGATCCGCCACAGCGGCAGGGCGAATCGGGAGCGGTCGCCGTCGGCCCCCCAGAGGGCCATCGTCGCCGGAGTGCCGCCTCGTCCGGCTTCCCGACCCAGGTACCGGGCAATGTCGATGATCTTGTCGGACATGATTCCGGAATGAAAGCGCACCGGGAGACGCCGTCAAATACCTCGCCGGGGCCCCCGAGCGAGGTGAGGCGAGACGCGGCCTGGTTCTCCCTCACGGCTTCCGGTAGATTTTTCCGTCCTGCGACCCGCTGCGGTCGACACGGCCATCTCCGCCTCACCAAGCGACATGCAGAACTGGATCGGCATCGGTATCTGGATCGTCATGGGCGCCGTCATCGGCCTCGTGATGAAGGCAATGATCAGCCGACCGGAGGAGACCCCCGGGCACACCCCGGTCCTGCTCGTGTTGGGTGCATTCGCGGCCGTCATCGGTGGCATGCTGGGGGTGGGCACGTTCCACCTCTACGAGCCGCTCGCCATCAGCCCCGGTGGCATGGCGGGCGCGGCGATCTTCGCCGGCCTCATGACCTTCGTGTACCGCTGGGGCCTGCGGACGCTGATCTAGCGGGGCCCGGAGCGACCCTGGCGGGCCTCTCCCGAACGACCTGAGGAGCCCATGCCGGACGCGCAGAGCTTCATCACCGCGAACCTCGGCCGCTTCCGTGCCGAGCTGTACGACTTCCTCAAGATCCCCTCGGTCAGCGCCAGGCCGGAGCACGCGGGCGATACGCGCCGCGCCGCCGAGTGGCTGGCCGAGCACATGCAGGCGGCGGGCCTGGAGACCGAGGTCCTCGACACGCCCGGCCACCCCATCGTGCTCGGTGAGTGGCGAGGGGCGCCCGGCGCGCCGACCGTGCTCGTCTACGGCCACTACGACGTGCAGCCGCCTGAGCCACTCGACGAGTGGACCTCCCCGCCCTTCGAGCCCACCGAGCGTGACGGACGGATCTACGCGCGTGGGTCGGCGGACGACAAGGGACAGCTCTACATGCACGTAAAGGCCCTCGAGGCGTTGCACGCCGCGAAGGGCCGTCTTCCCGTGAACGTCGTGGTGCTCGCCGAGGGCGAGGAGGAGGTCGGCTCGCCGAATCTCGTCCCCTTCCTGGAGAGACATGCCGGTCGACTGGCCTGCGACGCCGTGCTCATCTCCGACACGGGGATGTTCGCCGAAGGCCTCCCGTCCCTCGGCTTTTCACTGCGCGGCCTCGCATACTTCGAGCTGCGCGTGAAGGGCGCACGAAGTGACCTGCACTCAGGGGAGTTCGGGGGTGCCGTCGCCAACCCCGGAAACGCCCTGGCCCGTATCGTGGCGTCGTTGCACGACGCGGACGGGCGCGTGGCGATCGAAGGCTTCTACGACGACGTCTTGGAATGGGACGACGATACGCGTGCCCAGATCGCCGAGCTCCCGCACGACGACGCCGAGTACCAGGCGGAGCTCGGTGTCCCCGCGCTCGCTGGCGAGAAGGGATTCACGACCCTGGAGCGGCTTTGGATCCGTCCCACGTGCGACGTGAACGGCATGTTGTGCGGATACACGGGGGAGGGCGCCAAGACGGTGCTGCCCAACCGCGCCATGGCGAAGGTGAGCTTCCGGCTCGTGCCCGATCAGACACCCGGACGAGTGAAGGAGCTCTTCGAGGCGCACGTGCAGCGCGTCACTCCACCGGGAGTCACCGTCGAGGTACGTGCGCTGCACGGCGGCCGACCCTGGCTCGCCCGCATCGAGGGGAAGGGCTTCGAGGCGGCGGCTGAAGCCCTCGAGGAGGCGTTCGGAATGCGCCCGGTCCTCATGGGCGGAGGCGGGTCGATCCCGATCGTCGTCGAATTCGAAGAGAAGCTCGACGCCAAGGCGCTCCTGGTCGGTTTCTCACTGCCCGGATGCAACCTGCACGCGCCGGACGAGTGGCTTTCCATCGAGAACTACGAGAAAGGGATCGGCGCGCTCGCGCGCCTTTACGAGAAGCTCGCCCGCTGAGCACGCTCGATCGGCGGCCCCTCGCAAAGAGGGGCGCGGTCGTCAGTCCGCCCCTGCCACCATGGCGGACGCCCTCAGCAGAGCGCGGGCCTTGTTGAGAGTCTCCTCGTACTCCTTGGCGGGATCGGAGTCCGCGACGATGCCCGCCCCCGCCTGCACGTAGGCCGAGCCTTGCGTGGCGACGACCGTCCGAATGGTGATGGCGGTGTCCATGTTCAAGCCGCCGAAGGAAAAGTGACCGACCGCGCCGGCGTAGGGCCCCCGCCGGACCGTCTCCAGCTCATCGATGATCTCCATGGCACGGACCTTGGGGGCGCCGGAGACCGTTCCGGCCGGAAAGCACGCCTTGAAGACGTCGATGGCGCCGAGGCCCGACTTGAGCGCACCCTCGACCTGGCTCACCAGGTGCATCACGTGCGAGTATCGCTCGACCACCATGAGGTCGGGGACGTGTACCGAGCCGTACTCGGCCACCCGCCCGACGTCGTTACGCCCCAGATCTACGAGCATGCGGTGCTCTGCGAGCTCCTTGGTGTCGCCCCGGAGGTCTTCGGCAAGCTCGTGCTCTTCGGCGGCGGTGCGGCCGCGGGGGCGCGTGCCTGCGATGGGCCGGACCGTCACCTTGCCGTCCTCGACGCGAACCAGCACCTCGGGCGAGCTCCCCACGAGCGAGACACCGTCCAACTCGAGGAAGTACAAGTACGGAGACGGGTTGAGGCTGCGCAGTGCGCGGTAGAGGGAGAACGGCGACGCGGCGAGATCGAAGCGCAGCCGCTGGCTCAGCACCACCTGGAAGGCGTCTCCGGCACGGATGTAGTCGCGGATGCGCTCGACGCCTGCCTCGTACTGCTGGCGCGTCATCGAGCTCTCGAACGTGGGATCCTCGTCCGGTTCGCCGCCCAGCGCGAGTGGGGCAGGCGGCTTCGCCTCGGCGAGGCGACGGACCACGTCTGCCGTGCGCTGGGCCGCGTCGTCGTAGCGGGCTCTCAGCTCGGCCTCGGAATCGGCCTCGTCCACCGGGACGGCCGCGAGCGCCATCGCGCGGCCCTTCAGGTTGTCGATCGCCAGGACGATGTCGGTGAAGACGAAGATGCCGTCGGGCAGGCCGAGGTCGTCGGGCGGGGACTCGGGAAGCCTCTCGATCTGGCGCACGACGTCGTAGGCGAAGTAGCCTACGGCGCCGCCCCAGAACCGGGGCAGCCCCTCGACATCCGCGGGCGCCCGGGCTCGCAGCCTCGCGTCCAGGTCGCCGAGCGGGTCGTCGGTCTCGACCTCAGTCCACCCCCCCTCGGGGGACCACCAGCTGACGACGCCCCTGTGGAGCTTCCAGGCTCCGCTGGGCCGCGTACCCAGGAAGGAGTAACGAGCCCACTGCTCCCCACCGACGACCGACTCGAGCAGGAAGCCGAACGGCGATTCCGCGAGCTTCGCGTACGCGGTCACCGCGGTGTCGGCGTCGAAGAGGAACTCCCGCCAGACAGGCGCCACGCCGGCCCCGCGCGAGAGGGCTCGAAAGCGCTCGAAGGTGGGATGCAGCTGCATGCGCGGGGGCGGGCGGTGATCGGAGGGGCTCGGCGGCGGGGCGGGCCGAGGCATGCGGCCGGCGCGCGAGCGTGGCTGTGAGCGCCCCAATGTCCACACCACCCACGGGGCCGTCAACGCCACTCGTGGCCGTGGACACGGGGGGCACGTTCACGGATCTGGTCCTGCTGGCCGATGGCCGGATGGAGCGTCTCAAGGTGCCCTCGACCCCGGCCGACCCGTCGCAAGCCGTGCTCGACGGTCTCGCCCGATTGGTCCCGGCGGACACACGGTTCACGCTCGTGCACGGCTCGACGGTAGCGACCAACGCCCTCCTGGAGCGGCGGGGTGCGAAGGTCGTACTCGTCACCAACCGCGGCTTCGAAGACGTGATCGAGATCGGGCGACAGAACCGACCGCAGCTCTACGCCCTGGTCGGGCACAGACTCCCCCCGCTCGTAGGCCGAGACGACCGTCTGGGCATCGCGGGGCGCCTCGGCCCGACGGGCGAGGAGGTCACACCCCTCGACCAGAAAGAGCTCGCCGGGCTGGCAAGGCGGATCGAGGAGTGCGGCGCGGACGCCGTCGCGATCTCGCTGCTGCATGCGTACGCGGACCCCGCCCACGAGCGACAGGTCGCCGCGAGTGTCGCCTCGGCCGGTCTCCCTCTCTCGGTGTCGAGCGAGCTGGTCCCGGAGTTCCGCGAATACGAGCGGACGTCCACGACGGTCGTGAACGCGTACGTCGCTCCCCTCATGGACCGGTACCTCGGTCGGCTCGAGGAGGAGGCCGGGGCCGAGCGCGTCCGGATCATGGGGTCGAACGGGGGCGCGCTGCCGATCGCGCGGGCGCGCCGCGAGCCCGTGCACACGGTCCTCTCGGGACCCGCCGGGGGTGTGGTCGGGGCGCTCACATGGGCGCGTCGGGCGGGCCACGATGCGGTGCTCTCCTTCGACATGGGCGGCACCTCGACCGACGTCTCGCTCTGCCCCGGGTGGCCCTTGCACACGCGCGAGCTCGAGATCGCGGGGCAGCCGGTCTCCGTGCCCGTCATCGACATCCACACGGTCGGCGCGGGCGGGGGCTCCATCGCACGGGTCGACCCGGGCGGCGCCCTGCGGGTCGGGCCCCGGAGCGCGGGGGCGGTGCCCGGACCGATCTGCTACGGCCGCGGGGGCCGCGAGATCACAGTCACCGACGCACACGTCTGGCTCGGGCGGCTGCCGCCCGATGCCTTCCTCGGCGGCGAACACACGCTGGACCGCGATGCCGTTCGTGAGCCTCTCGAGCGGCTCGCTCGCTCGCTCGGTACCTCGGCCGAGGAGGCAGCGGAGGGAGTGCTGGCGGTGGCGGATACGGCGATGGAGCGAGCGCTGCGGGTGATCTCGGTCGAGCGCGGGTACGACCCCGTGGACTTCGCCGTCGTGGCGTTCGGGGGCGCGGGCGGTCTGCACGTGGCAGAGCTCACGGGCCGGCTCGGGGCACCCAGAGCGATCGTGCCTCCCGATCCCGGGCTCCTCTCCGCTTGGGGCATGCTCGCTTCGCCCGTGACACGCGAGGCCTCGCGCACCGTGCTCGTGCGGAGCGACGCGCCCGGCGCGACCGGGAGCGTGAGCGACGTGCTCACCGAGCTCGAGGGGGATGCACGCGCAGCCATGCGGGCGGAGGGCGCCGACCCCGTCTCGCTCGTGGCCGAGCACCGCGTGGACGCCCGCTATCGCGGGCAGAGCTTCGAGTTGGGGGTTCCCGCGGACGACTGGGTGGACCGCTTCCATCAGGCGCACCTCGAGCGCTACGGATACCAGCGCCCGGAGTCGCCGGTAGAAGCCGTCACGCTCCGTGTGGTGGTGAGCGCCCCGCCCCCCGACCTCCGGAGCCCCCGGCTCTCCGAGGCGACGTCGCCGCCTCGGGGGGAACGCGCCCCGGTCTTCCATGGGGGCGTACTCCTGGAAGCCCTTCGCGTCCGCCGTGAGGAGCTCCTCGCCGGGCATGAGCTCGACGGACCCGCCGTGGTGCAGGAGTACAGCGGCACGTGCTGGGTGCCGCCGGGGTGGCGCGGGCGGGTCGACGCGCTGGGGTGCCTGCACCTGACCCGACCCTGAGGCGCGGGCCGCCGAAGCCGCCGCGCGACGCCCTGGCTCGGGTTATCTTGTTCGGTTCGTCCAACCGCTCGCCGCCGCGGGCCCCGCCGCTCCGTCATGACCGCTGAAGCCAAGACCTCCGCCCGTGGATCGGGCGCTCCGGGCCCCATCGGACCCGCACCCGACAGCGGCGACCTACGCCCGCCCTACCGGGCGGCGGCGATCGCGGGGGGTCTCGTCTTCGCGCTGTACGCCCTCACCCTCTCGCGCACGACGGCCTTCTGGGACGCCAGCGAGTACATCGCCACGGCGCACATCATGGGGATCCCGCACCCCCCGGGGAACCCGCTGTTCGTCGTTCTCGCGCGCGCCTGGTCCGTGCTCCTGACACCCTTCGGGCTGTCGGTCGCGGTGAAAGTGAACCTCTTCAGCGCGTTCATGAGCGCCGCGGCGCACGGGCTGTGGTTCCTCGTGGTGCACCACATCCTCCGCTACTTCTCCGAGGACCGCACCTTCCGCTTCGTGGGGGCGGCAGCGGCCGTGCTCGTCAGCGCGACCGCCTTCACCGTCTGGAATCAGTCCAACGTCAACGAGAAGGTCTATACGGTCTCGCTGTTCACGATCGCGCTGCTCACGTGGCTCGCCGTGCGGTGGCAGGAGAACCTCGGCAAGGGCAAGGACGACAACCTGCTCATCCTGATGGTGTTCATCCTGGCGCTGAGCGTGGGCAACCATCTGATGGCGTTCCTGGCGGCCCCCGCAGTGGGGATCTTCATCCTCTTCGTGCGCTGGCAGACGCTTCTGAACTGGCGGCTCTACGTGGGCGGCCTGGCCGCCGCGTTGCTCGGCCTTTCCATCCACCTCTTCCTGCCGATACGGGCGGGCCTGGGCCCGGTGATCAACGAGGCGGCGCCCACCTGTCCAGACATCGTCTCCTCGCTCGAGGCGGTCGTCACCTATGGAAAGGCGGGTTGTGCCGCCTTGGCCGACGCGCTCAATCGCACCCAGTACGACAAGCCACCCTTGCTTCCGCGGCAGGCCGACATCACGGCGCAGCTCATCAACTACCTGCAGTACTTCGACTGGCAATGGGCGCGCACGCTCGGCGGCGACAACCGCGTCTTCTCGGACATCCGGCTCCCCTTCACGATGCTCTTCACCGGGCTCGGCGTGTGGGGGGCGATCGAGCATGCCCGCCGTGACCGCGCGAGCTTCGCGTACGTGCTCACGCTCTTCGCGACGGTCTCGGTCGGGCTCGTTTGGTACCTCAACTTCAAGTATGGCTACTCGCTACAGGCCCCGATGCAGGACCGGGACCTACACGAGGTCCGTGAGCGGGACTACTTCTATATCGTCTCGTTCTCGGTTTGGGGGCTGTGGGCCGGCATGGGCATAGCCACGCTCTGGCGCGAGGCCGCGTACGAGCTGAAGACGACGCTGACCAAGGCGATCCCCGTGCTCGGTCTGGCGATCCTCCCGCTCGTGCTCAACTGGACCTGGGCCACGCGCGCGAACGACTACGCCGCGCGGGACTGGGCTTACAACCTCCTCATGAGCGTCGAGCCATACGCGGTCCTCTTCACGAACGGCGACAACGACACGTTCCCGCTCTGGTATCTCCAAGAGGTCGAGGGCATCCGCAGGGACGTCACGGTGATCGTCACGTCCTACCTGAACACGGACTGGTACGCCCGCCAGCTCAAGGGCCTCACCGAGCCGTGCGCACCTGGCACCGACCCCTCGGACGACCCGACGCTGATCGTCTGCCAGCGCCCTTACACCTTCGCGAACACGGGCGCGGCCTACGTCAACGACCCGGCAGAAGCGGGGGACAAGATCCCTCTCGTCGTGGACCGATCGATCCAGGCCCCCACGAGGTCGATCATGCCGCTGACCGACGAGCAGATCGTCCAGGTGGCGAGCCGTTACGTGCCCATCGAGCAGAGCCTTCAGCTCCAGATCGGCAACGTCACGACCGTTCTACGGGCCGGAGAGCTGCTCTCGCCATGGCAGCAGTTCGCGCTCAACCTCATCAGCGAGGCGATCGAGGAGCGCCCCATCTACTTCGCGTCGAGCGGCAACGCGGCTGCGAACCTCGGGTTGTCGTCCTACCTCATCCGCGAGGGGCTCGCGTTCCGTCTGCACAACGGTCCGCCCTCGGAGGACGAGGCCTCGACGGACGGCGCGGCAAGCGACGCCTCCGCCGCCGGGGAGCTCTCGGGCCTCATGCGCATGGACCCCTCTCCCTACGCTCCCGTGATCGGCGAGTGGGTGAACCTGACACGCACGCGGACCCTCCTCGACGAGGTCTTCATCCACCGGAGCGGCCTGCCGGATGAGTGGTCGCACTGGCCCGACCATGCCACGATCGGCATCCCGAGCTACTACGGTTGGGCATACCTCGCGCTGACGCAGGCAGCGATCCAGTCAGAGAATGATGCGGCGCTCGACCGTTACCAGGAGCGGGCCGAAGTCTGGCTCTCCTTCGGTCTCTGAGTCGACGGCGCTGACCGCCTCGGCCTCAGAGGTCGAACGGCATGCCAAGGCCGCGCTGTTCCGCGACGCGCAGGACCAGCGCGGCCACCGCGAGGTCCTGGACGGCGTTACCGACCGACTTGAAGAAGGTGATCTCCTCGTCACTCGTGCGCCCGGGCACGGCGCCGCGCACCACGTCGCCCAACTCGCCGACGATCATCGAAGCGTCGAACGCTCCGTCTCGGATCGGACCTAGGAGATCGCCCGCTTCGGCGAGCGCCGCCGCCCGCTGGTCCACGAACACACGCGCCCGACGCACGAGCGTCGCATCGACCTCCCGCATGTCGGGAGTGAACGATCCGACACCGGTCACGTGGGCTCCTGGCTCCACCGCTCGGCCGTCGAACACGGGGGTGCTGCTGCTCGTGGCCGCGATCACGACATGCGCGCCCCGCAGGGCCTCACCCGGGTGTTCGACACGCCGGGCCGCAACCCCCTCCAGCTCCGCGATGAGCCGGTCGGCGGAGGCCCTCGTGCGGGAGACCACGCGCACCTCCGACACTTCCCGCACGCAGCGCACGGCCTCCAACTGCGTCCTCGCCTGCACGCCTGCGCCGAAGAGGGCGACCACGCTCGCGTCCGTCCGCGCGAGCAGCTTGGCCGCCACACCCCCGGAGGCTCCGGTTCGGAGTGCCGTGAGCCAGGTGCCCTCGAGGAGGGCGCGCACTCCGCCCCCCACTGCATCGAGGAGCATTACGACGGCCTGGATCACGGGGAGCCCTCGCTCCCCATTGGCCGGGGTGATCGTGACGACCTTGGCACCCACGATCGGCTCCTCGCCGACGACGCCTGCCCCGAGGCGCGCCGGCATGTACAGCGTGGGGCCACCTTCCGACTCGAGCGCGAGGCGAACAGGGGCTTCGGCCTCACCCGACGATAGCGCCGCGAAGGCGCGCGCCACGGCGTCGACGGCAGCCTCCATGTCGACTGCCGCGCGTACGTCCTGCTCGGAGAGGATCCTCATTTGCGAGTCCGGGTCCCAAACGGGCAGAGTAGCGGCCTCTGACCTCCGGCCGTCGCCCATTGTACCGCAGCCCGTGGAGCCGCGCGCCCCATGACGTCGCGTTCCCCAAGAGTGGTCGTAGTCGGCGGCGGGGTATTCGGCGCGGCGACGGCCCTCGAGCTCCGTACGCGGGGATGGGCCGTGACGCTGTTGGATCCGCATCCGCTCCCGTACGAAGAGGCGTCCTCGACCGACGTGAGCAAGGTCATCCGCATGGATTACGGCTCGGACGCGTTCTACCACGAATTCGCGGAGCGCGCCTTGGAGGGATGGGATCGCTGGAACGTGGAGGCCGGGCGGCGGCTCTACCACGAAGACGGCTTCCTGGTTCTCGCTCGAGGGCCGATGACACCGGGCGGCTTCGAGCACGAGAGCTGGCGTGTGCTCAACGAGCGTGGGTACCGGACCGAGCGGGTGGCGGGGGACACGCTGAGGCGGCGGTATCCCGCCTGGCGGGACGGCGTCCACGTGGACGGATACTTCAACCCCCGTGCGGGATGGGCCGAGAGCGGGGCGGTCGTGGAGTGGCTCATCACACGTGGTCGATCCGCCGGTGTCGAGGTCAGAGCCGACGCGATCTCCGGCGAAGGGAACCTCCTTCTCGGGCCGGGAGGGCGGGTGCGCGGCGTCCGCACCCGCGAAGGCGTCGAGCTCGGAGCAGAGGTCGTCGTCGTGTGCGCAGGGGCCTGGACCCCCGTGCTCCTACCCTGGCTCTCCGACCGGCTCACGGCGGTGGCGCAGCCCGTCTTGTATCTGGGCGTCGAAGAGCCCGACACCTTCGCGCCCGGAGTCTTCCCGCCCTGGGCCGCGGACATCGCCGGGAGCGGATGGTATGGCTTCCCCGCGCTACCCGACGGACGCGTCAAAGTCGGCCACCACGGCCGGGGGCGGCGCGTGCAGCCCGACGAGCGCGGTGAAGTGGACACCGGGCACTTGGAGCGCGCGCGGTCCTTCCTGCGAGTGGCAATCCCAAGGCTCGCCGACGCGCCGCTCGTCGGCAGTCGCGTGTGCCTCTACTGCGACTCCTTCGACGGTGACTTCCTGATCGACCGCGACCCGGAGCGGGAGGGACTCGTGGTCGCGAGCGGCGGCTCCGGGCATGCCTTCAAGTTCGCGCCCCTCCTCGGCGAGCTGGTCGCGGACGCGGTGGAGGGACGCGAGAACCGTTGGTCGGTGCGCTTCCGTTGGCGCGGGGTCGGCGGCGCGAGGACGGAGGAGGCCCGCTTCAGCGACGCCTGATGCCGCCGCGCGGGCCACGCGAGGCCATGTTGTCCAGGAAGAGGCGATCCTGAGGGGAGAGGGCTCGGACACCTTCGGCGTCGACCACCCCCCACAAGCGACGCACCTCCTCCTGGTTCAGGGGGTGGAGCCCGCCTAGCTCGATGCTGCGCCACCGCTCGCGGTCCTCGTGCTCGCGCACACCCGGGGATGAGTACTCGGAGTTGGGCGCCTCCACCCGGCGCCGGCTGGCGATCCGCCTGCGCCGCCATCCCTTGTACCACACCCGGATCGCGAAGCCGGTCGCGATCGCGGCCGCCGCCGCAGGTAGCCACAGCTCCATCACGTCCTCATCCGACACGCGTCGGTGTCGGTCGCACGGGCGTCTTGAAGGTCACGCGCCCGGGCCCGGCCAAGGCCGGCCTGAGCGGCAGCCCGACGGTCGTCCCCTCCTCTCGAACCTCCAGAACGTAGTCGACGACCTCCGGCCTCGCATCGACCACATCTCCGCGGGTGAACAGGATCACCCGTGGGATGTCCGGCAGCAGCTCACGAAGCAGCACCAACGTCCGGATCTGCGCCTCTTCGTCCAGTCGGTCGAATGGCTCCTCGATCGGCAGGGAGGCGAGAACCCTCCCGGCGGCCGCGATCAGGGAGGCTGCCGCCAGGCGGATCGCAACCTTCGCGGTGGCCAAGTCTTCCTCGGACATCGGAGTCAGCACACCCTCGCTTCCCTCGAGACGCGCGGACCCTTCGCCCCATGAGAACGCCAGGATCCGCCCTCCCGAAATTCGACATACGAAACGCGACGCGCGTTGCCCCAGGATATCCGCGGCGCGGGCCAACCGAGCGGCGTGGAGTCGGCGAAGCGCGGCGATCACCGCTCCCTCGGCCCCCGTGTGCGTCGTGGCCTCGACCGGACCGGAGAGCTCCGCGAGACGGGCGCGAAGCACCTCGACTCGCTCCGAGCCGGCCTCGACGGCGGCGTGCAATCGCAGAGCCCGTCCTTCCAGCTCACGCAGCGATTCTGGCTTCAACTCGAGCTGCTCCCATCGGCTCCGCCACCAGCTCCCGTCCTGCACCACCGACTCGAACTGGTCCTTCAGCTCGCCGAGCACCTGCTCGTAATGGCTGGCCAGCACTCGGCCGCACGTGGGGCAGGGAGCGTCCGGCCCCGCCGACTCCATCTTCCGAATCCGGCTCCGCAGCTCGCGCGCCCGGTCCCGATACGCCTGGAGAGTGGTCTCGGCGTCCTGCCGCTCTCTCAGCCACTCCATCGTCGCCACCTCGAGGTCTCCGTCCACCTCCACCACGTCCGCCCGGCTCGCGCGCAGCTCGCGCTCGGCCGTGCGGAACTCGGCTGCTACCTGCTCGGGATCCACCCGCACGGCACCGCGCCCGCGCCGTCCCTCGGTGGATGGTGTCCCGGCGGCCGGCTCGTTCGGGGTCGTCTGCTCCGGCGCTCCGAGTCGCTCGAGCGCGCTCTTCGCTACACCCGCGCCCCGGCTCTCCGCGACCGCGGCCACTGCCTGCCGCCACGCACCTTCCAACGTCTCCGGCTCCGCGCCGCCCCAAAGTCCCTCGATCGCATCTGCGGGGTGGGTGCGCGCGAGGCGCGCCATCTGCTCCAGAAGCGCTCTGCGCGCTCGACCCCCACCCCCGATGAACGCGGTCAAGCCCGGTAGAATCGACATGCTCACGCGGCCGAGGCCGCCGACCTCGCCGTCGAGGGCCTCCATCTCGCCCCGTGCCCGGTCGAGCGCTGGCTCGGTCTCGGCGATGGCCGTGGCCAACACCGATTGCGCATCGGCATCGAGCAGACCATCGCGCTCGAGCTCCGCGCGCACCGCGTCGTAGAGCAGGCTCGGCGCGTCTACGGGTAGCCACGCGTCCACCGGGGTACGCACCTCACGGCCGGCCTCGACCGCGAGGTGCAGGGCGCTGCTGCGCAGCTCCCGCAAGGGCTCGCCCTGCAGCGCCAGCAAATCTGCGGGCTCGGCGCCTTCGAGCCTCAGCCGGACGATCTTTCCCACGATGCCGCCGGGCACCTCGGCGGTCACCTCCGCGACCCGACGCCGCAAGCGCGCGGCGTCGCCCCGACCGACCTTCACGGGCGCGAGCGCGACCACGGGCCTGCCCGGAATCGAGTGGAACCCGACCCGCCCGGTCTCGAGGTCCACAGTGAGGAAGCCCTTTTCGTCCGCCGCCTCGTCCCACGGGTCGAGGGCTACGCGCTCGAGGGACCCCGGGTATCGGACCTTGGTTGCGATCTCGTGGCGTCGGTGCTCACCCCCCAGGGCCACGTAGCTCCACTCACCGGGGTCGACGTGCAGCCCCTCTGGACTCCGCCTCGCCGTCTGCGCGTGCACTACGAGCAGATTCCAGCGGAGCCGAGGGTCGGGCTCCGGCGGCACGGGCGGCTGTCGGGTGACGGCGCGGTACGGTACCAAACACGCGTGCAAGCCGAGATTCTCGAAGAGGATCGAGCGAACGAGGCCGGTGGCGGCCTCGACGTTGGGGAAAGTGTCGAAGACGGCCAGCGCGCCCGGGTCTCCTTCGCGGCGGGGCGTGTCGCGCGGGCCTGCGACCATCAAGACAGGCGTTTGGGGCAGCGTCGCCCTCAACACCTCGAGGCCTCGTGCCAGAGCGACCACGGCTCCTGCGGGGGGATCCGGTCGGTCGAAGACGTCACCCGCGATCACTACGACGCGCGGCTGGACCTTCACGAGCTCTTGGACTGCCCGCTCGAACGCTGCGGCTACGTCGCGTTCGCGCACGTCCGCGCCATGCTCGACACGGCCGTACGCCCGGAACCCGAGATGCAGGTCCGAGAGGTGTGCGAGAATCATGGATTGGGCTCGCCACCGTTGCCGCTCACGAAGCCCGGGACGTGGGGCTCCGTGGAGCGCCATAGCACGCTCAGTGTCTCCGCTCCCCCGTCCGATCGTCGCAGCGACGTCGTTCGCCAATCTGGATGCGCGTCGAGCGGCCAGCCTCCGAGAGCAACCGGGCCCGTCGCCAGGGCTCCATCCGTCGCCAGTGCCTCGACGAGTGCGGACCTCGCCGCACGTGAGAGCCCGTTGGCTCCGCCGATAGCCTCGAGGGCCGAGGTGTCGATGACGACGAGATCGAACGGGCCCGACGACTCCCTGACCAGATCCTCTAGGTTTCCGACCCGCACCCTGATTCGGTCCCCGGCGTCCCCGTCGAGCCCGGTCTCGAAATGGTCCCGGGCGAGCTCCACCACCGCGGGATTACGCTCGAGCACCTCCACGCTCACGTCCGGGTGCTCCTTGGTGATCGCGGAAGGAAGCGCCGAAGCACCGCCTCCCACCATCAGGACACGCCGGTTGCCGCCGTCTCCGATCAGGCTCCGTGCCACGGCCACGTCCCACGGATCGGTTCCGCTCCGGTCCAGGAGCTCGCGTCGCCGTACATGCCCGCTCTCGAGCAGGTACCGAGCTGCCCCGGCTTCGGGCATCCCGCGGCGGTCCTCGACGCGGACCTCCGCCCCCGCCCCGGGCCGTGTCGCACGCAGGTGCACCACGGGACGCCTGGCGAGCACCGCGCCGTAGATCATCCCCCCCGCCGAGAGCAGGACGAGACACACCACGAGGAGCGACGCCGGGATCGGGGCGCGAGGAAGCAGGGTGCCCGTGATCACGAACCCGAGTGCGGCACCGAGTGCGGCGGCGGGGCCCGGTCCCGGTAGCCCTCCCGCGGAGTCGTCCCGGGCCACGGCCGCCATGCCGCCGAGCACCAACCCGCATCCGTACAGCGGGAGCGCAGCCAAGACGGCCAGACCGAGCCCCTGCCCCGCGGGCCCGCCGCCGAGATCCTGCACGACGCTCCAAGACAGGCCGAAGAAGCTGGCACCCACGAAGGCGGCGAGGCAGAAGAGCCAACGCCGGCGGAGCCGCTCCACGATCTGCGCACCCGACGGGGGCGCCTGCCAGAGGCCCACCGCGAGCGCACCGCCCTCGACCGCGAGCACGGTCGTGAGCGACCGCATGAGGCCGGGACCCGCATACAGGAGGATCCCGATCGCTACCTCCGCCGCGATCGCCGCCGAAGTGCCGACGAGGAGCGGTGCCGCCCACACCAGCCTCGGCCTGTCGTCCCTCATTCGCTCGCCGGTCCGAGTTTTCCGCGATGGAAGAGCAGAGCAGGCTCTTCGGTCCAGTCGGCAGCTACGGCCCGTCCCAGGACGATCGTGTGGTCGCCCGCGGTCACCACCTCGTGCACCACACAGTCGAGCCAGGCCGCGGAGCCTGCCAGCACCGGATTGCCCGACGGGGCCGGGCTCCATTCGACATCGTCGAAGCGACCCTCCGACGGTGCGGCCGCGAAACGCGAGGCAATGTCCGACTGAGAGGCCGATAGGATGCTGACGGTGAACCCGGCGGCGGCCAGCAGAGGGTCATGGGAGTTGGCGCCCCGGTTGATGCACACGAGGACGAGCGGAGGCTCTAGTGACACGGAAGTGAACGAGTTCACGGTCAGCCCGAGCGGTCTGCCCTCCGCGTCGCGCGCGGCGACAACGGTCACGCCGGTCGGGAAGCAGGACATCACCGTGCGGAAGGAGCGCTCCGCGGTCAGCTCGGCCCGGTCCCCTTGATCCTCGCGCTCCACTGCCCTCCTTCCTGGACGGCCGGCCGCACCGCACGGACGCCCCTCCGTGAGCCACAGCGTGCGCCTCGGCTTGCCCGCCGAAGGGTGCGCGCTACTTTCGAAGCCCACGACCTCGACGCCATGCCGTACCGACCCAAAGGCTTGATGCGACGCCACTTACTAGCGATCGCGGTGATCTTAACCGGGGCCACGGGCTGCGACAACGTAGTCTGGGGCGGGGCCGAGTGGCGTCTCGTTTCACCTGCGGCGACCGTGCCCGACTCGATGGCTGTCGCCGAGGAGGAGCCGGCGGTTCCGGCTACCTCGCGGAGCTTCGGCCCCCTGTTGCTCGCGGGCGAACGCGAGGGCATGCGCGTCACGCTCGCCGTGGTGGGCGAGGTCCGAGGCGAGGGGCTCGCTCCCGTCGGCGGCACGGCCGAGGAGGTCGAGCACGTCCTGCGCGAGACCGCTGAGGGAAGCAGTTGGATCCTGTTCGCAGATGGTGCGCGCGTCGGTACGTTGACCGTCGACGGCTCGGCCACGTCGCCCGCCTTCTGCCCGGCCCGCCGCACCGTTTCAGGTGTGCTCGAGCTCGTGCCGCCCGCCAGCACGGCGCAACGCTTCCTCGCCCTTCCCCGGCGGGCCGCGGACCAGCGACGCTACGAGGCGTTCCGACCCCTTTCGGATGTGTACGACCAACGGGTCGCTACGCTGACCTGGGCCGGAGAGGCCATTCCGCGAAACCAGGCCGCATGGCCCGCCGAGGGCCTCGTGGCCGCCCGCCAGGACATCCGGGTGTTCCAACCTGCGGGGGAGCCGGGGCCCGCTGTGGCGGCTACCTTCGTCTACCGCGACCGACTCACGGTGGCTCCGCCCGCCGGACAAGGGGCGTACGCGCTCTTCATCCTGGGGACGCGCCTGGGTGAGGAGTACCAGGAGCGCTTCTCCTGGTACCGTCCGGCGGACGCCGGGGGGAAGGGGGCGCCCCGCTTCTTCGACCACCTGGACTGGGACGGCGACGGCGACAGCGAGGTGCTGCTGGAGGTGCTCGGCGCTCAGCGCCGCTGGTTCGCCGCGCTCGGCATCCGCGGCGGCCAGTGGGTCAGGACCTTCCAAGACGAATGCGGCGGCGGGGCCGTCGCGGGGGGATGAGCCGGCCCGCCTCGCGCCTCCCCGGTGTCCGCGTCCTGACGGCCCTTCTTTGCCTGGGCTGCGCGGGTAACGAGGCCACGGATCGCGGATCGGCCGGCGCCGCGGTCCACCTCATCGACGCGTCCGGCGCCGAGGTGGTGCTTGCCGGGCCCGCGCGCCGGGTGGTCTCACTCGTCCCTTCCGCCACGGAAACGCTGCTGTCGCTGGGCGCGGCCGAGCTGATCGTCGGCAGGACCGACTTCGACCGCTCGCCCGGGCTCTCGTCCGTCCCCTCGGTGGGAGGCGGAATCGAACCGAATCTCGAAGCGCTGGTGGCTCTCCGGCCCGACCTCGTGGTGCGTTTCGCCGGTCAGCAAGACGTGCGCACTCCGGCTCGCCTCGCGTCGCTCGGGATCGCACACCTCGCGGTGCGCCCCGACCGCGTCGAGGACATCTATGGGACCGCTCGCCTGCTCGGCACCGCGACGGGTCGGGAGCTCGCAGCAGACTCGCTCGTCACTGCGCTCCGAGCGGGGCTGGCGGACGTGGCGCACAGCGTCCGGGGACTCGAGCGGGTCCGAGTCGCGTACGTGCTCGGAGGAACACCTCCTTGGGTTGCCGGGCCGGGCACCTACATCGACGAGCTCGTCTCGCTCGTCGGTGGCGACAACGCCTTCTCGGACCTGGGTTCACTCTATGCTGCCGTGAGCCCCGAGGAGCTTCGGACACGCGACATAGAGGTGATCTTGCTCTCCGCTGGAGCCACGTACGATCGCGCTCTCACGCCAAGCGCCCGCATCGAACACGTGGGAGACGAGGTGGAGATCCCGGGTCCGGGCGTCGTGGATGCCGCCCACCGCCTCGCCGAGCTTCTGCACGGGCGCAGCGAACAGTGACGCGCGTCGCCCGCTATGACTAGGGCATCCGAGATCACACGATGAGCCGGTGGTCACTCACGGCGGCCCTCACGCTGGCTCTCTTCCTGTCCCTCGCATTGGGCGTACGATTTGGATCCGTCCCCGTGTCGACCGGATCGTTGGTGGAGGTGCTGCTCGGGGGCGGCGATCCTGCACAGCGCGACATCGTCCTCCAACTTCGGCTCCCGCGCGTCCTGCTCGGCATGCTCGTGGGGGGTGGGCTCGCCGTCGCCGGTGCCACGTTCCAGGCGCTGCTGCGGAATCCCCTCGCAGAGCCTTACATCCTCGGCATCTCCGGCGGCGCGTCGGTGGGGGCCGTCCTGGTGCTGGCGCTCGGTTGGGCGGCATCCGGTTCTTGGGCGCTTCCCCTGGCCGCATTCGGCGGCGCGCTCCTCGCGATCGCGCTGGTCTTCCGCGTCGCCACATCGACGGGAAGGGCGATGGACGTGCGCGTGCTCCTGCTCGCCGGCGTGGTCGTGGCCGCGTTCTTCTCGGCTTGCATCGCCTTCATCCTGTCGATCTCTCCCGCCCGCACGGTGCAGAGTGCCGTGCTATGGATCATGGGAAGCCTGGCGGCGGCGAGCTGGGGCAGTGTTCTACTGACCGCCGTCTATACGCTTCCGGCCGTCTTCCTGCTCATCGGACTGGCGCGCCCGTTGAATCTCATGGCCATCGGCGAGGAGACAGCCCACTACCTCGGCGCCGACGTGGAGGGCGTGAAGCGCGTATCGCTCGCGGTCGCGGCGCTGGTGACCGCCTCGGGCGTAGCCGTCGCGGGTGTGATCGGCTTCGTAGGGCTCGTTGTCCCACACGCCGTGCGGCTCCTCACGGGCCCGGACCATCGCGCCCTCATGCCCCTCTCTTTCCTGGCCGGAGCGGCGTTTCTAACGCTCGCGGACCTCATCGCGCGGCTCGCGCTCGCTCCGACGGAGATCCCCATCGGCGTCATCACGGCGTTCGTGGGAGTGCCGTTCTTCCTCGGACTGCTACGCCGCAGCCTGAGGCCGTCGTGAGGCTCCAGGCCGAGGGGCTCACGGTACGGTACCCCGGCCTACGGCGCCCAGCGCTCGAGGCGGTCACCGTGGACGTGCCCTCCGGCGCGTTCTATGCCGTGCTGGGGCCGAACGGGTCGGGGAAGTCCACACTCATGAGGGCACTCCTTGGCGTCACGCCGCTGGCCTCAGGGCGTGTGACCCTGGACGGCCGCGGCACCCCTGCCTGGAGCCGGAAGGAGATGGCAAGGGCGGTGGGAGCCGTACCTCAGAGCGAGACGATCGCCTTCCCGCTCACCACGCGTGAGCTCGTGGCGATGGGACGCTACCCGCATCTCGGTCCGCTCGAGGCGGAGGGAGAAGAAGACCGTCGGGCCGTCGAACGTGCGCTCGTGGCCTGCGACGTGGCCGATCTGGCGCAGCGGGACGTGACGACGCTCTCGGGCGGTGAGCTCCAGCGGGCGCGTATCGCCCGAGCGCTCGCGCAGGAGCCCCGAGCGCTCGTGCTGGACGAGCCGACGGCGAGCCTCGACATCAGGCACGAGATGGCGATCCTGGAGCTCCTGCGCGCGGCTGCCGACGACGGCATGACCGTGGTCTTGATCACACACGGGCTCGATGTGGCCGCGCAGTTCGCAGACCGGATGCTCCTGCTCTCACGTGGCACGGTGGCCGCCGACGGCATCCCCGCGGAAGTCGTGCGCGAGGACGTGCTGGCAGACGTCTACGAGTGGCCGATCTCCGTGCGGCCCGACCCGCTCACGGGAGCGCCCAGGGTGACACCGCGTCGGAGGAACGGTTAGACCGATTCGGCCTCTACCGCCTCGCCGAATAGCTTCACGTAGCTCCGGTAGCGCGACTCCTCGACCCCGCCTTCCGTCAGCGCCGATTGGACCCCGCACCCCGGCTCACGCACGTGTGTGCAGTTTCGGAAGCGACAGTCCGACGCCGGCTCGGAGAGCTCCGGAAAGCAGCTCGCGACCTCGCCTGGCGCGATCCCCCAGAGCGCAACCTCACTGAAGCCAGGGGTATCGGCCACGATGCCACCGCATTCGAGGCTGATCATGCGGGACGAGACCGTCGTGTGTCGACCGGTCCCCGTCTTACCCGAGACCTCCGCGGTGCGCAGGTCCAGCTCAGGATCGAGAGCGTTGAGAAGCGAGGACTTGCCCACCCCTGATGGACCGATCAGCGCGGAGCTGCCGTGGCAGATGACCTCGCGCAGCAGCCCGAGCCCCTCACCGGTCCGGGCGCTCACCACGAACGTCCGGTAGCCGATCCGATCATAGAGGTCGGCGAGCTCCGCCGCGCCTTCCGCGGCACCCTGCAAATCCACCTTGTTGAGCACCAGGTGAGGATGAATGCCACTCGCCTCGATCATCACGAGCAGACGGTCGACCAGCTCGTGGGTGGCGGGAGGGTCGCGAAGCGCCAGCACCGCGAACACGCGGTCCAGGTTCGCGGCCAGGACTTTCGGCGCCCGTCCGCCCCGGCCACGACGTACCAACTCCGCAGCTCGAGGCTCGACCGCTTCGATCGTCCAGGCACCCTCACCGGCTTCGGAGACCCGCACGCGGTCTCCGATGACGACGGGGCTGCCGGTCTGCTTCAGGCGACCACGCAACGACGCCTGCACGGTGCGGCCGTCGGGTAGGGCGATGGCGTACACGCCGCCCCCCGTGCTGTGGACCGATCCGAGCGCAGCCTGGCCTATGGAGACTCCGAGCTGGCCCGGCCGACGGCGTTACGCCGCGAACGACTCCAGAGCGTTGCCCTTGTCGCCCTCACGCAGACGCCTCAGCGCACGGTCGCGGAGCTGGCGGATACGCTCGCGGGTCACTCCGAGCATGTTGCCGATCTCCTCGAGCGTGTGCTCACGCTCGCCCTCGAGGCCGAAGTAGAGCCTGAGCACCTTGGCGTCACGCGCCTCGAGGGTGGACAGCGCTTCGGTGACCGTCTCGGTGAGGAGACGGCTCTCCACCTCGACTTCGGGCTCGGCAGCCTCTTCGGTGATGAAGCGCTCGACCAGCTGCGAGTCCTCGGAGTCGCCAATCGGCGCGTCCAGGCGGATCTCAGCCGCATTCAGAGTCTGCAAGGACTCGACGAGCTCGGGAGTGAGGAACGTCGCCTCTGCGAGCTCGTCCGTCGTGGGCTCCCGGCCCTTCTCCTGCTTCAGGCGCTCCTTCTCGCGGAAGATTCGCGCGAGGTCGGAGGCACGGTTGAGCGGTACACGCACCGCACGCCCGTGATTCGCGAGCGACGCGAGGATCGCCTGCCGGATCCACCACACCGCGTAGGAGATGAACTTCACGCCCTGCTCGGGATCGAACTTCCGCGCAGCGGTGACGAGGCCGACGTTGCCTTCCTGAATCAGGTCCGTGAGGGAGACGCCGCGATTCTGATACTTCTTCGCGACGCTGATGACGAACCGCAGGTTGGCGCGGGCGAGCTCCTGGATGGCCTCTTGGTCACCCTTCTGAGCGCGCGCGCCGAGCTCCTTCTCACGATCGGGCGTGATGAGCTCGTGGCGGCTGACATCCCGCAGGTACTGGTCGAGAGCGCTCTGCTCCTCCACGCTCGCGTCGAAGCCCGAAAGGAGGTTCCCCTTCCCTCGACGCTTGCGGCGCTTCGTGGTCGTGGCAGCGGCCATCTTCTATCTCCTCTAATCCCCACCGCGGTCACGCACGTCCATGAAGCCGGCAGCAGGCGCTTTACTGGCGTATTTCTCGCGAGATCCTAAGCCGTTTAACGTGGAGGCGCCAGGTCTCGGTGTCAATTGGTCCGCGGGCTGCTACTCCACCCCCGGGAGCAGGTTCCCGGCGCCGCGGACCTTCAAGCCGGATGACTTCGCCGCCCCCCTTCGCGCGGGCCGGGCGCACGGTTGCCCCCGTCGCGCGCGGCTCTCTACCTTCCGTCGTTCGTGGACGCGCCGCGTGCGCCCCGTTGCCTTCCCACCCCGTACCCCGCACTCGTGCCACATATCCCCTTCGTCGTCGGCCTCTCCGACGTAGGACGGACGAGGACCCGAAACGAGGACAGCCTCTGGCTCGTGCCCGAGCTGGGCGTAGCGGTGGTGGCAGACGGTATGGGAGGGCATCCGGGAGGGGACGTCGCGAGTCGCATCGCGGCGGAAACCGCCGCCAGGGTGCTCGCCGAGGAGCTCTCGACGCCGGCGCCCGACCACCTGGATCTTCCTGCGCGCCTGTCCTCGGCGATGCGTCGCTCGGTGATCAAGGCGCACCAGGAGATCCGAGCCGAGGGCGAGCGAGAGCCCGACCTCGAGGGGATGGGAACCACCATCACCGCGATGGCGGTCGATCCCGAGGCGGATGTGTACGTCCTGGGCCACGTGGGGGACTCGCGAGCGTACTGTTTCCGCGGCGGCAAGCTGACGCAGCTCACACGTGACGATACCTGGGTGCAGGAGCGTGTCGAAGCGAAGGTGCTGACGCTGGAACAGGCGCGCAGGCACCCCTTCTCGCACCTCCTCACGCAATGTCTGGGTCTCGAGGACGCGCCCACCCCACATATCCTCTATGGATCGGTCGAGGTCGGGGACGCCTTCCTCCTCTGCACCGACGGGCTCGTCGGCATGATCGAGGACGAGCAGCTCGAGGAGATCCTCTCCCGCGAGCTCGCTGCGGTGGGAACGAACGGGGCGCCGGCGGGCGAGCGTACGTTACAGGCGCTGCTCGACGCCGCCAACGAAGCGGGCGGCTACGACAACATCACGGCCGTCCTGGTGACGATCGCGCCGAGCTAGTCTCCTAGACGCTCCCAGCGGGTCGTGTGATCCGCTCGAGGACCTGGTCTGCCGACACCTGTCGGCGCTCGAACGTGAAGACTCGGAGCACGCGCGCCGATTGGTAGAGCTCCTGCGAGACCCTCGGCAGGTCGAGGAGCCCCTCGAGCCCCTCCATGTCCAGGCGCTGCACGTGCCCGGCCCGCCGCTCCACGAGCACGTCGAGCTGGAACATCTGCGGCTTGGCCGGGAAGTCGATCACCACCTCGCCGGGCTCGAGGCCCAAGGCGGCGGCCAAGTCGTCTTCCACGGCCCGCTTCCAGGGGGAGTCGCCGACGGCCCAGTCCTCCACCTGTCGGCCGGCCAGGTCGGCGGCCGTGAGCTCGAGCGCCCGCTTGGACAGCTTGCGATGCCGCAGCGCCGGCAGCCACCGCGTCGCGATGCGCTCCGCCACCTCTCCGTCGTCGTCGTGCGCGCGGCGGCCGATCAGGTACAGGAGCTCTTCGTCGGTCGGCCCGATCAGCTCGTCCGGGGCGAGGAGGCCTGAGCGGACCGACTCTTCGACGAGCCGCTTGTACAGCGCCGTGGCCGCGCGGACGGCATGGTGCCAGTAGACGTTCCGGAACATCTGATACTTGGCGAACAGCAGCGACTCGAGGGCCGCGACCGCCTTTTCGTGCACCCCGACCTCGTACACCCCGCGCTCGGGGTCCTGCAGGAGCATGAGCCCCTGCAGGAGGCGCGACACGTCGACTTCGCCGTACGGCACTCCGCAGAAGAACGCGTCGCGGCGGAGGTACTCCATCTTGTCGAGATCGAGACTCCCACTCACGAGCCCACGCAGGGGGATCTCGCTCACACCGCGGATCAGATCGTGGATGCGCTCGGGCGCCGTCAGGCCGAGAGGCGCGAGCGCGTCGCGCAGGGACGCCGAGGCGAAGAAGCGCTGGGCGACGTCTTCGTGATGGGCCGGCACCGGCTCGGTCTCGAGCTCCTCGAGCGCGTGTGAGAAGGGATAGTGGCCGATGTCGTGGAGCAAGGCGGCATACGGCACCAGCTCTTCTCCTACCCAGACCTCGGGGGGCACACCCCCGCGCTCGCGCAGGTGGCGCAGGGCCGTGCGGGTCAGATGGTAGACGCCCAGAGCGTGATCGAAGCGCGTGTGGGTCGCGCCGGGATATACGAGGTGGGTGAAGCCGAGCTGACGTATGTACCGGAGGCGCTGGAACTCGGGGGTGTCCACGATCCGGACCGCGGTCGCGTCCAAGCGGATCGTGTCCCAGAGCGGGTCGCGCAGCGTCTTGTCCGGGCTGGTCGTCATCGGCGGGTCGAGGAGGGGTCGGCTATCCAGGCTAGCAGTCGGCCGGGGGCGCGCACGATGGCCTCCCGGGTCGTTGGCGGCGCACGGCCGACCCTTCTATTTTCCCGAAGAAAGAGCGAAAGCGCCACCCCCCGAGCGAGCTTAGGGCCGCCGGCGGCGTGCACTCCCTCCCTGCCCCCGGATCCTTGACCGAGACCACGGACCTCCGCGAGCGCGTCCGCGCCGAGCTCGAGAACCGGCCGGGCGTCTACCGCATGCTCGGCGCGGCCGACGAGCTCCTCTACGTAGGTAAGTCCGTGCGTCTCCGGACGCGCTTGCTCTCTTACTTCCGCGCGCCGAGGGGTGAGAAGTCATGGGACCTCATCCAGGAAACGGCCCGGATCGAGTGGGATTACATCCCCAACGAGTTCTACGCGCTCATCAGGGAGATGAAGCTCATTCAGCAATGGCAACCCCGCTTCAACGTGCAGCACCGGCGGCGGCGCATCTATGCTTTCGTGAAGGTGACCCGAGAGCCGGCGCCGAGAGTGCTCCCCGTGACGCGCGTCACGGAAGACGGCTCCACCTACTACGGTCCCTTCCCACGGGTGCGGACCGTCGCGGATACGGTGCGCGAGCTGGCACAGGTTCTCGGACTGCGCGACTGTCCAGCGTCCACGCCGGTCTTCTTCGAGGACCAGCTCGAGATGTTCGAGTCCGGGCGGATCCCCCACTGTATCCGTGCCGACTTGAAGACGTGTCTGGCACCTTGCTGCGGGCGGCCGCAAGCGGCCGAGTACCGGAGGGCCGTCGACCTCGCGCGACGGTTCTTGGAGGGGCGAGCGGAGGCCCCCTTGGCGGACATCGAGCGCCAGATGAACGAGGCCGCATCGCGCCTCGAGTTCGAGTACGCGGCGCTGCTGAGAGACCGTCTCGAGCGGCTGCGGGACTTCCGCGATCAGCTCGTCGCGTTCCGGGGGGCCGTGGAAGATCTCACGTTCGTGTACCGCGTGCCCGGCCACGGCGGCGATGATCGAGTCTATTTGATTCGCCGAGGGCGCATTCGGCGGGAGCTTCCGCATCCGAAGGGCAAGCGGGCTCGGGCTGCCGTGGCTCGGGCGATCGAGTCCGTGTACGGCGACGTGGACGGGGGGCCCGGGGGCCTCGAGCCGCAGGACGCGGCGGAGATCCTGCTCGTCGCGCGGTGGTTCCGCCTGAGGCCCAAGGAGCGCCGGCGCACACTCTCACCGGAGCGGTGGCTGGAGGAGAAGGCGAACTAGGAGCCGCTCTCCACGTCGTACTTGAGCAGAAGGATGCCGGTCTTCGGCATCTCCTCGACGCTGTGTAGGCGGAGTCGCTGCCAGGCCGTCCCGTCTCGCCCGCCGAAGCCCGGCAGCAGCGGGATTCCCTGTCCGAGCAGGACCGGCATCACCCCCACCTCGACCCTGTCCACGAGCCCCGCCTCGAGCAGGCTTCGGAAGAGGACGCCGCCGCCGAACAGCCAGACGTCCTTGCCTGGCTCCTTCTTGAGGTCCGCCACGAAGCGCTCTACATCCTGGGAGACCACCGTGACGCTCGGGTGGTCGTCCGGCTCGAGCGTGGTCGAGACCACGTAGATCTCCATCTCGCTCCCGAATCCGGGGCCATCGGCGGCCTGCGTCACCTCGTAGGTGCCGCGTCCCATGATCAGCGCGTCGATCTTCGACAGGTACGCGGCAAAGTCGATCGAGGGATCCATGATGATCCACTCGTAGCCGCCGCTCTCGTCGGCGATGAAGCCGTCGAGGCTCATCGCGACGGAGTAGCGGAGCCGTCGCGAGCTCGGTCGCGGCTCGGGCTGGGCCTCCGCGGCTTTACGCTTCGTAGACCGTCCTCCCTCCGACGACCGTTCTCACCACTTGGATGGTCTTGATCAAATCGGGCTCCACGTCGTGCGGATCGTCGGCGAGGATCACGAAGTCACCGAGCTTCCCCGCTGTGATCGTCCCCTTCTCGTTCTCCTCGAAGGAGGCGTAGGCGCCGTGCACGGTGCAGACCTTGAGCGCCTGATCGAGCGTGATGCGCTGGCTCGGGCCCCACACCCTGCCCGAGAAGTCCTTGCGCGTGACCATCGACTGGAGCGCCATGAGCGGCTCGTACGGACCGGGTTGGTGGTCCGACGCGGGCGCGACCATGATGCCGTAGTCGAGGAACGACTTGTGGGCGAACATCCACTCCATCTTCGCCTCGCCGTACTCGATCCACTTCTCCCCATGGTAGTGCGCATACGTGTAGAACGGGGCGGGGATGTACCCCCCGTCGGCGATGCGGCGGAGCAGGGAGGGGTTCACGAGCGAACAGTGCTCGAGCCGGTGGCGAGTGTTCTCGCGGGGCCACTGGCGCTGAGCCCGCTCGTACGCGTTCAAGACCATGTCGATCGCGACGTCACCGTTCGCGTGGATCGCGATCTGCCACCCGGCCTGGTGCGCCTCGTCCACGACCTCGTGGACCTGCTCCTGAGTCATCGTCAGGATGCCGAAGTCCTCCGGGCGTCCCTCGTAGGGCGTGCTCATCGCCATCGTGCGCTCGGAAGCCGAGCCGTCGGCACCGAACTTCACGGCGCCGACTCGTAGCCACTCGTCTCCGAAACCGGATCGGATGCCGGCCTCGAGCATGGCCGGGTATGCGCCCCCGCGGGCCATCGCGGTCATGCGGAAAGTCAGGTCACCCGCCGCGTAGGCGTCCTGATACGCGATCCAGTCGGCGGTGCCCGTGCCGGCCGAGTGCACGGAGGTAAGCCCGGTTGCGTTCATCTCCTGGCAGATCTTGGCGATCCCCGCCGCGCGCTCCTCGCGCGTGGACGTGTTCGGGACGTCGAAGACGGCGCGGGCTCGCTCGGCGACCTTGCCAGTGAGCTCCCCGTTCTCGTGCTCGAAGTGTCCGCCGAAGGGGTCCGGAGTCCGGGCCGTCACGCCGGCCAGCTCGAAGGCCTTCGAGTTGTAGACGCCCGTGTGACCACCCCGGTGTCCCACCATGATGGGATGATCGCGGCTGACCTCGTCCAGGTCCCGGCGCAGGAGAGGACGCCCCTCTTCCTGCTTCGTGTCGTCGTACATGTACCCCACGATCCACTCGCCGGGCGGCGTGCGACGCGCGCGCTCGCTCAGCGCGGCCTTGATGGCCCGAATCGATCCCAAGTTCGTGTTCACGTTCCTGATCGCGTTGAGTCCCGCCCCCGACGGATGGGAGTGCGCATCGATGAAGCCGGGCACGACCGTCATGCCCGCCGCGTCGATCACCGGGGTGTTCGGGCTGGCGAGGTTGCGGACGTCGTCGGAGGAGCCCACCGCGACGAAGCGCCCGTCCTTGATCGCGAACGCCTCCGCGCCCGGGCTCGCGTCATCCTGCGTGAGCACGTTCCCGTTGACGAGGATGAGATCCGGCGCCACCGTCGCCGCGGCGCCCTGACCACCTCCGGGGGCGCAGCCGGCGGCCAGGCCCGCAGCCGTGAGGGTTCCGAGTCCGAGGAAGTCCTTGCGGCTGAGCTCGCCCATGCTGCCCTCCTTGCGTGCCGACGTTCCAACCGGAGGGGATCGTAGGGAACGGGTCCGCGCGGGGCCAGGCGGCGCCCCAACCCCCGACTCACCTGGCGTCCGCAGCCCACCAGCCCCACTGTACCCGCCTGGCATCGCGAACGTCCAGCCAAGGAGGGAAACATGGCCGACGTCGATCCCGCACTCGCCGCCAACCGCGCCGCCGTCGACGAGATGGTCAAGGCCGCCGAGCGCGCCGGCTCCAATTGGACCACCCCCCCGGCTCCCGGGAAGTGGTCGCCCCAGCAGGTCGTCGAGCACGTAGCGCGCTCCTACGAAGAAGGTGGGAACGTCATCGCTGGACGCCCGACGAAGCTGCCCACGCTCCCGTTCTTCGTCCGCCCCCTGGCACGGGTGATCTTCAACCGCGCGGTGAAGACGGGGAAGTTCCCGAAAGCCAAGACGAACAAGCCGATGGACCCATCGAAGGTCCCCGACCCGGGCCCGGCGTCGCCCTCGGAAGCGCGGGCGCGCCTCGAGGCGGCCATGACCAAGTTCGACGAGGCGTACCGGGCTCGCGCCGCCCAGGGCGACGCGGTCAAGAGCGGCGCCTTCGGGAAGGTGTCGCTACAGGACTACGCGCGCGTCACCGAGCTGCACACGCGCCACCACACCAAGCAGATCCCGAGCGCACAGGCGTAACGCTCGCGAGGAAGGTCGAGCCGGTCGCCGCCCGAGCGCGGTGGCCATTTATTCGTCGGTAGTCGCGCGCCTGGGAGTGAAGGTCGGGCCGACCGAAGCACGCACCGAGTCGAGCTCGGCGGCCGCCTCTTCCTCCGGCGGCGTGAGCAGGCTGGCCCCGATGCAGCATGCGAAGCCGGCGACGAAGCCCGGAATCATCTCGTAGAGGTCGTAGAATCGCTCCTTGAAGGCGACGGTCCACACGACCGTGACCACGAAGCCGCCGATCATGCCCGCGACCGCACCCGCCTTCGTCGTACGCTTCCAGAAGAGGGAGCATAGCACGACGGGTGTGAACGCGGCCGCGATGCCCGACCAGGCGAAGAGCACGAAGTAGAAGATCACCCGCACTTCCTCGAGCGCGACCCAGAACGCAACGCCGCCGATCACGACCGTGACGGCCTTCCCCAGAAGCGAGAGCCGCCGCTCGGACGCCTGCGAGCCCATCGCCTTCTGCACCACGTCGCGCACCACGACCGAGGACGCGAGGATCAGGAGCGAATCGACGGTCGACATGATCGCCGCCAGCACCACCACCAAGAAGATCCCCGTGAAGAAGGCGGGAAAGAGCGCCGCGCTCATTTCGGGAAGGATCGTCTCGGGGTCGGCGAGGCCGGGAAAGAGCGTGCGGCCGGCCATGCCTGCGAAGACGGCGCCTACGTCGAAGCCGATCACGCAGAGCACGGCCCAGAAGCCCCCGTCGACGATCTGCTTCTGGTCGCGGGCCGCCATGAAGCGCGTGAGGAGCTGCGGCGAGCCGAGGAACGCGAAGCCGATCGCGACGAACCCTAGCGCGCTCGCTATACCCGCCGCTCCGAGCCCGAACTCACCCATCGGGCGGAGCAGCGCAGGGTCGGCAGCCTCGAGCGCGCCCAGCATCGCACCCCACCCCCCAGCCGCCATGATGCCGACGATGGGCAACATGATCAGGCAGCCGAGCATGAGCGCGCCCTGCAGGAAGTCCGAATACGCGACCGCCTTGAAGCCGCCCACCGTCGTGTAGAAGAGCACGATCGCGAGGCCGATCGCGGCGCCCGTCGTGTAGCCGGTGCCGAGGAAGGAGTCGAAAGCCTTCCCCGACGCGGTGAGCTGCGCCGCGACGTACGCCATCACCATGCTCAGGATGATGATCGCGGAGACCCAGCGGAAGACGTGGGTCGTGTCGCGGAAGCGGTCGGTCAGATAGTCAGGTACGGTGATGGCGTCGAAGCGGTCGGTGTACTCCTTGAACGGCCGCGCCACGAACACCCAGGCTGCGGCCACGCCGAGCACCTCACCCAGGATCACCCAGAAGGCGTGTACGCCGATCGCGTACCCCATCCCCGTGAGCCCGAGCAGCAGCCACGCGCTCTCGCCCGTCGCGTTCATGCTGAACGCGATGACCCACGCAGGCAGCTTCTTCCCCGCGACGTAGTAGCCCTTGAGGTCGCGTGACTCGCGGCTGCTCCAAAAGCCGATCGCGAGCAGGATCACGAGATAGCCGACCAGGACGCCGACGATCGTGTTCGACGTCACGCGGCGTCTCCGGCCTCCGCCCCCTCGCCCCCCGGTCGGTCACCGCGCGGGACGTCGCGACGCCGCGCGGTCATGAACGCCAGCTCCAGGCCGAGGCCGAGACCGACCGCGACCACCAGCAAAGCCCAGGCGTCCGCGGGGAGCCCCGCGATCACCCTCCCACCTTGTCACAAGCGCGGCCGAACCTCTCGATCCCCTCGGCCACCTCCTCCTCGGTGATCAGCAGCGAAGGACCGATGCGCACGACCGTGCCCCAGAGCCCGCCCTGCCCGACGAGCACACCCTCGTCGCGGGTCGCCTCCATGAGCCGTGCGGCCCGATCCTTGTCGGGCTCCTTGGTCTTCGGGTCTCTCACGATCTCGATCCCCTGCATGAGGCCCATGCCCCGCACGTCGCCGATCCAGGCGTGGCGCTCCTGCAGCTTCAGGAGCCCGGCGCGCAGCTGCTCGCCGCGAGCCTTCGCGTTCACCGGCGCGGCGTGGTCGCGCAGCTCGTCCTGCGTGGCGCACAGCGCCGCCATCGAGACCGGGTTGCCGCCGAAGGTGGAGATCGTCTTCCCCTTCCAGCCGTCTGCGATCTCGTCGGTCGTGATCGTCGCGCCCACGGGCCAGCCGTTCGCGATGCCCTTGGCCATCACCATGATGTCGGGCTCGACGTCGAAGTGCTGAATGCCGAACCAGTGGTCCCCGAGGCGGCCGAACCCGGCCTGCACCTCGTCGATGATCAGGAGCCCGCCGTAGCGTCGGATGACCTCCGCGGCCCTCTTCAGGTAGTTGGGCGGCGGTACCACGTAGCCGCCGACGCCCTGCACGGTCTCCGCGATGAACGCGGCCGGCCGGCCGTTCGTCGTCGTGATGATGACCTCCTCCAGGTCGGCGACGAAGCGGTCCGTGCAGCTCTCGTCACAAGGCTGCTTGAACGGGCAGCGGTAGGGGTTCGGAGCCTTGGCGTGCACGATGCCGGCGATCGAGGACGCGAGCGGACGCCAGGCCGAATGCGCGGTCACGCCGGTCGCCATGAAAGAGCGCCCGTGGTAGGCCAGTCGGAGCGCCACGATCTCGCTCCGGCCCGTCGCAAGGCATGCCATCATCAGCGCGGTCTCGATCGCCTCGGTGCCCGAGTTGCTGAAGAAGGTCTTCTTGAGCGCCCCCGGGGCGATGTCGGCGAGCTTACGGGCCGCCTCCACCTGCGCCTCGGTCGCGTAGAGCGTAGAGACGTGGCCCAGCTTGTTCATCTGCTCGGTCACTGCGGCGACCACACGCGGATTGCAGTGACCGACCGAGGTCGTGAGGATGCCCGCGAAGAGATCGAGATACTCGCGGCCCTCAGGGTCCCGCAGGCGCACTCCCTCACCTTCCGTGAGAGCCAGGGGCTCCTTGTAAAGGTGCAGCAGCGACGGCAGGAGGTATTCCTTCTGCCCGTGGACGATCTCCGCGCTCGTGGGCCCCGTGGCCAAAGTCTGTGGGTTCATGTCGCTTCCCTGTCGCCGGTCGGTGGGAGCGGCCTCACCACCGCTCGATCACGACGCGTTGGTCGGTGAAGAAGGAGACGGCGTCGCGGCCCTGGGCCTTGAGGTCGCCGTAAAACGACTGCTTCGAGCCCCCGAAGGGAAAGAACGCCATCGGTGCCGCCACACCGATGTTCACCCCGATCATGCTGATCCCCGCTTGGTAGCGGAACTCCCGCGCCGCCTTTCCGCTCGTGGTGAAGATCGAGCAGGCGTTGCCGTAGCGGCTCCCGTGCATCATCGCGACGGCCTCGTCGAGATCCTTGGCGCGGTTGATCCCCGCGACGGGCCCGAAGATCTCTTCCCTGCCGATCGAGATATCGGGCGCGACGTCCTCGAAGACGGTGGGTCCGACCCAATAGCCGCCCTCCAGACCTTTGACGGTGGCCCGACGGCCGTCGAGGGAGAGCTTCGCGCCGTCGGCCTCGCCCTGGTCGATGTACGACTTCACACGGTCCCGGTGCACCGCCGAGATGACGGGGCCCATGTCGGTGGCCTCGTCGAGCCCGTCGCCGAGCCGTATCGCGGCCGCGGCGTCGAGCATCCGCTCGCGGATCTCCGGGTGCGCGTCCCCGACGCCCACGACGATGCTGCCCGCCAGGCAGCGCTGCCCCGACGAGCCGAAGATCGAGCTGTGGCACGCCTCGAGCGCCAGGTCCATGTCGGCGTCCGGCAGCACGATCATGTAGTTCTTGGCGCCACCCAGGGCTTGCACGCGCTTCCCGGTGGCGGTCGCGCGCCGGTACACGATCTCGGCGACCCGGCTCGATCCGACGAAGCTCACGCCCACGATCTCCGGATGGTCGCAGATCGCCTCGACGCACTCCCGTCCGCCGTGCACGACGTTCAGCACCCCCGGCGGTAGGCCGGCCTCCTCCGCGAGGCCGACGATCTTCTGGTGGGTGAGCGGATCCTGCTCGCTCGGCTTGAGCACCACCGTGTTCCCCGTCGCCACGGCGTACGGCCAGAACCAGAGCGGGATCATCACGGGGAAGTTGTACGGGGTGATGATGCCGAATACGCCGAGCGGCTGTCTCCACGAGGACGAGTCGATGCCGACGGCGATCTCCTCCACGGTGTCACCCATCATGAGCGT